>CALHTF010000029.1 GCA_938038815.1 uncultured Acidimicrobiales bacterium | reverse complement strand
CAGTGCCAGGCTCCAGTGCCAGGCTCCAGTGCCAGGCTCCAGTGCCAGGCTCCAGTGCCAGGCTCCAGTGCCAGGCTCCAGTGCCAGGCTCCAGTGCCAGGCTCCAGTGCCAGGCTCCAGTGCCAGGCTCCAGTGCCGGTCGGTTTCGACCGCCAAGGCGGCCGAAGCCCTTAGCGAGTTGCTTCGCAACTCGGGACCTCTGCGAGCTCAGAATCCGGGATGTTTTGGTCGGAGCGAAGCGGAGGCCGAAACTCCGCAAGGATCGAAGGCCGGTTGCGGCCGAAGACCGACGCGGAGCGGAACCGGAAACTCCGTAAGGATCGAAGGCCGCTTGCGGCCGAAGACCGACGCGGAGCGGAACCGGAAACTCCGTAAGGATCGAAGCCCGCCACCCAGCGCAGGCTGGAACTCCGATTGAGACCTCGGTTAGTTGCGTTTGCGGTAGCGGATGGCGGCCATGCCGTCGTTTTCTGCGTCTGGGAGGAGGCGGGCGCCCACACCGTGGGGTTCCCAGCCTTCGGGGAAATCGGTAAACGGTTCGAGTTCGGGGGCCTCGACCGCCAACTGTTCGGCCACCCCCAACGACTCGGCGTCGGTGATGGTGCACACGCTGTAGAGCACCTCTCCCCCGACGCGCACCAGCTCGCTAGCCGCCAGCATGAGTTCGACCTGCAGGTCGGCCAACCGGGCGGCGTCGTCGGCACCGATCCGCCAGCGGGCATCGGCACGACGGCGAAGAGCACCGAGGCCGGTACACGGCGCGTCGACCAGCACCGCATCGAAACTGCCGGGGCGATACGGCAGGTGACGACCGTCGGCGATCACCGTGGTGACGTTGTCGAGCGATAGTCGGGCGACGTTCGACTCGATGAGCCGGGCTCGGCTCATCCGACGATCCGACGCGGCGACCAAACCGGCAGACCCAGCCATGGCGGTCGACTTTCCGCCTGGAGCAGCACAAATATCGGCGATCCGGTCGCCCGAAAGCAGCGAGGCGACCATCTGACTACTCGTGTCTTGGCGATACCCGTCGTCGCGCTCAACGACCGCGGCCGGCTGATTCATCGAAGCCATCAGCTCGTGGGCCTGCTCGGTGCCGAACTGGTCGACCAGTTGGTCGTACAGCCAGTCGGGGTAACTCAAGCGGATGGCATCGGTCGGGTAGGTAACCGGCGCATCGATGACCTTGCGCAGAACCGCATTGACCAACCCGCGATACTTGTGCGGCGTTGCCCCCACGGTGTCGTTGACCGCCGCGTGGGGCGGCGTGCCCAAGAAGACCAACTGGTAGACGCCAAGGCGCAGGGCGGCCCGGGCCTCAACCGGCGGCGGATCGGCGATAAATCGGTCAAAGAGGTAGTCGCACGGCCGCTTCATTCGGGTCGAGCCGTACACCAGCTCGGTCACGAACCCACGGTCTCGAGTTTCAAGCTCGGACTTATCGAGCATCGACGGAACCAACAGGTTGGCAAACGCACCATCACGTTCGATGCGCACCACCGCTTCGAGTGCCAATTCCCGCGCCGAAAGCGGACCCTTCGGCGTCTTGTCTTTCCGCTTTGCCTTGTTGGGCTTCTTGCCGCTCACGAGCCCATGGTTTCGTCGGAGGTCGGCTGAGCACCGTTACGCCATGCCTCGGCGTCTTGGCGAGCTTTACCTTCGGGTTGCACGACCTGACACTCGATCACGCCGTCGCCGGTACCAACCCGGGTGCCGCCGATCTGCCCGGGGGCCAGCGAACCTCCATCGCTACTGAACGCGGCCTGCCAAATCTTGAACCGCTTGCCGCGAAAGGTCGTCCACGCATTGCCGATCCGAATAATCCGCAACAGTTCGATCGCTGGCCGGGACCAGTCGAGTTCAAGATCATCAGCGAAGATCTTCTTGGCGTACACCGGGTCGCCCTCTTGGGGTCGTCCCACACCAAGGCCCGCCTGAAGGGTCTCGACGAGAAGCTTCGATCCGGCCACGACTAACCGCTCTCGAAGTTCGTCGGCGGTTTCGGAGTCGCCGATTGTCAGCTCGACCTCGGAGTAGATGTCGCCCGTGTCGAGGCCCTCCGCCAGTTGCATAACGTCGACCCCGGTCACCGCGTCGCCGGCGAGAATTGCCCGTTCGACCGGAGCCGCACCGCGCCACCGAGGCAACAACGAGAAATGCAGGTTGACCATCGCCAGCTCGCTCAATAAGTGGGGCTTGATGAGTTGTCCGAACGCAACCACGACGCCCAGGTCGGCGTCGACACTGAGGACATCGTCGACTTGGCCGGTCACGGTGAGACCAAGCTCGAGCGCCTTGGCCTTCACCGGACTCGGGCTGAGGTCTTTGCCCCTGCCCCGTCGCCGATCGGGGCCCGACACGACAAGGACGATCTCAAACCCCGCTTCGTGCAGGGCAACGAGCGGCGGCACCGCCATCGCCGGAGTGCCCATGTACACGATCCGCGACACGGTGGCGGGCGGTTCGAGCAGAGGCATGGTTGTTCGGTTCGCTACGGAAGCGAAAGTTCGTCGGCGATTTGAGCACGCTTCTTCTTGCTCATCGCGTTGAAGTCGAGCTCGCGGATGGTTTTCATCGCCTCTTTGCGAGTCTCTTCATCGAGGCGGTCGAGCAGCAGAACACCATCGAGGTGATCCATCTCGTGCTGGTAGAGCCGTGACTCGAGTTCGTCGGCCTCGATCGACACCTCGTCACCATTGATGTCGTAGCCAACCAGGTGAATCTGCTTTGGCCGGATGATTTCCCACGACAGTCCGGGTACTGACAGGCACCCTTCCTCGTAACTCCACTCGCCGTCGCTCTCGACGACCTCCGGGTTCACCAGAACGCCTGGCCCATCGCCGAAGTCGTAGACAAACATCCGCTTGGAGACGCCGACCTGGGGGGCGGCTAAGCCAATGCCGGGCGCGTTGTACATCGCCGGAAACATGTCGCGCGCCAGGCGCGCCAGCTTTCCGTCGAACTCGGTGACCTCTTGCGCTCTTTCGCGAAGCACGGGATCACCCACGTACCTGATGGAGTAACGAGGCATCACTTCAGGATACCGTCAGCGCCGTGCCTGATCCGAGCCAAGCGCCAAACAAACCCGTCGGCGATCACTACTTCGACGAACAACCGTCGGTCGACTCTGACCCCCGAACGATCGAACTGTCGCTGCCCGACGTGCATCTGCGGCTGACCTCTGACCGCGGCGTATTTGGGATCGAGTCGGTCGACACCGGCACGAAATACCTCCTACTTGAGGCCCCTCATCCCCCACCCGAAGCCGCGATGCTCGACTTGGGATGCGGCTACGGACCTATTGCGCTGACGCTCGCCACCCGGGCCCCCTCGGCAACGGTGTGGGCGATCGACACGAACGAACGAGCTCGCAAGCTGACCCAAGCCAACGCCGACGAGGCGGGCTTACCTGGGGTCAAGGTCGCCAAGCCGTCCGACGTGCCAGCCGAGTTGCGGTTCGACCGGATCTACTCCAATCCGCCGATCCGTATCGGCAAGGCGGCACTGCACGACTTGCTGACCAATTGGCTCGGTCGGCTGACCGACGACGGCATCGCCTACCTTGTGGTGCAGAAACATCTCGGCAGCGACTCGTTGATGAAATGGCTCAACCAGCACGGGTGGGCCACGACCAAGCTCGGCTCTCGCAAGGCGTTCCGGATCCTCGAAGTCCGGGCGCAAGCCGCTCAACCCCAGAACGATCAACCATGAAACAACTCGACGGAACCGGGATGAAGCGACTGCATCGCGACACTCGGCGCCAGACCGAAGCCCGGCTGGCGCTGTTGGTCGACGGCGTGCAGGGACCGTTCAACCTCGGCTCGATGCTGCGAACCGCTGCCGCGTACCGGGTGGAGCATCTTTGGATCGCCGCCACCGACACCTTGCCCACCAACGCAAAGGTCGGCAAGACGGCACTGGGCTCTGAGCGTTACGTTCCGTGGACGGCGTGCGAAACAACCGCCGAGGCGGTCGGGCTGGCCCGCGAAGCTGGTTTTCAGCTGGTGGCGATCGAACTCGCCGAATATGCAGTCCCGCTCGATTCGCTCGATCTTGCTCCGCCGACCTGTCTGATCGTCGGGCACGAAGACCGCGGGATCAGCGCCGCAACTCTCGGAACCGTCGACCACGTCGCCTACCTCCCTCAGCTCGGAAAGATTGGTTCGTTGAACGTGGCTACCGCTGGGGCGATCGCTATGTACGAGGCCCGCCGTCAGCATTTGAGCTGAGACTGATTCCCAGTCTCAGCGTGTGGCCGATTTCTCTACCGAGGCGCCCACTGGTCGATAGATACTGGTGAGCATGAACTCTGTCTCCCCTGACCAGCACGGTCACGGGCATCACCACGGTCACGACGGGCACAACCATGGCCCGACCTTGGCCACAGCCAGCGCCAAGCACCGGCGACCGTTGTTCATCTCGTTCCTGCTCATCGGCAGTTTCTTCTTCGTCGAAGCAGTCGCCGGATTCATCACGAACTCGTTGGCGTTGCTGTCGGACGCCGGCCACATGCTCACCGATGTCATTGGCCTAGGAATGGCGTTGGCGGCCATCCAACTCGCCGTGCGTCACGAAGAGTCCCAGCGCGACGAGAACCAGCCAGCGTCCCAACACACCTTTGGGCTGTATCGCCTCGAGATCCTTGCCGCCTTCGTCAACGCTCTGCTGCTGTTTGGTATCGCACTGTTCGTGCTGTACGAGGCGGCAACCCGCTTCACCTCCGAGACCCCCGAGCTCTTGAGCGGTCCGATGATCGCGGTCGCGGTGGCCGGACTCGTGGTCAACCTCATCGTGTTTCGCATGCTGGCCGAAGGATCGAAGGAGTCACTCAACGTCGAGGGCGCCTACCTCGAGGTGTTGGCCGACACGTTGGGCTCGGTGGCCGTCATCATCGCCGGCGTGCTGTTCGCCGTTACCGGTTGGGGCTGGATCGACCCGCTCTTCGCCGTGCTGATCGGTCTGTGGATCCTCCCCCGCACCTTCCGACTCGGACGCCAAGCGGTCAGGATCTTGATTCAAGCTGCGCCTCCCCACATCGATGTTGGCCGCCTCAGCGACGACCTCGAAGCTCTGCCGAATGTTGTCGACGTGCACGATCTGCACGTGTGGACCCTTACGTCGTCGATGGAAACCGTGTCGGCCCACCTCACCGCAAGTGAAGACGCCGACCACCACGCAATCCTCGATCAGGCCCGGAGTCTGTTGGCCGACACGTACGGGATCGAACACGCAACCTTTCAAGTCGAGCCCGAATGTCATGTCGGGTGCCACGACGTGAACTGGTAGCGGTACCTCGCAGTTAGCTGGCGTACGCGAACCAGGAACGACGCTGCGACTTCGTCGCCCACGGGTTGGCGTGGGCAGTGATTTCCTTTGCCCACTCAAGGTCCTGCATCGACCGGTTCGGCGATCGGGGCAGCGACGGGTGCATCGTGCGTTCGAGGGTCGCAAACAAGCCCGACCCGGGTGGCGACTGGACGATAAGCGGGAGCGACTTACGAAACACCCGCTCGATGGTGCCGGTGTGGTGCAGGGTTGCGCCCACCTGGCCGAGCAAACCACGCACCCTATGAGCAAAGGCCGAGTCACCAGCCTCGGGGGTTCCGTTCGCCGCGATCTCGGCGGTCACCCACGTGCGCACGGTGCGTCGAAACTCCGGCGATGGTGCGGCCGTGTCGAGATCCCAAAGGGCAACATCGATCCAATGTTCGAGTGCCCAGCGGGCGGCCGAATCGGGAATGCCGCGGGCCATCTCCGCCGCAACTTGAGCGTCGGTTGTGCCACGGAGTTCAACCCGGAAGTCGAGCGGTCCACCAACCAGGTCGTCGAGGATGAGGCTAAGACCTGCGCACGACTCGACGAGCGGGTTTGGCAGCAACGACAGCGTTGAGGAGATCGCGGTCGACATGCGACGCACGAGCTGGGTTGCCGCCAGCTCGACCAGTTCTTGTCGACGTTGATTCGATGGAGATCCCCCGGACACGTCGATAACTTATCGCATCGCCGCCCGCCATCGGGGACTGGCGCGAGGCGAGTTCGCGGGTTTACACGCGCAGCGGATCGACCTCAACCCGCAGCCGGGCTGTGGGGCGTTCGCCGGCCAAGAGATAGTCGCTCAACGTCTCATGATCGGGGGCTTTCACCAGCCAGCGGTCATCGAGCGGCCCAAGAAGCGACACGGTCGGGTCGGCCGGAAGGGTGGCGACAAACTCCGGCCCGCCGGCGCCCGAGATGGTCGCCATTGCGGCGTAGGGCGGCAGCGTGAGGGTTTGGCGGCGCGTCCGTTCGGCGTCCACGAGTGTCGCTGGGTCGCTGCGAACGGCGGCCGTCAGCACCTCGTGCTCGGGTTTACGAGTCTGCACCAACAATCGGCCTCCGTCAGCCCGGTTGCCGAGCAGGCGGGCCGCACGAACCAACAGGCCAAACGCCTGCTCGCTGGCGCGGTAGCGAAGGCCGGCCAGTTCCTGGTCGAAGTCGAGAAACACGACGGTTTTTGCCTTCTTGACCCGGTGCAGCACCGCTTCGGTACCAACGAAGACGTCGGCGTCGCCCCAGTCGGCGTCATCGTCGTCGGCTCCAGTTACCTCGACCACGGGGCGGCCGGCCAGGGCTTCGAGTTCTTCGCGAGCCCGTCCAACACCCATGCGAATGCGCTTAAAGACCGACCCGCCGCAGTGCTCGCAAACCACCGGGCGGGTTTTGCCACAGCTCGTGCAGTGGAGGTGGTCGTCGTCTTGTTGGATAAGCGCCCGCGAGCACTCGTCGCACCATGCCATCTCGCCGCACCCCGAACAGGCGAGCAAGCGAGCACGACCTTTACGGTTCAGCACCAGTACGACGGGCCCGTCGTCGCGCACGGCCCGCACGACGGCGTCGGAGAACAGCCCGGTGCGGGCTTTGTCGTCGTTGCGCCGGTCGATGACCTCGACCCGCGGCCAGCCGGCGCGCTCGACGGACCGCTCGGGGGCAAACAGCTCTCCCCATTCGAGGGCCTCGAGCGATGGGCTGGGCGAAACGAGCACGCACGGAACCCCTGCCCGCCGGGCCCGTTCGATCGCTACGTCACGGGCGTTCCAGGTTGGGGTCCGCTCGTCCTGATACACCTCGTCGTGTTCGTCGAACACCACAACCGCAGCCAGGTCGGCCACCGGCGCCCACGCTGCTGAGCGCCCCCCGACAACGGTCGCCCCGGCCAACGCTCGGGCGTATCCCCCCGGCAACTGCGCTACGGCGGCACCCTCGTTGGCGAGCTTTCGACTTAGCCAGGTGGCCCGTTGAGCGTTCGGGACCAGAATCAACGCATTGCCGCGACGGGCGGCCGCCAACCCGTAAGGCAACGACTCACCACGCGGGGCGAGCCGAACAACGGCGCGGTCGACCGAAAACGCCCGCTCGACGTCGGCGGCCTGTTCGCCAAGGCGCTTGTGCGGTCGCACCGGTGGAAGCCGGGTGATCGCCTTCGCCGGCGACGCCGCGACCAGCAGTCGGCTGCGATGGCCGACCCAGCGACGAGCGGCCCACTCGGTGAGGTCGACCACATCGGCCGGCGGGCCGTAGCCGGTCACCTTGGTGAGTGCTCGGAGCTTTACCCCGGCGGCGGGTTCGACATCGTTCGCCACGACCCAGCCGCGGAGGCGCCGGCCACCGAGGTCGAACCGCACGATCGACCCGACCTGCACCCGGGCTTTGTTCGCGGCGGCCCAGGCGTCGGGCACGACGTAGTCGAAGGTCTTGTCGATACCCGTGACGTCGGGCAAGACGCGAACAACCCGCCCGTCCGGGCGTACCGGTTCGGGCGGGTCGTCATCAAAGGAAATCAGCCGGCCTTGGCCGGGTGTATTCGCGATGTGTTTTCCTTACTTCGTGGCTACAGGCCGAGAGCCGACTTGAGATCGTCGGCCCGGTCGGTGTTCTCCCAGGTGAAGCCTTCACCGTCGGAACGACCGAAGTGGCCGTACGCAGCGGTGCGCTTGTAGATGGGCTGGCGCAGGTTGAGGTCGCGAAGGATCGCGGCCGGGCGAAGGTCGAAGACCTGGTCGACGGCTTCGGCGATCTTGCCGGGGTCGACGTTTTCGGTTCCGAAGGTTTCGACCAAGACCGACATGGGCTTGGCAACACCGATGGCGTAGGCAACCTGTACCTCGCAGCGGCTGGCTGCACCCGAGGCCACAACGTTCTTGGCAACCCACCGGGTTGCGTAAGCTGCGGAACGGTCGACTTTCGACGGGTCCTTACCCGAGAATGCGCCACCACCGTGGCGAGCCGAGCCGCCGTAGGTGTCGACGATGATCTTGCGACCGGTGAGGCCGGCGTCGCCTACTGGACCACCGATAACGAAGCGGCCGGTCGGGTTGACATAGACCTCGTAGTCGTCATCGGCGAACTCGGCGGGGATTACCGGGCGGATGACGTTTTCGATCAGGTCGGGGCGAATCATCGAGTCGCGGTCGATACCATCGTTGTGCTGGGTCGAGACCAGAACGGTCTTGAGCGCAACGGGCTTGTTGTCTTCGTACTCGAAGGTGACCTGGGTCTTGCCGTCGGGGCGAAGGTACGGCACGGTGCCGGCCTTGCGGACCTCGGCGAGACGCTCGGCCATGCGGTGAGCGAGGTGGATCGGCAGCGGCATGAGCTCGGGGGTTTCGTCACATGCGTAACCAAACATCATTCCCTGGTCGCCGGCGCCCTGCTTGTCGAGTTCGTCTTCTTCGCTCGACTGTCCGGAGCGGACCTCTTCGGAGTCATCGACGCCCTGGGCAATGTCGACCGACTGTTCGTCGAGCGACACCATGACGCCACAGGTGTTTCCGTCAAAGCCGAAGGACTCGCGGTCATAGCCAATGCCGTTGATGGTTTCGCGAACGATCGACGGGATGTCGACGTACGCGTTGGTGGTGATTTCGCCCGCTACGACGGCCAGGCCGGTGGTGACGAGTGTTTCGCACGCAACCCGACTCATGGGGTCCTGGGCGAGCAATCCGTCAAGGATGGCGTCCGAGATCTGATCGGCCATCTTGTCTGGATGCCCCTCGGTCACCGATTCCGAGGTGAATGTCCACTTGCTACTCATTGAGGTATTTCCCGTTTCTGTCTCCGTTAGAGACGTTTAGCCTGCACCGCAACTACTTGGGCGAGTACGGCGCGTGCAATCTGTGCCTTGTTGGCGAGCGGAACATGTTGTTCATCGCCATTAGCGGTCAAAATCAGCACTTCGTTGGTATCGTGCCCAAACCCGACCTGGGGAGCGGACACATCATTAGCAACCATTACATCGACACCCTTGCGACTCAGTTTCCCGGCTGCATTGCTTGCTAAATCTGAGGTTTCAGCAGCAAAGCCGACGATCATCTGATCGGGACGCCTCGAAGCGCCGACACTGGCGAGAATATCGTTTGTTTGCTCAAGCTTCACATCTGGAACACCAGCAACTTTTTTGAGCTTTCCTTGGGCAACTGAAATAGGCCGAAAATCAGCGACGGCCGCTGCCATCACAAGTACATCAACCCCTGGGGTGCGAGCAAGGACTTCTTTTTCGAGTTCAGCTGCGGTGGTGACCGAGATCACCTCAACCCCGGCGGGCACGTCGCGCTCGACGGTCGACAACAAGGTGACGTTGGCACCTCGGGCGGCGGCCTCGGCCGCGATGGCGTAACCCTGCTTACCCGAAGACCGGTTACCGATATAGCGAACCGGGTCGAGCGCTTCCCGGGTGCCACCTGCGGTGACCAGCACGTTCTGGCCCGCCATGGTGCCGTGCACTCCCGCAACGACCGCATCGATGGTCGCCACGATGGTCGCCGGTGCAGCGAGTCGGCCCTTGCCAATGTCGCCACCAGCGAGGCGGCCTTGTTCCGCGGGAACCACGACGACGCCCCGTTCGGCCAGCACCGCCAGGTTCTCTTCGATTGCTGGGTGCTCCCACATCTCGGTGTGCATCGCGGGAGCGATCACGACCGGCGCGGCGGTTGCCACCAGCGTTGCGGTGAGCAGATCGGCCGACCGGCCAGTGCGATAGTCGCTAATGACTCGAGCGGTTGCGGGGGCGACCACAACAACGTCGGCGGTCTGGCCAAGTTTGGTGTGAGGAATCGGGCTCGCTGTGGGACCAGCTTGGCTGAACAAGTCCATCTGGGCCGGTTCTGAACCCAACGCATCGAAGGTGGTTTTGCCAACAAAGTTGAGCGAACCTTCGGTGAGGACGGGCACCACGTGGGCACCCGCGTCGACGAGGCGACGCATAACCTCGATCGCTTTGTACGCGGCAATGCCGCCGCTCACGCCGAGAACGACGCGCTTACCAGCGAGTGATTCGAATTGGCTCATCGTCGGGGAAACGAACCGAGCGGTCGTTTACTCGTCGTCCTCAGCGGCCTCGTCGGCCGGATCTGGTTCTTCGGGGCGCGGGATCGCGACGATGACATCGGCACCGATTTCTTCAAAGGCAACCGACAGCGACTTGCGGGCCGTCGAGGTCACCTGGGGCGGGACCGCAGACCCAAGGCCATCGCTCAACTGGCCGAAGTACGAGTTGATCTGGCGAGCCCGCTGCGAGCTAAGGGTGACCAGGCGAAACTTTGATTCTGCGCGATCGAGAAGACCTTCGATCGGGGGCCTCATCAGTTGGTCGTGTTGTCGAGCCATGGTGGCTGCTCCTCAGGTGATCCGGCTCATCATCTTACCGGTTTTGCGAACCCGATACATCGCTCGGGCTGGTTGGGGCACCACAGCGAAGAACCGGGTGGTTGTGTACCTATCGGTTCGGTTCTACGGCTTTGCAGCCCTGCGGGCCTCGATCAGCGCCGCGATATCGGCCGCCGCTTGTTCGAGTTCGTCGTTCACCACAGTGACGTAACCAAGCTCGGCGGCCTTTTCGCGTTCCATGTGGCCTCGTTCGATTCGAGACGCCACCTTTTCGGGCGGGTCCCCCCGACCAACAAGGCGTTGCTCTTGCACTTCGACACTCGGGGTGTCGACAAAGATAAGCAGCGGGTCGTCGAATGCCTTGGCGATCGCTTCGCCACCAAACACATCGATCTCAAACACCACATCGGTGCCCGCCGGTGCCTCGGGTAGCGGGGTGCCCTGGCGGTAGTCGAGGAAGTCGACCCACTCGAGAAAACCACCGGCTTCGATGTGCGCGTCGAACTGCTCGCGCGTCACGTAGATATAGGACGTGGGGTCCTCGCCGGGTCGCGGGTCGCGCGAGGTCCAACTGCGACTCAACCACAGTCGGTCGTCGAGCTCTTGGAGGCGACGTACAACGGTGCCCTTGCCAACGCCACCAGGACCCGACACAACAATGAGCAGGCGCGAGGCGTCGCTCGTGAGATCGTCGGGGACTGGTGTCACGGGTGGGGCCTTTCGCCGAACGGTCGTTCAGCGCCAGATATTAGCCGAACAGCGCGAGCAGCTTCTCGCGTTGCTGCTCGCCCAGACCACGGACTCGTCGAGACTCGGCGATGCCGACCTCTTCCATGGTGCGGCGGGCCTTCACTTTGCCTACGCCCGGCAGCGACTCGAGCACAGCCAACACCTTGGTCTTGGCGATTACTTCGTTCGACGACGACTGCTCGAGCACATCGGTCAAGGTGAGCGAACCCATCTTGAGGCGCTCTTTCATCTCGGCGCGTTCGCGCCGTACAACAGCAGCCTTTGCAAGAGCTGCTTGTCGTTGTTCTGGGGTGAGAGTAGGAGGCTTTGCCATGGGGGTTACCGTACCGTCAGTTTGGGGGCTTTAGTGCTCGCGAAGAATGCATCGAACAATGTTCACCAAACATTTGTGCTGCATTCGAAAATCCGAGTGCATTTTAGCTCTCGACTAGTTATGAAATTTCCGAAACGAGCCGCTCAGCAGCGGCGATTGGGGCCTCGGCTTCGGTCACCGCTCGCCCAACAACGAGAAGGTCAGATCCCAACTCGATGGCGTCGGCCGGCGATGCGGCTCGCACCTGATCGTGCACTGCTCCCCCGGCGAAACGGATGCCAGGAGTTACCCGAACAAGGCGGGGTGCGTAGGCGTAGACATCTTTGAGATCTGACGCCGCGCAGACCAAACCAGTACAGCCCGCTTCGACCGCCATGCCCACGCGCTTGGGGATGATGTGCTCGGGAGCATCGCCATCGGAGGTGAGCACGGTGATGGCGAGCGAGGTCGGCGCCGGAAGGCCAGCACCCGAGGCTCCTTCGTTCATTCCCGATACGCCGGCTTCAAGCATCTTGACCCCGCCGTGTGCATGCATAGTCACGTACGAGACGCCCAGCGCACCCAGAACTCGGGCCGACTTTTCCACCGTCGTGGGGATGTCGTGGAGTTTGAGGTCGAGGAAGACGTCATAGCCAAGACCAATGAGGGTGCCGATCGCGTCGGGCCCCGCTGCGGTGTAGAGCTCGAGGCCGATCTTGGCGACTCCGAAGTACGGCGACATTGCCTTACCGAGACGGACAGCAGCGACAAGGTCGTCGACATCGAATGCGAGGCAAAGTTTGGAGCGGATCTCTTCAGAGACGGTATCGGCCATGGGTATTCTCCGGATTTCGGGGGTTGAGTGGGGTCGGCATCAAAAGCCGGTGTACAAAATGCGGCTGCACATGCCGTGGGAAGCTCGGACCAGCGTATCTGGGCAAAGCGATCTACCGATGCGCTTCGCCGATCAAGTCTGACAAGTTCTTCACACCGTTCTGTCGACACCACTCGACAAGATCGTCGACGAGACGACCCGTTGCCCGCGGATTGGCGAAGGTTGCGGTTCCGACCTGCACCGCAGATGCGCCGGCGAGTACAAACTCGACCACATCTTCGGCACTGGCGATCCCGCCGACGCCGACGATGGTCTGGCCGGGCATGGCCTCATAGGTGTCGTACACGGCCCGCAGCGCAACCGGCTTGATGGCCGGGCCACTGAGGCCGCCTCGGGTGGCACCGAGGAGCGGCCGACGGGTCGAGGTATCGATGGCGATGCCCGCCACGGTGTTGATGAGCGTGACCGACTCGGCGCCTGCGGCAACCGCTGCCTCAGCGATGGGGGCAATGTCGGTGAGGTTCGGGCTCAGCTTCGCCCACCTAGGCCGACCACACGATGCCGTTGCTTCGATGACTTCGGTGGTGGCCGACGCCGAATGCGAGAACATGCGCTTTTTGTCTTCGATGTTTGGGCACGAGATGTTGACCTCGACCGCCACTACCTCGGGTGGAGCGGCGGCCATCTTGTCGGCGGCCCGGGCGTACTCGTCGATACTTCGGCCCCAGATACTGGCCACCACTCGGGCGCCGGTGGCGACCAATTTGGGAAGTTCGTCGTCGAGCCACGCGTCGACCCCGGGGCCCTGCAGCCCCACACTGTTGATCATTCCGGCTGAGGTTTCGGCCACCCGAGGAGCCGGGTTACCGCCCCACGGCTCGGGCGACAATGACTTGGTCACCACCGCGGCGAGTCGTTCGAGGTCGATGTATCGCGACAGTTCGGCGCCGTACCCGGCGGTGCCCGATGCTGTCATGATCGGGGTAGCGAAGTGCAGCGAGCCAACGGTTGCGCTGGTATCGACCGGTGAGGCGTCGACCGCTACCTGGTTTCGTTTGCCGGGCAGCGTGAACTTGGGCATTGGTTAGTTCGCCCCGGCTTGGGACGCAACGGCCTCGCCAGCGCTGTGGTACTCCTGCAACGAACAAACCTCGAGATCGAGCTTGCGCCAGTCGGCCATGCCGCGAGCGGCAGCCAAACCGGCGGCACCGGTGGTGAGCAGCGGAACGTTGGCTCGGCCGGCAGCGGCGCGGATGTGCGCACCATCGGCGCGAGGGCCACGACCTCGGGGGCTATTGATCACGAGACTGACTTGCCCGGAGTTGATCAACTCGACCGCGTCGGTGCCTTCCTCACCCAATTTGGCGACGACCGAGGTTGCCTCGATTCCCACCTCGCGCAGGGCGTCAGCGGTTCCGGCGGTTGCGGCGATGTCGAACCCAAGCTTGACGAGTACCCGGGCGGCTTCGACACCGTGGGGCTTATCTCGGTCGGCCAACGACAGGAACACCGTGCCCGACTCGGGCAGTGGCCCACCGGCCGATATCTGGCTCTTGGCGAAGGCCAGACCAACCGTGCGGTCGATTCCCATGACCTCGCCGGTCGAACGCATTTCTGGGCCGAGCACCGGGTCGGCGTCGGGGAATCGGTTGAACGGCAGGACCGCTTCTTTGACCGACACGTGCAACGAGTCGACCCGAGGACGAACGAGCCCTTCGGCCCGCAGCGCGGTCAAGCTGGCACCGACCATGACTCTCGACGCAATCTTGGCCAGCGGCAGCCCGGTGGCCTTGGCAGCGAACGGAACGGTTCGAGACGCCCGAGGGTTGGCCTCGATCACAAAGACCTGCGAACCCTTCACCGCGAACTGCACGTTGATCAGCCCGACCACGTTGAGCTCTTCGGCGATACGTCGGGTGTAGTCCTCGATGACGCCGATGGTTTCGAGGGTGAGGTTCGGCGGCGGAATCACACACGCACTGTCACCCGAATGCACACCGGCTTCTTCAACATGTTCCATCACCGCGCCAACCATGAAGTCGCCTTCTTGGTCGCGAATGGCATCGACATCGACCTCGGTTGCATCTTCGAGGAACCGGTCGATCAGCACCGGGCGTTCGGCCGATAGGCCGCCCTCGATCCCCAGGGTTCCAAAGCTTGCCAACTGGGCCATCGCGGTCTCGAGGCCTTCGTCGTCGTAGATGATCTCCATGGCCCGACCGCCGAGCACATAGGACGGCCGAACCAACGCCGGGTAGCTGATGCGGTTCGTGATCACGAGCGCTTCTTCGAGGCTCGTCGCGGTACCGCCCGCCGGCTGAGGGATCTCGAGGCGAGCACACAACGAGTTCCAGTGCTCGCGGTCTTCGGCCAAGTCGATCGAAACCGGGCTGGTGCCCAGCACCAATTCAGGCGGCAACAGACCAGCCAGCTTGAGCGGGGTCTGCCCGCCCAACGCCACCACGATGCCTTCGGGTTTCTCGGCATCGATGATGTTCTGGACATCTTCGAAGGTGAGCGGCTCGAAGTAGAGACGGTCGCTGGTGTCGTAGTCGGTCGAGACGGTCTCGGGATTGCAGTTGACCATGATCGTCTCGTAACCCGCATCTTGCAGAGCGAAGCTGGCGTGCACGCAGCAGTAGTCGAACTCGATGCCCTGGCCAATCCGGTTCGGGCCCGAACCCAAGATCATGATCTTGGGTTTGGTCGAGGGCCGCACCTCATCTTCGGTCTCGTAGGTGCTGTAGTGGTAGGGAGTGTCAGCATCGAACTCCGCGGCACAGGTGTCGACAGTCTTGTAGGTCGGAACTACCCCAGCGGCGATTCGGGCGGCCCGGACCGTCAGCTCGTCGGTATCCCACAGGTACGCCAGTTGCGCATCGGCGAACCCGAGTTGCTTGGCGCGCTTCCACGAGCGGGCCGACATGGCGTTGAGGCCCAACTCTTCGAGGAACAACCGCTCCTCGGTGATCATCAGCATCTGGTCGAGGAACCATGGGTCGACCTTGGTGGCCTCGAACACGTCTTCGACCGGCTGCCCCCGACGCAACAGCGCTTCGAGTTTGAAGATGCGCTCGGGGGTCGGAATATCGGATTGCCGGTAGAGCTCGTCGAGTTCGATCTCGTCGAGCGCCTTCTCGGCGGGGTCGCCGTTGAGGCCGAACCGGCCGAGCTCCAACGAGCGCAAAGCCTTCTGGAGCGACTCGGCGAAGGTGCGCCCGATCGCCATAACCTCGCCGACCGCCTGCATCTGGGTGCCGAGCACCCCCGATGTGCCGGGGAACTTCTCGAATGCCCAACGAGGAACCTTGGTGACCACGTAGTCGAGAGCGGGCTCGAACGACGCCGGGGTCTTCTTGGTGATGTCGTTCGGGATTTCGTCGAGCGTGTAACCAACCGCCAGCTTGGCGGCGATCTTGGCGATCGGGAAGCCGGTGGCCTTCGACGCAAGAGCCGACGAGCGTGAAACTCGAGGATTCATCTCGATGACCACAACGTCGCCGTTGTCGGGGTTCACGGCGAACTGCACGTTCGAGCCGCCGGTCTCTACGCCGACGCGGCGGATCACGGCCAGCGACGCGTCGCGCATGAACTGGTACTCGACATCGCTCAGGGTCTGGATCGGGGCAACGGTGATCGAGTCGCCGGTATGTACACCCATGGGGTCGACGTTCTCGATGCCGCAGATGACCACGCAGTTGTCGGCGTGATCACGCATGACCTCGAGTTCGTACTCTTTCCAGCCTCGGATCGATTGTTCGACCAAGATTTCGGTGATCGGGCTGGCGTCGAGGCCACGGCGAGCCGCAACCTCAAACTCTTCGGGAGTATTGGCGAAGCCCGTACCCTTGCCGCCAAGGATGTACGACGGCCGAATAACGATCGGCAAGCCGATCTCTTCCATGTGTTTGCGAGCCTCGACCATTCCGGCCTCGATCGCCTCGCTCTTGGTGGCACCTTCACCCTGGGCGATCTTGGAGACCGGGACCGCAAGGCCGATCTCGGCCATCGCAACCTTGAACTGCTCGCGATCTTCCGCGGTGGCGATGGCGTCGGTGCTGGCGCCGATGAGCTTGACGTCGAAGCGCTCAAACACGCCCGCCTCGGCGAGGTCCATCGCCAAGTTCAGCGCGGTCTGGCCGCCCATCGTCGGCAACACCGCGTCGGGCCGCTCTCGCTCGATGATGCTGGTGAGCACCTCGACACTGAGTGGCTCGATGTAGGTGGCATCGGCGAACTCAGGGTCGGTCATGATCGTGGCCGGGTTCGAGTTGGCCAAGACGACTCGAAACCCCTCTTCGCGAAGCACGCGACACGCCTGGGTGCCCGAGTAGTCAAACTCGCAAGCTTGACCGATCACGATGGGGCCAGAGCCGATGATGAGGATGGATTCGATATCAGTACGCCGCGGCATATGACACTTTCTTTTGATTCAGGTTCATGGGGCTAGAAGCTGGGGAAGCAAAGAGCTCGGTTCTTCGGCGGCTGGTTGGCCGGATTACTTGTGGCCGTCCATCAGGTCGGCGAAGGACTGGAATAGGTAATTCGAGTCGTGAGGGCCGGGGCTGGCCTCGGGGTGATACTGCACGCTGAACGCCGGGACCTCGGTGCTGCGAATTCCTTCGACGGTGTCGTCGTTGAGGTTCACGTGGGTGAGTTCGATACCTTGCACTCCCCCACAGTCGACGCAGTAGTTGTGGTTCTGGCTGGTGATCTCGGTGTGGCTGTTCGATAGCCGCTTCACCGGATGGTTTCCGCCGTGATGGCCAAAGGGCAGCTTGAACGTCTTGGCGCCCAGGGCCAGCGACAGCAGCTGATGGCCGAGGCAGATGCCAAAGATCGGCACTTCGCCGAGCATGGCTTTGATGGCCTCTTGGGCGTAGTCGACCGGTTCGGGGTCGCCCGGTCCGTTCGACAAGAACACACCGCTTGGGTTGCGAGCCAAGATGTCGTTGGCCGAGGTCGATGCCGGCACAACTTCTACCGAGCCGAAGTGCGACAGGTTGCGGACGATGTTGGATTTGATACCGAAGTCGATGGCGACGATCGACCGTGGCGCTTCGCCGCCACCCGAGAACGGCACGCTATAGGGCTCGTCACACGTAACGGTGGCGACCATGTCGACCCCGGTGGTTTCGGGTTCGGCCGCCGCCGCGTTCTTCAGCGCTACTTCATCGGCGGTGCCAAAGGCGGCCGGCATTGCTCCGGCGTCGCGAATGTGGCGGGTGAGTTGGCGGGTATCGACTCCGGCGATGCCGGGGATGCCTTGGGTTTCGAGCAGGCTCGACAGGTCGGCGGTCGAACGCCAGTTACTGCGACGCCGGGCCAAGTCGCGAACCACCACACCACGACAGAACGTTCCTCGACTTTCGTTGTCGAGGTCAGTCACGCCGTAGTTACCGATATGCGGATAGGTGAAGGTGATGATCTGTCCGGCATAACTCGGGTCGGTGATGACCTCTTGATAACCGGCCATGACGGTGTTGAACACGACTTCACCGGTGGCGATACCCGATTCGGGGTACACGCCGATTGCTTCGCCTTCAAAAACCGTGCCGTCAGCAAGTACGAGCTTTGCGGGGTGGATGGTCATCGTTGGGCCTCCTGGTCGATCACAACTGCCTCGCCGTGCACCACGGTGTGGCGCACTTTGCCTTTCACTTCGTGCCCTTCATAAGGGCAGTTGGTGCTGCGACTCGCAAACGAATTCGAGTCGATGGTCCACGCTTCGTCGGGGTCGAAGACCGTGAGATTTGCCGGACGTCCAACGGCGATTGGCCCGCCGTGAACATCGTCGATTCCAGCGATCTTTGCGGGCTTCCAGCTCAGCAGCCCAACAAGGGTTTCGATCGGCAGGTCGAGTTCGGTGATGGCCAACGCCAAGGCGGTCTCAAGCCCGATCATTCCGGGCGGCGCAGCATCGAAGGGACGCTCTTTGTCGTGGGCGCAGTGCGGTGCATGGTCGGTGGCGATGGCGTCGATGGTTCCGTCGGCCAACCCCGCCTTGACGGCGGCCACGTCGGCATCGCCCCGCAGCGGCGGGTGCACCTTAAAGACGGTGTCGTAGCTCGCGCAGGCGGCGTCGGTGAGCGTGAAGTGATGGGTGGTCGCTTCGGCGGTTACCGGGATGCCCTTGGCCTTTGCGGCTCGTACCAACTCCACCGAACCAGCGGTCGACAGGTGCTGGAAGTGCACCCGAGCCCCGGTCGACTTCGCCAGCGCAATATCGCGCATAACCATGAGCTCTTCGGATTCGGCCGGTTGGCCCGGGATACCGAGCCTGCTCGACCACTCGCCTTCGTGCATGTACGTGCCCTCCGAAAGCGCCGTTACCTCACAATGCTGAGCGAGCGCCACCGACGCGCCGCCGGTAAAGGGCGACAGCCCCACCGAGTACTCGAGCGCCCGCTTCATGAGCAGGTCGTCCTGCACGCCGGTGCCGTCGTCGGTGAAGATCCGCACACCGAGCTTGGCCAGTTCGGCCATCGGGGCAAGCTCTTCGCCCGCTCGACCGATGGTGATCGCGGCCGACGCGATGATGTCGGTG
The DNA here is from genome assembly GCA_938038815.1 of uncultured Acidimicrobiales bacterium. GTDB lineage: Bacteria > Actinomycetota > Acidimicrobiia > Acidimicrobiales > SHLQ01 > CALLQB01. The sequence goes on along the minus strand of CALHTF010000029.1, from coordinate 19,616 downwards.
AGCGCCGGTTCGCCCAGGGCGATCACCTCTTGCACTACCGACACCGAATCCATGGGCGGCGTGGTGTTGGGCATGGCGACCAGCGCAGTGAAACCACCGAGTGCGCCACCGCGGGCACCGGTCTCGATCGTCTCGGCTTCTTCTTTGCCGGGCTCGCGAAGGTGCGTATGCAGGTCGATGAACCCCGGCGACACAATGCAACCGCCGGCATCGAGTTCACGGTCAGCGCTGAGCTTTTCGGATTGTTCGCCAACCGCGGCAATGCGACCGTCGTCGCCGACGACCACATCGGCCACCCGCGATCCAGAAGCATCGACGACGGTGCCGCCGCGTAGAACAAGAGTCTCGGTCATCGGGCGTCTCCATCATCGGGTTGAACTGATTCGGGTTCGGGCAAAGTACCGAGGTCGCCGCCGCTGCCAAGCAACAAGAACAACACCGCCATCCGAACCGAAACCCCGTTTGCTACTTGGTTGGTGATTACCGCACGAGGGTCATCGGCGGCGCTCGGCGCGATCTCCACTCCACGGTTCATCGGGCCAGGGTGCATGATCATCGTCTCGGACCCGAGGTTGTCGAGGCGCTGCTCGGTAAGGCCATAACCGGCCGTGTACTCGCGAAGCGTGGGTACCAGCGCTTGTTTCTGCCGTTCGAGCTGCATCCGCAGCATGTACGCAACATCGACCGTTGGCAGCACCGCGTCGAGGTCGTGGCTGACCTTGCAGTTCCAACCTTCAAGGCTGGGCGGCAAAAGGGTTTGTGGTGCGACGAGGGTGACCTCGGCGCCGAGGGCGGTGAAGGCGGCCAGATTCGAACGAGCGACGCGGCTGTGTTTGATGTCGCCCACGATCGCGACGTGGCGACCTTCGAGCGAGCCGAATCGCTGCTGAATCGTGAAGCAGTCGAGCAATGCTTGGGTGGGGTGCTCGTGCCAACCGTCGCCGGCGTTGATTACCGAAGCATCGACCCACTTGGTGATCTGCCAGGGCACACCGGCCGAGCGGTGTCGGACCACGATGGCATCGACGCCCATGGCGGTGATCGTGAGGCAGGTGTCGCGCAGCGATTCGCCTTTGTTGACCGACGACGAACTCACGCTGAAGTTCATCGTGTCGGCCGACAGTCGTTTGGCTGCGGTCTCAAACGAAAGGCGGGTGCGGGTGGAGTCCTCGTAGAACAACCAGGCGATGTTCTTGCCCCGCAACGCCGGCACTTTGGGGATCCGGCGAGCACTGACCTCGGCGAACGATTTGGTGAGTTCGAGAATCTCTTCAATTCCGTCGCGGCCGAGATCGTCGATGCTGAGAAGATGCTTGGTCACTTCTTCATCTCCCCGAGTTCGACGCCGGTGAGGGTTACGTTGACTACCTCGTCGCGGCGAGTCGGGATGTTCTTGCCCACGTAGTCGGGCCGGATGGGCAGCTCGCGGTGGCCCCGGTCGACCATGACGGCGAGTTGCACCGACTTCGGACGGCCAAAGTCATGCAGCGCGTCGAGGGCGGCTCGAATCGTGCGACCGGTGAAGAGCACATCGTCGACCAGCACCACGATGCGTTGGTTGAGGTCGCCCGGGATTTCGGTGGCCTCTTCGGGCATGACCGGCCGGAGCCCAATGTCGTCGCGGTGCAGGGCGACGTCGATCGTGCCGCTGGGTACCTCAGCGCCGGAAATTTCAGCCAAGGCGGCGGTGATGCGCTCGGAGATCGGCACGCCACCGGTTTGTAGACCAACCACCACGAGGTTCTCGAGTCCGTGGTTGTGCTCGATGATTTCGTGAGCCATGCGCCATATCGCCCGGTCGATATCACCAGCCGACATCACGGTGGTTCGGGCAACAAAAACGCCCCCGTAGGGGGGCGACATTCTTCGTTCGCGTTCAGCCACAGCTACTCCTGTCCGTGTGAGCCTCACGGGACTCACTTCACGGTCAGAAGGGCACAATATCGCGACTGAACGACCGGTGATTACATGTGCGCCCAATTTCCGATTTCTGATCGCGCTTAACCCGCTCCGCGCGGGTTCCACGCGAAAATTTCGGTGGGTCAGTGGGGCTTGCGGGCCCAGACTTGGTTTCCGGATTGGGGTTCGGGTTGGGGGCGAGTTTGGGGAGGCAGTTGGGTGAAGCCCGCTTGTTCGAGAACTCGCTGAGAGCCACGGTTCGACTCGGTGGTCTCGGCGAGGATCGCGACGAGGCCGAGTTCGGCAAAGGCCCAGTCGCACAGCAGCCGACAACCCTGAGCCGCCCGGCCTTGCCCTCGCCAGGTGGGTGCGGTCCAAAACCCCAGCAGCGCGGCCCGACGATTCCAATCGAAGGGTCCAAGCCCTACCTCGCCGGTAACCTCACCAGCCGCCGACCGGACCACGAGGTCAAGGGCCAACCCGGCGTCCATCCGTTCTTGGTGGCCAACAATCCAACGTTGGGCGTCGTCAACCCGGCGTTTGTCAGCTGGGGGAACCGCACAACCTTGTTGCACCAATTCGTCGGCCCACGCCGCGGCGAGTGCCGCAGCGTCGTCGGGGCCTTCGCCCCACCGGGAAAGAACCACATCACCGAGACCTAGTGCGGGTTCGGGGTAAACCAGCGGCTGGTTAGTCGCCAAGAGGTGCGGGCTCGCCGGGGTCGTCGGGCCGCAGATCGCGTGCCAAACGCGCCAGCACACCGTTGACGAACCGGCCCGACTTCTCGGTCGAGTACTGGCCTGCCAGTTCGACCGCTTCGGAAATGACGGCGTTGGTCGGCACGTCGGGCCGTTCGAGCAACTCGTAGGTCGCCATGCGGAGTACCGTGCGGTCGACGACCGGCATACGTTCGACCGACCAGTCGTTGGCGACCGCTTCGAGGTGACCGTCGATATCGACCATGGCCTTGTCGATGCCGCGGACGAGTTCATCGGCATAGTCGGCCACATCGACCTCTTGGCTATCGAGGGCCGTCAGAAGATCGATGCCCCGAACATCGGCCTCGTACAAAACACCCAACGCTTCTTCGCGGGCCACATGGCGCGAGCCAATTCCACCTACCACGAGAGGATCAAGCTCGGCTTAGGTAGTCGCCGCTGCGGGTGTCGACCTTGATGGTCTCGCCGGGGTTCACAAATAGCGGCACCTGCACGACTAGCCCGGTGACGAGCGTGGCGGGCTTGGTGGCGCCGGAAACCCGGTCGCCCTGCACACCTGGTTCGGTCTCGGCAATATCGAGCTCGACCGACGCAGGCAGATCGACACCAACGATTTCGGTGCCGTACATCTGGAGCACCGCGTTGTTGTTCTCGAGCAAGTAGTTGGTGGCATCGCCCAAGGTCGACGGCGTGATGTTGAGCTGGTCGTACGTTTCGTTGTCCATAAACACGTAGTCCTCGCCGTCGCGGTAGAGGAACTGCATTTCGCGTTTGTCGATCATTGCCCGCTCGACCTTTTCGCCCGCCCGAAAGGTCCGCTCAACGGTGGCGCCCGTGCGGCTGTTGCGCAGGGTGGTGCGGACAAAGGCGTGGCCCTTGCCGGGTTTCACATGTTGGAATTCAAGAACCTGGAACAGGTTGTTCTCGATATCGAGATGCATACCGTTCTTGAGGTCGTTTGTGGTGATCGTGGGCACGAGGATTTCCTTGGACTAGCGGTACGTGTAGAGGTTACTGCTCAACCACGACCGCGAGGTCCTTGGGGTACCGGGTTAACGCGGAGTAGCCATCGTCGGTAACTGCCACGGTGTCCTCGACTCGGACCCCGCCCCGTCCAGGCACATAGACCCCGGGCTCGACCGTGATGATGTGGCCCGACTCAAGAACGGTCTGCGAGCGCGACGACACCGCAGGCGCCTCGTGGATGTCGAGGCCGACCCCGTGTCCGGTGCCGTGCATGAAGTACTCGCCAAACCCGGCCACGGTGATCGAGGAGCGACAGGCATGGTCGATTGCCTTGGCCTCCACACCAGGAGCTACCAACTCGCAGCCCAGCCGTTGTGCTTCGGTGACCACCGCCAGCAACTCGGCGGCGAAGTCGTCGGGCTCTCCTACCGAGAACGTCCGCGTCATGTCCGAGTGGTAACCGTCGATCATCGCGCCGAAGTCGATCACGACAAGGTCGCCCGGCTCGATGGCGCGGTCGCCGGGGCGGGCATGGGGCAAGGCGGCGTTCGGGCCCGACGCCACGATCGTCTCAAACGACCGCTCCTCGGCCCCGGCCCGACGCATAGCCGTGTCGAGTTCGAGCCCAAAGTGGGCCTCGGTCACCGACTCGAGCAGCAAGGGTCGCACCTCGGCGAGCGCAGCATCGGCGATCGCGGCTGCATGGCCGATCCGGTCGACCTCGCCCGGGTCTTTGCGTTCGCGGAGCGCCTCGACCACACCGTCGAGCGGCACGAGGTCGCACTTCAGCGCGGCCGCCATTCGCTGATAGTCGGCCCAGGTAACCGTCGAGGCCTCAAACCCCAGCGTCGTGTTCGAGCCGAGACGATCGTTCAACACCGAGGTGAGTTGGCCGGAGATCACCACCTCGACATCGGCGCCGACCGCATCGATTTGGGCTGGCGCCTGCTCGGTATAGCGGCCGTCGGTCACCAGAACCGCATGCTCGCCCACCAGCAGGTGCCCGGCCGATCCGGTGAACCCGCTGAGGTACAAGATGTTGGCCCGGTTCGATACCAACAGCCACGGGGCATCCTCGGTGGCCAATCGTTCGACCAGCCGACCTAACCGCCCCGACACGTCCATAGGGACCAGTCCGGTCACGGCATCTTCTCAAGTGCCTCGGCGAGGACCCCTCGGTCAACACCGACAACAACCTCGGGACCGCTGGGTCCGTCGAGCACAAAGGTCACGCCGTCGAGCGCCTTCTTGTCGCGCGAGAACAAGTCGAGCAGCTGCTCATGGTCGGCGTTCTCGGGCAGCGAATTCGACAGCTCGTACGCCTCGAGCACCCGGTAATGCTCGGCGACCCGATCGGCGTCGATCCGGCCGAGCAGATGCGCGACCTCTGCCGCGTAGATCAACCCGACCGCCACCGCTTCACCATGACGCATGTCGTAGGTGCCGGCCGTTTCGAGCGCGTGGGCCAACGTGTGGCCGTAGTTGAGCAGGGCCCGCTTGCCGCCTTCGCGTTCGTCGGCGGCCACGATGTCGGCTTTGATCTTCACGCTCGCCGCGACCCGCTCGTCGAGCGGCAGCTCGTGCAGCGCTCCCCCACCCAAGAAGTTGTACTTGGCGAGCTCGCCCATGCCGCTGCGGTATTCGCGGGGCGGCAAGGTCTCAAGGGTTTCGGTATCGCACAACACCGCCGACGGCTGCCAGAACGCGCCGACCAGATTCTTGCCCTCGGGAAGGTTGACTCCGGTCTTTCCGCCGATCGCCGCGTCGATCTGGCCGAGCAATGTCGTGGGCACGGTCACAAAGCGGATACCGCGGTGGTAGACCGCAGCGGTGAATCCGGCGATGTCGGTGACGACCCCGCCACCAACCCCGACCACCAAATCGTTACGGGTGAAGCCGGATTGGGCCATCGAGCTACACAACGAACCAATCGTCGTAAGGTCCTTGGCCGCCTCACCGTCGGGAATCTCAAAGTGCTCCACCGGCAGTCCGGGGTCGACCTCGACCCCGATTCCAGGCTGGGTGATGACCGCCACGCGTCGGACGCCATTCGGAATAACCGCCGACAACTCACTACGGACCCCTTTGCCAACCAGCACGGGGTACGAGCGATCGCCCAGATCCACTGCGACTTCGATCATGGTGGCCAGTGTAGAACCGCCCAGCGGGTCGCCCGCTGGTCAAGGCGCCGATTAACCGAGCAGCTCGGCGGCGAACAAGATGGCGATGATCGTGCCGAGGGCTAGCGGTGGACCGAAGGGCAAACCCGTGTGAAGTTTGCCCGAGTCACCAACACCGACCGAACCAAGCTCGGCGTCGTCGTCCTCTGGTTGCTCGTCTGCATCGAGCAGCGGGTCAGGCAACGGGTCGTACCCATTCTTGCGGGCCAAGATCAACAACCCACCGCCCACCGTTGCGATCATCGACGCGATAACCAACGAGTAGAACACCAGCAGCGTGCCGTGAAGTACCGACGTGCCGTTGAAACCAAGAAACAGGCCAAGAAGCAGCGCAAGCTTTACATCGCCGAATCCCATGCCGGCCGGCAAGATCACGTGCATGATGAACAACACGCCGCAATACAGTACCATCCCAAACAATGCCGAGAGGATGAGTTCGGGGCGTCCGTAATAGAACGCCAACGCAACCAGCATGATCACCGATACACCAAGGGTCGGAAACACGATCCGGTCGGGGATTCTGTACAGGTACAGATCGGTGATCGATATGGCTACCAACGCAGCAAAGAGCACCAGGTGAGGCACCAGTAACCAGCCGTGAAGTTGCGTCGCCCCCGCCACGAACAATCCCGCCGTAACCACTTCAGCAAGTGGATACGACATCGAAATGGTCAGGCCGCAGCCATTGCACGCCCGGCCCTGCCTGAGCCAAGAAACGATCGGAATGATCTCGCTGAGCCCAAGGCGCCGTTCGCAGGCCGGGCATTCGGGGCCAGGTGAGAACACCGCACGCTCGTCGGGAACCCGAGTCGCAACCATGGTCACAAAACCGCCGACGATGAGCCCCAAGGGGATCATCGCCAGAACGACGATGAGGTTCATGCTGAGCGAGTCTACTTGTCGGACTTGAGGAACTTCAGAAGAAGACCGCGGTCGACCGATTGGTCTTCGGCTTCCACTTCGTCGAGAGCGGCGTCGCGCTCGGCTGGGGTATCGGCTCGGGCGGCCTGGGCTACTGCTGCCGCAGCAGCGGGGCTCAGGTTCGCGAGCTGGCGAGCGATGTCGTTCGCGTCCCCAGCAGCAGGTGCAGGAGCAGCAGGTGCAGGAGCAACAGCCTCAGGGGCAACGGCTTCGGATGCCTCGGTTTCGGCAATGGCCACCGGTTCGGGGAACGCATCGACACCATCGACCTCAGCATCGGGGGCCTCGAGTCCCGACGCTCCAACTGGCGGCGGCGGGAGATCGGCTGGCGGAGGCGGAGCGGCCGAGCTTGCGATATCACCAAAGGGGTCGGCCGTTTCGGCGCCACCGAATGGTGGGGGCGGAGGCGGAGCGGGCAACGTGGCGTCCTCGGCCACCGCAGGCGACCAGGCTGCTTCGTCGGTGGCCGAGTCGAGGTTCGGAGCCGGCCAGTCGCCGGTTTCGGCCACCACTTCGTCCGCAAGTTCGACTTCGGGCGACCAATCGGCATCGGCTTCGGTCTTTTCGGGCGCACCGAACACGTCGTGCACGACACCTGCATCGGCGGCCGGAACGTCGCCGGTAGGAGCAAAGGGGTCGAAGGCGTCGATTGCCGGAGCGTCGTCGGTCCCAGCGGGAGCAAACGGGTCGGCGACGTCGGCCGACTCGGTGGTTTCAGCAGCTGCGGCGAAGGGATCGAAGTCGTCGGCACCCGGGGTTGCGACCTCATCGAACGGCGACGGGTCGACCACTGGGGTCTCCGCTTCGGCCGGTGCGAACGGGTCGAGCACGGCAGAGTCGTCCGCCGCTCGGGCGTCGTCGACCGGAGCAGCAAACGGATCGAAGATTTCGTCGGCCGATGCCTCGACCTCGTCGACCGGTTGGGTCTCGTCGGTGGTGGCTTCGACAGCGAAGGGGTCGCCTTCTTCTTCGTCGGCGGCGGGTGGCTCCCCGTCAGCGACGAAAAACGGATCATCTTCGGCAGCGGTCTCGACAGGTTCATCGACCGCAAACGCTTCGTCGTAATCAACGGTTTCGGCTACTGCCTCATCGGCGATCTCTTCAGCGACCGGCTCCTCGGCTTGTCCGTCGGTCACGACCGGCGCAGTCGCAGCCTCGTGCGATGGTTCGTGGACGTCGATGACGCCGACCTCGTGGAGGTCATAGGTGCGTCGAAGCGCTTCAAGCTCGCCCAAGCCGAAGCCCGATGCGATGGAGGCAACGTTGGTGCCTGCGCCAACCGAGGCGAGAATCTTCCATTGTTCACCCGTCAGGGTGACCGACTCGTCTTCGATCTCGGGGCTCAGCGATACCGCACTACGAATGCCCGGAACCGACTTTTCGATCGTGTTGAGCTCGGTAAGCATGGTCTCGGCATCGTTGATCGAGGTCTCGACCGATACCGGGCCAGTCGCTTCGTCGGGGGCTTCGTCGGTCACAAAGGTGAAATCACCTTCGGTGAAACGAAGCACCTGGAACAGGCCCTCGGTGATCTCGTTCGAACCGGTCGAGGGATGATCGCCAAGATCAAGATCTGACCCCACGATGGCGCCGTCTTTGACCCAGATACTTCCCTCGCCGCGTTCGCCAGAGACGGCGAGGCGACCAGTTTTGTTACTGGTGGCAAGCAAGCGCAGCACATCGGGCAGCGCAAAGGTGTCGATTGTTCCTTGAAGAGCCACGTGAACCTCCGTAGCGAGTGACTAATGACTGAATCGGCACGTCGGATCGATTCTTCAGCCATCGGGGCGGAAATTGTGTACTTATTCCGCCAGCTGTGATGCTACCGCCGCGAACATCGTCTCGATGGGAGCCTCATGGCCGGTCCACAGGGTGAACTGCGTCGCTGCTTGGAACACCAACATCGATAGCCCGTTCGCCGTTGTGGCCCCGTTCTGGCTCGCAGCCTGTAACCATGCGGTGGTCCGGGGGGCATAGATAAGGTCGACGACGGTGTGGTTGGCGCCGAGCAGGTCGGTCGAGCACGGCAACCCGTCGCGGCCTGCCATGCCAATCGGTGTGGCGTTTACGACCAGCGACGCCTTTTCGATGGCCGATTGGTCGCCTACCCGAGCAACGTTTGGCGCCAGCGCAGCGGCTTCGGCTGCTCGTTCTGGCGAGCGGTTCACGACGACCACTTCCGACGCTCCGTGGTTCGCCAGAGCAACAATCACCGCCCGGGCTGCTCCCCCAGCCCCGAGCACCACGACGCTCGAGCCTGCCACATCAAACCCGGTGTCGTGCTCAACGCCTCGAACGAATCCATCGCCATCGGTGTTGTGGGCGGTGAGGGTGCCGTTGTCATTGGCCACCACACAGTTCGCCGCACCGAGCGCGAGTGCGTCGGGACTTTGGTGATCGCACAACCCGAGTACCGCCGACTTATGCGGCATGGTGACCGACAAGCCGCCCACGTTGAGTACGCGCACCGCGTCGATGCAACGTTCGAGTGCGTCGGGCGCAACGTCAAACGCCACGTACACCCAATCGGCACCAACAGCCTGAAAGGCGGCGTTGTGAAGCGCGGGCGACAGCGAGTGGCGGGCTGGGTCGCCGATGACCGCAGCAAGCCGGGTCAAGCCCGAAACCCCCGAAGTCGATGCGCTTAGCAGTAGCCCAGGTCCTGACAGATCCGCTTGGCGGCCTGGAAATCGCCATCGGTCACCGCGAAGGTGTGGGCGCCGGGCACGCCACCCTCATCGGTTAGTACGTAGTAGAGCCACTCGCCTTCTTCTGGCATGAGAGCCGCAAGAATCGACGCTTCGCCGGGCGCAGCGATAGGCGTTGGCGGCAGGCCGGTGCGACTCGCGGCACGAGTGTTGTATGGCGAAGAGTCGTCTTCGATCTCTGAGACCAGCAGCGGTTCGCCCGGCGGCTTGTTCACCGCATACCGAGTGGAGGCGTCGATACCGAGTGTCCATCCTTTGAGTAACCGGTTGTAGATCACCCGGGCGATCTTCGGGCGGTCGGCGTCGACCTTTGCTTCCTCTTCGATGAGCGAGGCGATGGTCAAGATGTCGTATTCGGAGAGGTTCAACCGCTCGTCGAGGGCGGCTTCAGGCAACGAACCACCAGCGGTGGCGAGCGACCGGTCAAAGACCTGCTCCATGGTGAACGCCATGTTGCGCAGGATCGAGACCTCATTCGACAGGTTGTCTTCGGAGACATCGTAGGTACTCGGGAACAGCAAGCCTTCGAGCGGCGAGCGGAACCCGACGGTTGCCGCCCGAAGTTCCATGCTGTCGTCGATAAAGCGGCTACCGACGCGCTCGTTGTCGATCTCGACGAAGAAGTCGTCGCGCATGTACTTGGGGTTCTCGCTGAGCAGTCGGTCGATGATCTGGTCGAGGGTCAGGCCTTCGGGGATGGTTACCCGAATGTCTTCGGGCGGGATCGAGCCTTCGTTGAGTTTGTCGACCGCTGCTTGGAAACCCATGTTCTCTTCCAGCAGGTACTTGCCGGACTGGAAGCTGACCTTTTGCTCTTCTTCGCAATCGAGCAGCCCTTTGAATCTGGCCGGGCAGCGCAGCCAATAGCGGAAGATCGTCGAGTTAGAAATGACGTCGGCCGACGCCAGCTTCTGGGCCGTGGTGTTGGTCGGCTCACCTTCTTCGATAACAAACTCGATCAGCTCAACCGGCTCCGGCTCGTCGTCGACGATGTCGACACCGTCGGCGTCGGAGTCGGCGGTCTCGACCGGCACCACCTGTTTGGCGACCCAGTCGTCGACGGTGCGAACGACCCAGGTAAAGGCGAAGAAAAACAGCACACCAACAATCAGGAGCCGGCGTACCGGGCTCGACCGACGAGGCAACCGCACGTAGTCGCGTGGGTCGATGTACTCGATGTGGGGAGGCAACTGGTCGCCGGACACCTGGGGCGCCGGCGCCGCGGCGGGGGCCTCGGTGGTGGCAACGGTCCCAGTTTGTGCCGGGTCATGCGTTGGGTCAGACATCTGGATCCTCACGATGCAGGTCGAGCCAGCCTTGGAGCAGGATTTGGGCAGCCACCATATCGACGACCTTTCGTCGTTCGGCTGCACCGAGGTTCTGTTCTTTGAGCGACCGATCGGCAGTCACGGTTGTAAAGCGTTCATCGTAGGTCTTGATCGGTACCGGAATGGTGGCACCCAGCTGATCAATTTCGTCGAGCACGCCCTGAGCGGCGGGTCCGACCGAACCATCGAGGCTGAGCGGAAGACCCACCACGATCACTTCGGCCTCCCATTCCGATACCAATTCGTTGATCTGGCGGTGGTCGCGTGGACGGTCGCCGGTGCGGTGCACCGTGTCGATCGGGGTCGCGACGGTCCGCTCGCTGTTCGAGATTGCGACCCCGATGCGTTTGGAGCCAAGGTCGAGTCCGAGGACCCGCCCGATCGCCCGTTTAGCGGCCAAGATCTACGAGAGCCCTGCGGCGGCACGGGCCTGGTCGAGCGCCGCGTCGAGGTTCTCGGGCGACTTTCCACCGGCGGTCGCCAGCTCGGCGCCGGGTCGGCCACCGCCGCCGATGCTCTTCTTGGCTTCGTCGATCAGTTGACCGGCATCGAATCCCGAACCGGGTGCGGCTGCCGCGGCGAGAAACACTCCCTTTTCGGGAGCTGAGCCGAGCACGACTGCCTTGATGCCGTCGAGGTCACGAATGGCCACGGCCAGGTCGCGAAGTCCGCCTTGGTCGAGATGTTCGACTCGGGCAACCAGTACGCCGTCGACGGCTTGGCTCGCCAGCTCGGGGGCTTGACCAACGGCGAGTTGGCGGCGAAGGTCCGCCATCTCTTTGCGGAGGGCTTTGGCTTCGGCGAGCCGACGTTCGACACCGCTCACCACTTCGTCGGGGGCAACGCCGACCAGCTCGGCTACCTGGCCGACCAACGACTCGTGCTGGCGGAGGCGCTCGATCGGGCCGCTCCCGCTGACCGCTTCGAGGCGACGAATGTTCGAGCCGATGGAACTCTCGGCCACGATCTTGATCGGGCCAATGTCGCCAAGGGCGCCCACGTGGGTGCCCCCGCACAATTCGACCGAGTTGCGACCCGCTTCGAGCACCCGAACAACATCGCCGTACTTGTCGCCGAAGAAGGCGATGGCTCCCAGCTCTTCGGCGTCGTCCTTGGTTGTCTCGAAGTGGCGAACCGAGGCGTTGTCGAGAATCTCGTTGTTGGCGAGGTCCTCGATGGCGGCCACCTGTTCATCGGTGAGCGCTTCGTAGTGGGAGAAGTCGAACCGCAGCCGGTCGGGCCCAACGTAGGAACCCTGCTGTTTGACATGGTCGCCGAGCACCGAACGCAGGGCCCAGTGCAACAGGTGCGTTCCGGTGTGGTTGCGGCGGATTGCGTTACGCCGATCGTTATCGATCGTCGCGGTTACCGCTTGACCAACTTCGATCGAGCCGTCGATCGACTCGATGACATGGCGATGAACCCCTGGGGCGCCGTAGGTCGTGTCGCTTATCGTGGCGGAAGCTGCGCCGACGCTTATGGTGCCCGAGTCGCCGATCTGGCCACCACTCTCTGCGTAAAACGGCGTGCGGTCGAGCACGATCGAGACATCGTCGACGTACAGAACGGTAGCTTCGGACTCGACCTCGGTTCGGCCGACGAACTCGGTCGGGCCCGACGATTCGGCGATCGACCGAAAGGGCGCGGCGTCGAAATCGCCACCAGCCTCCGAGCGTGCCGCTTTGGCCCGCTCGCGTTGTTCGGCCATGGCGGCATCGAAACCTTCGTGGTCGACCGTGACCCCTCGTTCAGCCACGATCTCTTCGGTCACCTCGACCGGGAAGCCGTACGTGTCGTGCAGCTGGAACGCAACCGCGCCCGGCAGCACGGCGCCCTCGCTGAGCTCGGCGAGGTGCGTGTCGAGAATGTTCGAGCCGGTCGCCAAGGTTTGCCGGAACTGGGTTTCTTCCCGATCGATGACGTCGCGCACGTAATCGTGGTTCTTGACGATCTCGGGGTAGTCATTGCCCATGATGTTGACCACCGCATCGACCATGCGAGCCATCACGGGCGTCTCGACGCCGAGGATGTAGGCGTGGCGGACCGCTCGGCGAATGATCCGGCGAAGCACGTAGCCTCGGTCTTCGTTGGAGGGGAAGACGCCGTCGCTGACCATAAAGGTCGTCGACCGGGCGTGATCGGCAAACACCCGAAGCGATACGTCGGACTCGGCACCGGCTCCGTCGGCGACGCCGGTGATCTCGGTCGCCACGTTAAGCAACTCAACGAACTCGTTGGTCTCCCAAACCGATGACACGCCCTGCAGGACGGTAAGGATCCGTTCGAGGCCGGCGCCGGTGTCGATGCTGGGCTTGGGAAGGTCGAGCTGGGTGCCATCGGCCTGCTGCTCGAACTGCATGAACACCAGGTTCCAGATTTCGATGAACCGGTGCTCGCCGCCGTGTTCGGGGCCGCCGTCTTCGCCGAATTCGGGACCAAGGTCATAGAAGATTTCCGAGCACGGGCCGTTGGGTCCGGTATCGGCCATCCGCCACCAGTTGTCTTCGTCGAGCCGTTGTACCCGGTCGGGAGCCACGCCCACCTTGTCGGTCCAGATCGCGGCGGCTTCGTCGTCGGTGAGGTGCACCGTGACCCAAAGCTTGTCGGCGTCGAGGCCCAGGGTCTGGGTGACGAACTCCCATGCCCAAGCAATGGCATCGTCTTTGAAGTAGTCGCCGAACGAGAAGTTGCCCATCATCTCAAAGAAGGTGAGGTGACGCGACGTACGCCCGACCTCTTCGAGGTCGTTGTGCTTACCTCCGGCCCGAACCGCTTTCTGGACGGTGACCGCTCGACTGTACGGCGGCACCTCTTCGCCAACGAAGAACGGCTTAAACGGCACCATTCCTGAGTTGGTGAACAACAAGGTGTCGTCGTGGGGAATGACGCTGGCCGAGTCGACCTCGGTATGGCCGCGTTCGGTGAAGAACTGGGTGAACGCGTGGCGAAGTTCGTTGGCTTTCATGGTGCGACGAGTTTACCCGCACCCGTGGTTGGTATTCGCTGTTTAGCGCGGCCGAAACGGGCCCGACTTCACAAACTTCGAGTCGCGCAAATCGAGGCGGTGCCTCAAGTTCATGCGTGGTTCGTGTTCGACAGCATCCTCGACAGCGGCGCTGGCATCGGCTTCGCGGGCTGCGTCGGCGCCGCGTTGCACGGCATCACTACCGTTGCGCGCTACGGCAATGGCGTCGGAAGCGCCGTCGCGCAAGCGCTGTGCAGCGTCTTTACCTCGGGCCAGGGCTTCGTCGCGGATGTGGGCAGGTGTGTACCGCTCGACGGTCGCTTCGACCGTCTTTTTGACCTTGTGCTGCACGTACACCGACGAGCCAACACCCAGGCCGTAGCCAATTCCTGTCCAGATCGCACGCTTGAACATGGCTTCAGCCTACTCCGAACGGGTGTCCTCGGTGGGAGCCGCACCCGGGTCGAGCTTGGCCAACCGCTCGGCGACCTCGGCCTCAAAGCCGTGGGGCGTTGGTTCGTAGAAGCGGGTACCAACCAATTCGTCGGGCAAATACTGCTGAGGAACCCACCCACGGGGATCGTCGTGAGGGTAGTTGTAGCCGACCCCGTGACCAAGCGACGCTGCCCCCTGGTAGTGACCGTCGCGCAGCGGCGCAGGTACCGCGCCTTCGCCCGCCTCTTCGGCCGCCGCCTTGCGGGCGGCAAAAATGGCCGAGGTCGCCCGGTTCGACTTGGGTGCCGACGCCAAATGGATGACCGCTTGAGAAAGGTTGAGCTGAGCCTCGGGTAACCCCACAAATTCCACCGCTCGCGCTGCTGCGTCGGCCACCAGCAGCGACATCGGGTCGGCCATACCAATGTCTTCGCTGGCCAGAATCACCAACCGGCGGGCGATGAACCGGGCGTCTTCACCCGCTTCGAGCATGCGGGCCAACCAGTACAACCCAGCGTCGACATCGGAGCCTCGAATGCTCTTGATGAACGCCGAGATCACGTCGTAGTGCTCGTCGCGGCCATACCGAAGGGCTTTGGCGCCTAGCGCGGCTTCGGCGTCGTCGAGGCTGACCACCGGCGGTTGGCTCCGGTCGATGGCAAGCGCAATCGCCACCTCAAGGCTGGTGAGAATGTGCCGGCCGTCGCCACCTGCTCGGTCGACGAGATGGTCGATCGCTTCAGGGTCGGCGGTGGCGCCTTCGGCTTTGAGCCCTCGGTGGCAGAGTTCGGTCACCGCATCGCGGTCGAGCGACTCGAGCCGGAACAGGGTCGACCTCGACAGCAGTGGAGGGTTGACCTCAAAGTACGGATTCTCGGTTGTCGCCCCGATCAAGACGATGAGCCCAGACTCCACCGACGGAAGCAGCGCATCCTGCTGGCTCTTGTTAAACCGGTGCACCTCGTCGAGGAACAAGATCGTGCCCTGGCCCCGTTCGCCGAGCCGTTGCTCGGCTTTGGCGATGACCTCTCGCACGTCTTTGACCGACGCACTGACCGCCGACAACTTCTCGAAGGTCTTTTCGGTGAAGTGGGCGATCAGTTCCGAAATGGTGGTCTTGCCGGTACCGGGCGGCCCCCAAAAGATCACCGACGACAAGCGGTCGGTCTCGATCAAGGCCCGCAGCGGCTTACCGGCCCCGACCAAATGTTGTTGCCCCACAACCTCGTCGAGGTGGCGGGGACGCAGCCGTGCAGCCAGCGGCGCCTTGCGTTCGAGTCGCTGTTGCGCTGCGGAAGAGAAGAGGTCGTCGGCCACTGAGCCAACCTACTTTCCCGATCTGTTGTTCTGAAGATCGGGCGTTCTTAAGATCGGCGGCCCTTTGTCCGACGGGAACGCTATGCCGAAAATTCTCGTCATTTTGTTCTGGCTGTGGGTAGCTAGTTCCATCTGCATTTACATCTCTCGAGCGTTCCGCAAAGTGAGCACTCCGAAGACCGAAGTCGACGGCGACAACGCCGAGCACGAAGAACTCGCGCTCGACGACCCGCGCCGGTGGTCCGACACCGACCAACAAGACGACGCCGCGTCCGACGCCAAACCGGCGACCATCACCCCGGCCACGCAACAAACCCCCGAACCGGCCGTCGAGGCGCCAGTGCTCTCCGATCGGGTCGTGCCAGTCGATCCGGCACCCGAATCGGCGTCGATCTCCGATGTCGCAGCTCGGCTCGAACCGGTCGAAACCCCGACCACTCCCCCGGCCACCCCAACTTCTGACGCCGACGAGATCGAACCCGCCGTGCTGGCCGCCATGTCGCCCGAGCACCGGGCCCAAATCGCTCAACAGTCAACCGCGGCCAACGGCGGGTTGTTCGATCCTGCGGCTCGCAGCGCTGTGCTCCAAAGCACCCAATCGTTCGAGACCAAGCCGCTCGCCGAACTGTTGGCCGGCATCACCATGCCCGCCGACCTCATTCCGTCGCCGTCGCACGACGCCACCGAGCACTCGATGGTCTTTGTGACCACATCGGCCCCTGCGGCCCAGGTCGCCGCCGAACTCGGCGCCGAACTCGAGCGCCTCGGATTCGACGTAACAGCCCAACCTCCGTCGGGCGCCCTCGCCACGCGAGATGGCTCGGCCGTGCAGGTCGGACTCGGCGCACCAGAGCCAGCCGATGAAGAGGCAGCATCCGCAACTCCAACGGTCGAGGTAACGCTCACCGCGTTGTAGCGACCACCGACCTCGTTACTTGAGGGTGGCCAACCAGCTAGAGATCGCTTCGATGATCTCGTCGTCGCGCCCCTTGGGACTATGTGCCGCCTTCTCCAACCACACCTGGGTCACCGGGCCAGGGATTTTCGCCACGTGCTTATCGAACTCGGCCGGGGTGCCGAACGGGTCGCGATCGCCACTGACGAACAGCACCGGTAGATCGAGATCGCCAAAGTGGTCAACCCGAAGCTTCTCGGGCTTGCCGGGCGGATGGAGCGGATAGCTGAGCAGGACGAGCCCGCGAGCAGGCAGCCCTTCGGCAACCGCCAGCGAACACATGCGGCCGCCAAACGACCGACCACCCAAAACCAAACGCTTCGGCGACACGTGCGCCTCGGCAACCGCAGTGGCAGCGGCGTCGCCGATGATCGTCATCACCTTGTTGTGCGATCGAGACTTGATATCGATTCGAGTCGTGGGCAGCTTGACCGCATCGTCGATCGCAACCAAGGTCGCATGGTCGCGGTTAGCGCCCGCCCCCGGCGCCAGCAACATCGCACCCGGTTTCATGTGAGCAAGATCCGGCGAGCTTCGCGAAGTTCGGTGATGCGGTCGGCAGCGTCGTCGTCGGCACCGCCGTGATCAGGATGGGCGTCGCGCAGCAGATCGCGGAACCGGGTTTGAATGATCTTCTTTTCGGGAGTCTCGCCGAGTTCGTCAAAACCCATCACTTCGAGCGCCCACACCAGCGGGTCACCAGACCCGATCGAGAGCGACCCAACCGACGACGCCGAACCGCCGAGCAAATGAAAGATAAACGATGGCCCAACTGGGCCCATCCATCGCAAGCTCTTGCGAATCGTCTCCATTATTACGGCGCGCTCCTTCTTCGGGAGTTCGCCGGCGGCATAGATGGCGCCCAGCACAAACTGTTCCGGCGCGCCTTTGTCGGCCTCAAACTCAAAGACCAACTCGCCGTTGCTTTGATGAAGCCGCTGCACGCTCGACGACAATCCGACCACGTCTTGTTGGAGGCGATGACGAAGCCGAGGTTGGGGAATTCGCATGCCGTAGTCGAGTTCGCGGGTAAGGGCGAAGATGTCGGGGTACAGATCGGGATCCATCTCGCCCTTGAACCGAGCGACGACCCCACCGAGCAGCACCCCGCCATGGCCTGGCAACGTGTCGGTAGGCAGGTTCATCTGCCCCAGCGCAACACGACGGGTGGGGGCGATTGGACGTGAGTGGAAGACTTCAAGCTCGGCGAGCAGCACGGCTTCTCACAGTACCGTTTGACCCCACCAAAGGCTCAGCTGTGCCGAGGTTGCGACGAACGTTCAGCAGCTAGATCAACTCACGCAGCGTGTCGCGCAACGCAGCCGCCCGTTCGGTGATCTCTTCTTCGTCGCCCTGGTGCTCAAACTCACCCTGCAGTTCTTCGATCTGGGTACGAATCCCGCCCCAGGTTTGGCTATCGAACCCGAACGGTCGTTTGCTGGCCCGGACTCGAGCTCCGTGTTCGGTCAACGCCTCGACACCTTTGTAGTCGTGGGGATCCTTGGCGAGTCGTTTGGCGGCATCGAACACCGCACTCATGAGCTTGTTGGCCTCCAGCCCTTCGAGGGGCTCGAGATTGCTTTCGTCCTCGCCACCTTCCTCGATGGCATCGAGTACCGCGTCGAAGATGGCCTCGACCGCTTCTTCGTCTTCCTGGAGCACGACGAGGTCGCCCGACGCATCGAACTCATGAGCAAGGCCGGCGAGCCCGAGCCGGGACGAAAGTTCGCTTTGTTGTTCGGAGTCCCACCCCGCCATTTCGTAGACCTCTTTTGGAGCGTCGGGGTCGAGGGTGGGCAAGGTCGACCGTTCGATTTGTTCGATGACCGTATCGACGATTGCTTCGTCGGCTGCTTTGACGATCAGCACCGCGCCTTGCCATGCGTGTTCGACCCCATCGGCGGTGAGGACCTGGTCGACCTGGCGGCGCGACTCGAATGCCCACTCGTGGAGCTCGTAGGCGAGTTGTTCGTCGTCTTCGGTTCCGACCTCGGTCGCCGGCATCGGTCGCTCGGCGACGAGTCCGACACCACACTCCGGACACGTGGGCGTGCCGGCCACGTACTCCTTCGCGCACTGGAAACACCATTTGTTCTCCGACAGGTCGGCCTCGGGATCGGCACCCTCAGCGTCGTGGTCGTTGTCCTCGCCGGCTGGTTGTTCATCGAGCTGGTCAGCGGCTTCGTCGGGGGCCGAGTCGCCCTCGTCGGTTGCGATCCGGCGCACCGCCGCAGCGGCGGCAACCGGCTCGTTTGGTTCGAGGTCGTTTTCGTTGTCCATGAGGCCCCAACCTTAGTATCGGCGAACCGGTTCGCTGTGGTGCCAGACCTCAGGATCCAGCGGTCCACGCCGACGGAGAGGATAGTCTGCTCTCTCCCCCTCTTGTCCGAAAGGCCTTCCCCAGATGTCAGAGAATGCTCCACAGATTCCCGACCGCAACCTCGCCCTCGAGTTGGCGCGAGTCACCGAAGCGGCCGCTATGGCCGCAGCACGCTGGATGGGTCGGGGCGAGAAGGAAACCGCCGATGGCGCAGCCGTCGATGCGATGCGCCTGATGCTCGGTTCGGTCTCGATGGAAGGCCTGGTGGTTATCGGCGAAGGCGAAAAAGACGAAGCCCCGATGCTCTGGAACGGCGAAATTGTCGGCAACGGAAGCCAACCGCTTACCGACGTAGCCGTCGACCCGATCGATGGCACCACCCTCACGGCGCTTGGCCGCAGTGGCGCCGTGGCCGTAATCGCCGTGTCGCCCCGGGGCACCATGTACGACCCAGGACCCTGCGTGTATATGGAAAAGATCGCCGCCGGGCCCGACTGCGTGGGGGTCATCGACATCAACAAGTCGCCCACCGAAAACCTGCAAGCGGTGGCCGAAGCCAAGCGCGAAGACGTGCGCGACCTCACTGCGGTCATCCTCGACCGTGATCGCCACGAAGAACTGATCTCCGAGGTCCGTGAAGCGGGCGCTCGCATTCGCCTGATTCCCGACGGCGACGTCGCAGGCGCCATCGCCACCGCATGGCCAGACTCCGGCGCCGACATCCTCTTCGGCATTGGAGGCACCCCCGAAGGTGTCATCACCGCCGCTGCGCTCAAGTGCATGGGTGGCGAACAAATCGGCAAGCTGTGGCCTCGCAACAACGCCGAACGTACCGCAGCGCTCGAACAGGGATATGACCTCGACGAGGTGCTCACCCAAGATCGCCTCGTCAACACCGACAAC
>CALHTF010000028.1 GCA_938038815.1 uncultured Acidimicrobiales bacterium | reverse complement strand
ACCGCCTCGATGCTCTTCTTCGTGTTGAGCGACAACATCCTCCAGATGATCGTGGGCTGGGAGCTCGTCGGCGTCTGTTCGTTTGCCCTGATCGGCCACTGGTGGGAAGAGAAGCCCAACAGCGATGCCGCGCTGAAGGCGTTCATCACGAACCGCGTCGGCGATGTCGGCCTGCTGGTCGGCATGATCACCCTGTTCTTCGCGGCCGGTGGCGGCGAGACCTTCGACACCATCACGATCAACAACAACATCGTGCAGGGCACCGTCGGCCACACCGCGCTGGTGGTCGCAGCCGCGAGCCTCATGGCGGCCGTGATGTCGAAGTCGGGCCAGTTCGTGCTCCACACCTGGCTGCCCGACGCCATGGCCGGTCCGACCCCAGTTTCGGCCCTCATCCACGCCGCCACGATGGTTGTCGCCGGTGTGTACCTGATCGCCCGCTTGTACGGCGTGTTCTACGTCGGCTTCTCGATCAACGGTTCGAGCATCAACCCGCTGGCGCTGATCGGCATGATCACCCTGATCTTTGGTGGCTTGTTGGCGTTCGTCCAAGACGACATCAAACGAGTCTTGGCCTACAGCACGGTAAGCCAGCTCGGGTACATGGTTATGGCCCTCGGTGTTGGCGCCTGGACCGCCGCCTTGTTCCATCTGTTCACCCACGCCTTCTTCAAGGCGGGCCTGTTCCTCGGTGCTGGTTCGGTCGCCCACTCGGTGCACAGCTTCGACATGAAGAAAGACATGGGTGGCATGCGCAAGTTCATGCCCACCACCTTTAAGACCTTCGTCATCTGCACGTTGGCGCTCGTGGGTATCTTCCCGTTCGCCGGCTTCTGGTCGAAGGACGAAATCCTGGTCGGTACCGGCGGCTGGGGCCTCTTTGGTGGCACCGGTGGCAACGGTTCGTACACCCTCATGCTGGTCGGTGGAATCATCGGCGCCGCCCTCACCGGGGCGTACATGACCCGCTGCATCTACCTTACGTTCTTCGGTGAGTTCCGCCACGTGCCCCACCACGACGACGATCACGGCCATGGCGCGGACCACGCCGACGACCACCACGACGACCATGCGCACCTGCCGCACGAGTCGGGTCCTCGTATCACCATTCCGCTGGTCATCTTGTCGGGCTTTGCTCTGCTCGCCGGTTTGGTCAACCTGCCTCCCGGTTTCATCACCGGCAATCTTGAGAGTTGGCAAGAACGCTTCCTGCATTTCTATGAGCCCGCAGGTGTTGCGTACTTCCCGGCGATCCCGCACGGAACCCCGAGCTACTCGTTGGCGATCTTCGCCTCGATCATCGGCATCCTCGGTGTTCTCGCCGCCGGCTACTACTACTTCGTGCTGGTCGATCGCAAGAGCCAAGAACTCGGCGTCAGCCTCACCGAACTCCCTGATGGCCCGACCTCCAAGTCGTCGCTGTTGGCTGCTGGTCACCGGTTCCTGGTCGAGAAGTACTACCTCGATCACCTCTACACCACCGTTATTGCTGGTGGCGTGAAAGGGCCGATCGCCAAGATGGTCTACTGGTTCAACCAGCACGTGCTCGACGAAACCGTCGACACCGTGGGTCGTACGTCGGTCAAGACGGGTAACGCCGTGTACCGCTACCTCGACCAAGGTCTCATCGACGGCGCAGTAAATCTCACCGGCAAGGTCTCCAACGAGACCGGCGGCGAACTTCGCAAACTTCAAACCGGAAAAATCCAGCAGTACGCGGCCTACCTGTTCGCAGGCGCAACCGTTGCTGCGGGCGTATTGATCTTCGTTATCTAGAGGGCATAACAAGCAAATGGACTACGACAACAACTGGGTACTCAGCGTGCTCACCTTCGCACCGCTTGTCGGCGCGTTGGTCATGATGGCGATACCACGAGGCGACGACGCGATTCACAAAGCGATCGCGCTCGCGGTAAGTGGTGGCTTGTTCCTGTTCGGAACCTTCTACCTACTCACCGAGTTCGACTTCGATAACTCGGGCGAGATGCAGTTCAACTACAGCACCGACTGGATCAACGTGATCAACAGTCGTTACATCGTCGGCATCGACGGCATGGCGCTGCCGCTGATCTTGCTGACCCTGCTCGTGGTGCCGCTGTGCATCATCTACTCGTGGGATCACTTCCCCGAGCCGCACAACCCCAAAGCGTTCCTGATCCTCATCTTGATCCTTGAAACCGGAATGATCGGAACCTTCGTCGCCGAAGACCTGATTCTGTTCTTCGTGTTCTTCGAGGTTGTGCTTCTGCCGATGTTCTTCATGATTGCGGTTTGGGGCGGACCGGATCGTCGCTACGCATCGCTGAAGTTCTTCCTGTACACGCTGTTTGGTTCGGCTCTGATGATCTTGGCTTTCCTGTCGCTGTTCTTCCTCGCCGAAGGCGCTGACGGAACCGCACTGCGTACCTTCGACATCCAGGCCCTGACCGACTGGGGTGGCGCAAACCTCAGCCGTAACGCTGGCTTGCTCATCTTTGGTGGCATGTTCATGGGCTTCGGTATCAAGGTCCCGATGTTCCCGTTCCATACCTGGCTGCCCGACGCTCACACCCAAGCGCCGACCGTTGGTTCGGTCATCCTGGCGGCGGTTCTGCTGAAGCTCGGTACCTACGGCTTCATCCGCATCGCCATCCCGATCCTTCCCGAAGCTGCCGTTGAGTGGGCCCCGTGGATTGGTCTGCTCGCCGTCATCGGCATCATCTACGGTGCCCTTGGCTGTCTGGCCCAGACCGACATGAAGCGCCTTATTGCGTTCTCGTCGGTGGCCCACATGGGCTTCGTAATGCTCGGCATCTCGACCCTGACCACCTTTGGCATCAACGCCGCGGTGTTCGGCATGGTCGCTCACGGCCTGATCACCGGCATCTTGTTCTTCGTTGCTGGTTCGATCAAGGATCGCTACCACACCCTGGAGATCAAGCGCCTCGGCGGTCTGTTGCTCCAAGCTCCTCGCATGGGCTGGATCCTCGGCTTTGCCACCATGGCGTCGCTTGGTCTGCCGGGCCTGGCCGGGTTCTGGGGCGAGTTCCCCGCCATCTTGTCGGCCTACCAGCCAGCCAACGGCGTCTCGACCACCCTGTTCCGGGTGTACATGGTTATCGCCGCTGTCGGTACCGTGCTCGCTGCTGGTTACCTGCTGTGGCTGCTTCAGCGCACCGCCTTTGGTACTCCGTCGGACGAATTCGTCGACGATCCGCACATCCACGACGCCACCAAGTTCGAATACGTCGCTTGGGCGCCGATGCTTATCCTCATCGTTGTTCTCGGCGTGTACCCGAACTTCTTGTTCAAGACCAGCGACCCGGCGGTGGAGAAGTCGCTGCATCCGTGCCTGATCGAAGACAAAGCCGATCTGACCGCCGCCGATTGTCCTGCGGTATTCGACATCGAAGTGGCCGGAGGCTGATTTGGACTTCGCCGCCCTCCCTCTTGACGTGCTGGCCTTCAACCGGCCGGCAATCGACTGGCATGCAGTCGCGCCCGAACTTGTCCTGCTGACCTTTGGCGCCCTGCTGACCCTGCTCGATGTCATCTACTTGGAGCGCGGACGCAAGCTGACCTCGGCGCTCGCTGGTATTGCGCTGCTCGCCACCATGGTGCCGATCCTTACCTTGGCGTGGGACGGCGCCGACCGCACCCTGTTCAACGGCGCGTATGTGGTCGATGACTTTGCCTTGGTCATGAAGGCTGTCTTCTTGTTGTCGGGTTACGTGGTTGTTTTGCTGTCGACCAACTACATCGCCGAAGGCGACTATTGGGAGAACGAGTACTACAGCCTGCTCATCACCTCGATCCTCGGCATGGTCGTGATGGCTTCGGCCCGCGACCTCATCACCATCTTTGTGGCGTTCGAGCTGCTGTCGATCCCGAGCTACATGCTGGCCACGTGGAAGAAGCGTGACCTACGAAGCAACGAAGCAGGCCTGAAGTACTACCTGATGGGTGTCTTTGCGTCGGCCATCATGCTGTACGGCATGTCGGTGCTGTTCGGTTTGAGCGGCGAGACCATCCTCACCCGAGTCAACAGCGCCCTGAGCTCGGACCCGCTTTCGGGTAACGCGCTCTCCAGCTCGACCCCGATCATCACCATGGCGATCATCTTCACCATTGTTGGTTTCGCCTTTAAGGTCTCGGCCTTCCCGTTCCACAACTGGGCTCCCGATACCTACACCGGTGCTCCCATCCCCGTAACCGCCTTCTTGGCGGTTGCTTCCAAGATCGCCGGCTTCGTTGCTCTTGTGCAGCTGGTGTACCTCGGGTTCTACGCTCGGGCCGATGTGTTCCAGCCGTTGATGTGGATCCTCGCCGTTAGCTCGATGACCATCGGTAACCTGATCGCCCTTCGCCAGACCGACGTTGTTCGCCTGATGGCGTACTCCGGTGTCGCCCAGGCGGGCTACATCTTGGCGCCGCTCGCCGTCGCTGGCCCCGAGCTCGAAGGCGACAATACGCTCAGCTCGATCGTTGCGTACCTGGCCATCTATGCCGCCATGAACCTCGGCGTGTTCGCGGTAATCCTGGCGGCGGCTCGCAAGACCCGCTCGACGTCGGTCGAGTCGATGAACGGCATGTTCCACTACGCACCCGGGCTCGCCGTAGCGATGACCGTGTTCCTGTTTGCGTTGGCCGGTATCCCGCCGCTCGGTGGTTGGTTCGCCAAGTTCGAGATCTTCTTTGCCGTGATTGGTGCCGGTGGCACCTGGGCGGTTCTGCTCGGTGTGGCCATTGCCCTCAACTCGGTGATCGCGCTGTACTACTACGCCGCAATCGCTCGCCGTATCTGGGCCGACGATGCGCCCGATGGCGATCTCACCCCGATCCGGATTCCACCGTCGCTGAACGCTGCGTTGGTTCTGACCGTAGTGACGACCCTGGTCTTTGGCTTCCTACCCGGAGCGGTGTCGCACTTCACCGACGTAACGCTGCTCGCCGGAGGCTGAGATTCCCCCGGGGAACTCACCGCTGATCGGTAGCCTTCTCGCCAAGATCGCGGCCGATGGTCCGCTTTGCTACAGCGACTATCTCGACATTGCGCTCTATGACCCGGTCGACGGGTTCTATTGCTCGGGCGGCCAAGCCGGCCGGCAGGGCGATTTTGTAACCAGCGCCGAGGTCGGGCCGCTGTTTGGCGCGTGCATCGCCAACTACCTCGACGAGGTGTGGGCCTCGCTCGGCCGGCCGCCGTCGTTTGTGGTGGCCGAGGTCGGCGCGGGCCCGGGAACCTTGGCCCGAACCATCAACGCCGCAGCACCACGGTGTGGCGATGCCTTGACGTACTTCGCCGTCGAACGCGGGCCACTGCAGCGCGAGCAACACCCGGACTGGGTCACCTCGATTGCCGAAGTGGGCGACCTCGACGGTGAGGTGTCGGTGGTGCTGGCGAACGAGCTGCTCGACAACCTGGCGTTCGACGTTTACGAGCGCCACGACGGGGCATGGCACGAGGTGCGGGTTGGCGAAACCGCAGGCGAGTTGGTCGAAGTACTGGTGCCCGCCGACCCCGATCTGCCCGATGCCCCCAATGGTGTTCGCTTGCCGCTATGCGTAGGTGCTCGGCGATGGATAGCCGATGCGCTCGACGCGGCAACGTCGCGTCTGTTGTTGTTCGACTACTGCACACCGATCGACGAGATGATTGCCGCCGACGAGTCTCGGTGGATTCGGACCTACCGGGGGAACGAGGTCGGAACCCATCCGCTCGATGCTCCGGGAAGCCAAGACATCACTACCCAGGTGCCGCTCGACCAGATCACCACGATCGGCGCGCCGGCCGTTTCGACCCAGGCCGACTTCTTGCGCCGATGCGGGATTGAGGAGTTGGTGGCCGAAGGCAAGAAGGTGTGGGCCGAGCGAGCCCACATCGGCGACCTCGTCGCCCTAAAAGCCCGAAGCCGAATCGCCGAAAGCGAAGCCCTCCTCGCCCCCGATGGGCTTGGTGCATTTACCGTGCTGGAATTTCGGTTGGATGGGTAGCGCGCAGACTTTGGCTTGATCCACTCGCGGTCCTGTCGATAGGAGCACGATTACAAATCAACCTTCTCGGCGGGTAGGCGATGACAATGTGGCGGCGGAACACGGGTTCTTTGGGGTCCCAGGCGATGGTGCCTATCGGGCTCGTCCTTGCTCTACTGGTGAGCGCTTGTCAGTACGTGCCATCGCTGGCGACCATTGAGTCGTTGCGGATTTGTGATGGACAGGTAGCCGATCTTGGTTTTGGTTGGGGCGAAGACGATCCCCCTGACGGGTCGACATACTTCGGTACCCCGGGTGACGACGTCATCATCGTGGCCAATGGACCGGTGACGGTGAATTCGCTCGGCGGGAACGACATCATCTGTGTCTCGGCGTTCGACGGCTTTACCAACGCCGGTCCCATTACCATCGATGCAGGCGCCGGCGATGACGCCATCGTAAACAACAAGGCTGGGTTCACGGACCTTGTGGCCGACGGCGGGGTTGGAACGAACAGCTGTGTGAACATTGCGACTGCGCTGAACTGCGATACGTCGACAACGATCAACGTGCGGGCTCGTGGCACCGATGGAGGAGAACAGTTTCAACTCAAGGTGGATGAGGCTGTCGTTGCGACGTTCACGATGACACCTGCGTTTCAGATCTTTCAGCACACAGCTTCGGGCACCGTGACTGATGATCAGGTGAAGGTCGAGTACATAAACGACCGCTACGAACCAGCGCAGGGGATCGATACCAACCTCATCGTGGACTACGCAGAGATCGGTGGAGCCACGTACCAGACCGAAGCCGATTCGGTGTTTTCGACCGGCACGTGGGTTGACGGGCAAGGCATCGTTGCGGGATTCCAGAACTCCGAGACCCTCCATGCGAACGGCTATTTCCACTACGGACAGGGGGAAGAGTCGGGCGGTGAACTTCGACTGGTGTCGGCCGACTACCGCGTCTCGGAAGGGGCGGGGACG
The DNA here is from genome assembly GCA_938038815.1 of uncultured Acidimicrobiales bacterium. Classification (GTDB taxonomy): domain Bacteria; phylum Actinomycetota; class Acidimicrobiia; order Acidimicrobiales; family SHLQ01; genus CALLQB01. Next base: position 95,785 of record CALHTF010000028.1, on the reverse strand, counting down.
ATCCTGGTGGAAATTGCTCGCACCAACGGTTCCGATGGCGAAACAACGCTCGAGTACAACACCGTCGACGCAACCGCGGTGGCCGGGCAGGACTACGAGGCCCGAAGTGGGACCGTACGTTGGGCCGACGGAGAAACCGGTGTCCGGTCGGTTTCGATCTCGGTGACCGACGACGAACAACCCGAGAGCGACGAGCAGATCACCTTCGTCGTGGAGAACCCGACCGGGTCGGGCGAATTGCTTGCGCCTCGGACCGCGACGATAACGATCGACGACAACGACTCGGTTTCGACCGATGGCGACGGACTCCTCGGTGAGTACTACGACGGGGCGAACTTCACCGATCGCTTTGTCGCCCGCGTCGACCCCACGGTGAACTTCGACTGGGCGCGCGGCGCTCCCGCCACCGGTATGGGGATCGACAACTTCACGGTGCGCTGGTCGGGTCACATCGAGCCCCGCTACAGCGAGACGTACACGTTTAGGACCAGAACCGACGACGGGGTTCGCCTGTGGGTCGACGGCCAGTTGGTCATCGACCAATGGCAACCACAACCAGCTACCGACCATTCGGGTCAGGTGTTGCTGGAAGCTGGTGTGAAGCATGAAGTTCGTATGGAGTACTTCGACGAGAACCTCGACGCCGAGGCGCGACTGTGGTGGTCGAGCGCGAGCCAGGGGTTCGAGATCGTACCCACCAGCCAACTGTTTGCTGCGCCGGACCCCGGCTTTCCGCCCGGTGATGAGCTCTCAACGCAGACGGTGGTTCCCGGCCTGAATCGCCCGATTTCGCTTGCTTGGACCCCCGACAGTTCCAACATGTATGTCGCACTGCGGCATGGCATCGTTGAGGTGGTCAAGGACGGGGTCTTGGCGTCGACCCCGTTCATCGACATCAGGTCGATGGTCAACTTCTCTCGCGATCGGGGCCTCATGGACCTTGCCGTGCATCCCGACTTCGCGAATCACCCCTACGTGTATCTGCTCTTCACCTACGATCCGCCTGAGGTATACAACCACTCTGGGTTGGCCGGACCGGACGGCACCGGCAATCGGGCTGGTCGGCTGATCCGGTTTACCGCAGATGCTGCCACCGATTACACAACGGCCGTGCCCGGCAGCGAAGTGATACTGCTCGGGAAAAACAGCACATGGAACAACTTCAACGGGTTCGTCAACAGCACCGACGACTTCGACGAGCCACCGGGTGGTTTCAATCCCGACGGTACGAACGTTGAGGACTTCATTGCCACCGACAGCGAGTCGCATTCGGTGGGAGCCGTCGACTTCGGCTCCGATGGGTCGCTGTATGTCTCGATTGGGGACGGCGCGAGCTACAACACCGCCGATGCGCGAGCGGTGCGGGTGCAAGATATCGACAACCTGAGTGGCAAGGTCCTGCGAATCGACGCCTTGACCGGTGAGGGTCTGCCTGACAACCCGTTCTTTTCCGGTGACCCCGATGCGAACCGTTCCAAGGTGTACCACTACGGCTTTCGCAACCCGTTCCGGATCGCCATAGATCCGGTGTCCGGGGAGCTCTTCGTTGGCGATCTTGGATGGGGGAGATGGGAAGAGGTGAACTCGAGCGCCGCCGGTGCCAACTTTGGCTGGCCGTTCTTTGAGGGCGGCGATGGGACGAGCGTGCGGACGCCCAACTATCAGGATCTACCGGAAGCGATCGCGTTCTATGCGAGCGGCGACCCGGCAACCGCGCCGATGTACGGGTTGAGTCACAACGATCCAGGAGTGCACGCCCTGATTCTTGGCGACGTGTATCGCGGCGATGTGTACCCGTCGAGCTATGACGGGGATCTCTTTTTCGTCGATTTCGTATCCGGCACGGTGTGGAACATGTCCTTTACCGCCGCCGGCGAGGTGTCAACCGTTGAGACCTTTGCCACGGGTGTCGAGGATGTTGTGCAGATCAAGCAGGCCCCGGACGGGAACCTCTACTTTGTCGACTTAGTCGGCGGAACGGTTGGCCGCTGGGTGTTCCAGTAGCGCTAGCTAACCAGAGCTGATTCGAGGCGGAGACGGACCTGGGACGGTTCGAGTCCGGTAGCCACCGCGAGAGCGCCAACATCGATTGCTCGCACGTCGAGGGTCCGGTCCTCGCCCCGCATGCGAGATACCAGTTCGAAGTAGGCAACAAACAAGGTGTCGACCGATCGTACGGTTGGTAGCCCGATGGACTCCGCTCCGTAGCTAATTGCGGTGGACGAAACTTCGATGGGGGCTCTCGTCGTCATGCTCCAACAATAGTCGACGCCGAAAACACCCGAAATAGGCCGATCGGACCCGAACTGGGGAGAGTTCTGGTACCTAGAGGTACTCGTGGGCGGGCCAGTTTGGTTGGGGGCCTAAAACGAACAAAGCGCCAGCCACCCGAAGGTGACTGGCGCTCGGTTATGAAGTCGAAGTGACTTAACCGCGGCCGCTCTTGAGCAGGTCGCGGATCTCGCCGAGAAGAACCTGGTCAGGGGTCTCGTTGAGGGTGGTCTGTGCGCCAGCCTTGGCGAGTGCACGGACAATCATGAATACAACGAATGCGATCAGCACGAAGGTGATGAGTGCATTGATAACGCTACCGACATCGATGCCGCCAATGTCGAGGTTTGCGATGCTGTAGGCACCTGTCTCTTCGTCGGGCTCCATTCCGAAGACCTTGGCGACGATCGAAAGCACGAGGCCTACGACCGCTTCAACCATCGGTGCGAACGCAAGCGCAAGCACGAGGCCAACGGCGATCGGAATAACGTTGAACTTTTCGAGGAATTCTCTAAATTCACTGAGCATTTTGGGTTTTCTCCCGGATTTGTGGGGCCACGTTGAGGCGGCGGAGTTTTGGGCGATTGCTGAAAAGAAAACCGCATAGCGCGGTGCACTAACAGCACTCGGTGGTGTATGCCACGGTGAACAACCTACAGGGAGATGCACCGAAAACGGGGTTTTGTCAGTTTGAACGTTCTTGGCGGGTGCTATGTGAGCTGGCTGTACACCCATCGGTATGAATCCTGTGGCGCTGATCTTGTACATTCGAGACAGACATCAGCGCAGGGGAGCATCGACGAATGAGCGACGAGATTCAAGTATTCGACATGGAGCAGCGGACCTTCGCTCCACCTGCGGATTTTGCTGGTGCGGCGCTCGCCAACGACCGGAGTCTGTACGAAGAGGCTGAGGCCGACTTTGAGGCTTTTTGGGCCCGGCAGGCCCGCGAGCTGCTGACCTGGAACACCGACTTCGACACCACCCTCGAATGGGACCTGCCTTACGCAAAGTGGTTCCTGGGCGGCAAGCTCAACATGACCTACAACTGCCTCGACCGGCACGTCGAGGCTGGTAAGGGCGACAAGGTTGCCTACCACTGGGAAGGCGAACCGGGCGACAAGCGCACCATCACCTACCAGGATCTTTTGACCGAAGTCTGCAAGTTCGCCAACGTGCTCAAGTCCAAGGGCCTCGAGAAGGGCGACCGGGTCGCGGTGTACATGCCGATGATCCCCGAGCTACCGATCACCATGCTGGCGTGCGCTCGGATCGGAGTCGCCCACTCGGTGATCTTTGGCGGGTTCTCGCCCGATGCCATCACCGACCGGTGCGAAGATGCCGACGCAAAGATGATCATCACCGCCGACGCTGGCTATCGCCGCGGCGCCCCGTCGATGCTCAAGCCAAATGTCGATGCCGCTCTGGTCGACGGCGCCCCGACGGTGAGCGACGTGATCGTGGTGAACCGCTGCGACACCGAGGTCGAGATGGTCGAGGGCCGCGACCATTGGTGGCACGAGCTCATGGCCGACGCCTCCGCCGACTGCCCCGCCGAGCCTATGGACAGCGAGCAACTCCTCTACCTGCTGTACACATCAGGAACCACGGCCAAGCCCAAGGGCATCATGCACACCACCGGCGGGTATTTGACCCAGGTGGCCTTTACCCACAAGTACATCTTCGACCTCAAGCCCGACACCGACGTGTACTGGTGCGCAGCCGATATTGGTTGGGTTACCGGTCACAGCTACATCGTGTACGGGCCACTCACCAACGGTTGCACCAGCGTGATGTACGAGGGCACCCCCGATACTCCTGGGCGCGACCGCCTGTGGGATATCGCCGAACGTTACGGCGTCACTCAGCTCTACACTGCGCCCACCGCAATCCGGACCTTCATGAAGTGGGGGACCGAAGAGGTCGAAAAACATGATCTTTCGAGTCTTCGCGTACTCGGAACCGTCGGCGAACCCATCAACCCCGAAGCCTGGATGTGGTACCACGAGCACATCGGGGGAAGTGCTCGTCCGATTGTCGACACCTGGTGGCAGACCGAAACCGGCGGCCACATGATTACCCCGATGCCCGGCGTGACGGCAACCAAACCTGGGTCGGCGTGTTCGACGATCCCCGGGGTGTTTGCCGAGGTCGTCGATGGTGACGGTAACAAGGTCGACGAGGGCGGCGGCTTCCTCACCATCGTGAAGCCGTGGCCGTCGATGCTGCGCGGCATCTGGGGCGACGACGAGCGTTACCGCGAGACCTACTGGGCCAAGTACGGCGACCGGTACTTTGCCGGCGACGGCGCCAAGATCGACAGCGACGGTTACCTGTGGCTGCTGGGCCGGGTCGACGACGTGATGAACGTGTCGGGCCACCGGATCAGTACCGCCGAGATCGAGTCGGCGTTGGTCGACCATCCCGCAGTCGCCGAAGCCGCCGTGGTTGGCGCCGCCGATGAGGTAACCGGCCAAGCGATCATCGGCTATGTGATCTTGATGGGAACGGCCACCGCGAGCGACGAGCTTCGCGAGGAGATCCGCCAACACGTGTCGAAGAAACTCGGCCCGACCAGTCGTCCGAAGTCGGTGTTCCTCGTCGACGATCTCCCCAAGACTCGAAGCGGCAAGATCATGCGCCGACTTCTCAAAGATGTCGCCGAAGGCCGAGGTCTCGGCGACACCACAACCCTGGCCGACGCATCGGTAGTAGCCGCCATAGCCGAAGGCGCCAAAGAAGCCAGCGAGGACTGACTTTCTGGTCGGTCACTCGCAAGCTCGCTCACTGCTTTCTGGTCGGTCACTCGCAAGCTCACTCACTGCTTTCTGGTCGGTCACTCGCAAGCTCGCTCCCTCTGCGCTTCGCTATCTCCCTCTACCTGTGCCCCTCGCCCACCGCGAGCTCCGGGCTCTTTGGCCGCTTTTTGTCGGCTTCGCCCCAGCTCTGACGTTTTCTGTCGGCGTGGGCCACACCCTTGGCGTCTCTACGTCTTCCTTCGTGTTCGTTATGCGCCGTCTTCGGTTCTAGTGAAGAGGAATATCCGCTCGCACCCTTGGCCTCTAGGAGTTCAGGTCCTGCGAGTTGCGCAGCAACTCGGTAAGGGCTTCGGCCGCCCTGGCGGTCGAAACCGACAGACTCCGTGCCTCCGGAACGGCCTGCACGGAGTGCAGTAGCTCAGGCCCCGGACTGTCGAGGTCGGAGCTAGCAGCGGATGCGTCGCGAAGTGCCCGCCCAGCCCAATCATTCTTGCGAGAGCGGGGGCGCTATGCCCGAAGTGCCGACTCAGCGCGGTCACGTGCCTACTCTCCGCTAGTGGAGCCTGGCACTGGAGCCTGGCACTGGAGCCTGGCACTGGAGCCTGGCACTGGAGCCTGGCACTGGAGCCTGGCACTGGAGCCTGGCACTGGAGCCTGGCACTGGGTCGGTCTCGGCCGCAAGCGGCCTTCGATCCTTACGGAGTTTCGGGCTCCGCTTTGCTCCGACCAAAACGTCCCTCGCGTCGCTTTAGGCTCTTCGCTTCCCGAAATTCTCGCGTGGAACCCGCTCAGAGCGGGTTCCACGCGATCAGAAATTGGACGGATCGACTTAGGATTGGCCTATGCCCTGGCCAAAGGTGCTGCGCTTCTTTGCGTTTGTGACACTGATGGTCGGGTCGTCCGTCGTACCTGTGGTACCGGCTGCTGCCTGCTCTCGCAGCATCGTCCCTAGCTTCTCCGCTGTCGAACTTGAAGGCGTCGATTTGGCGGAGCTCAACCATCCCGATGGCCCTTTGGCCCGCAAGTACAGCGAGCTCTATTCAGGCGGGCCTCACACCGTCCCGGAATTTGTCGTGACCGGAGCCCTCCAGCGTCGGACGATCGCCGATGCCGGACCTACGTGGTTTGTTTCTCGTGGGTCGGTGGTGGTTTCTGTTGCGACGTGGGGTGAGGCAGAAGCGGGCCCCCGTCCTGTTTCGATGTACGAGTCAAATTGGGGAGAAACGAGCTGTGGCCCGAGAGGGGGCGGCGACGGACCTAAAAGGGAACCCAGTCGTACCATCTGATCGCTGGGGACACAGGATTCTCGGTCCACGGTCCGGGCGATCCTGGGGCGGTGCTCGATCATCTCTTCGGTCCGGCGACCCCCGTGCCACGTGACTACGCGGCTGAAGAGTAAGCGATTGCGGAGATGAACGAATCGTTCAGGATTTCGCGAATCGACTCGTTCCCGATTCCGGCCATCGCCGAGGTTTGGTACGGGCCCTGGGTACGTGCTGTCGTGCTCACGATGCTTGGGCTCATTGCCTCGTTCGCAACGGTTGTCATCGCAACTCGACAGGACCCACCGGTTCGACAGCGATCGGTTAGTAAAGCCGATCCCGACTAGATCGAGCCTAAGAACGCGGCGATTGCTTCGTTTACTGGTTGCGGGTGGGTCATGTTGGGGGCATGGGCTGCGCCCTCGATGGCGATGAGGCCGTAGCCGTTGGGCACTGCTTCTTGGAGTGCTTCGGCCTTGTCGATCGTTATCGAGCCGTCGTCGGTGCCGTGCACGCTGAGTACCGGCATCTGAAGTTCGCCGAGTCGATCGGTGATGTCGTCGCGCGACAACAGGGTTTCGGCCGCGAACTCCATGCCGGTCTCGCTGGCGGACCGGCGGGCCTCCCACTTCGCAATCCAGGTCTGGTTGAGTTCGGGGTCGTTGATGATCAGGCCAGCAACGAACTCGCCGACGTCGCCGAGAGGTTCGTCGCTCAGCCAGTGGCGGACCATGCCCCGATACCCTTCGAGCGTTTCGGGAAGGTCGACGCCTGCTTCGGAATCGATCAACACCAGCCCGGCAACCCGGTCGGGGTGAGCGAGCGCCGCCCGCAACGACAGGAATCCGCCCTGCGACATGCCGACCAGGGCCGCGGTGTCGACGCCGAGGTGGTCGAGCAGGGCGATGGCATCGTCCGCTGAGTCCCAATAGCTGAAGTGCTCCGTGGCTGGTGTGTCGCCAAAGCCACGTTCGTCCCAACGGACGCACCGGTACGAACCACTGAGTGCTTCGACCTGAGCGTCGAACATCGTGTGGTCCATCAAGAACCCGTGGCTAAAGAGCACCACCGGTAGGTCGCCGCCCGAGTCTTCATAGTTGATCTGTTGACCGTTTATCTCGGCGACTGGCATGGCGCTTCCCGCTTTCATCTCGGAGTCGTGCGCCATGCTTAGCACGACGCAGTTTTCTGATCGCGTTTGACCCGCTCTGAGCGGGTTCCACGCGAAAATTTCGGGACGGGGAGTCTGACACCGGTGGTGGTCGGTGGGGGAACTACAATCGGCCGCTATGGAGTCCATCTGGAACCAGCTCGAACCCATCCTTCCGCTTGTCGAAAAGCCGGCGCGCTACATCGGCTGCGAGGAAGGAATGCAACAGCCCGAACATGCACCCCACAAGGTGTCGTGGCTGTTCACCTACCCCGACACCTACGAGATTGGCCTGCCCAACCAGGGCCTTCAGATCCTGTACGAGATCATCAACGAGCGTGACGACGCCGTGGCCGAGCGATCCTACGCTCCGTGGGCCGACCTCGAAAAAGAACTCCGGGCTCGAAACCTGCCGTTGTTCTCGGTCGACCAGCACATACCAGCCGGCGAGTTCGACCTCATTGCCTTCAACCTGTCGGCCGAGCTCACCTACACCAACTTGTTGAACTGTGTGGATCTTGCTGGCGTGCCGGTTCGCACCGCGGATCGCGAGGCCCATCATCCGCTGGTGGCTGCTGGTGGCCACTGCACCTACAACCCTGAGCCCCTCGCCGACTACGTCGACTTCTTCGTGCTCGGCGATGGCGAAGAGGCCGTGGGCGAGATCACCGACGTGGTGCGCGACTGGAAGAACTGCGCCGAGGTAAACGGCGACCGTCAAGCGCTGCTTCGCGAGCTCTCGAAGGTGCCGGGCACCTACGTGCCGTCGATGTACGAGGTGACCTACGACGGGGTTTCGGTCGCGTCGGTCAACCCGAAGTTCTCCGATGTCCCCGCAAAGGTCGAGAAGCGAACCATCGCCGACCTGGGGGAGTGGCCCTACCCGAAGAACCAGCTGGTTCCGCTCACCGAGGTTGTGCACGACCGCCTCAACGTCGAAGTGTTCCGAGGCTGCACCCGAGGTTGTCGGTTCTGTCAGGCCGGCATGATCACCCGTCCGGTCCGCGAGCGTCCGGCCGAGCAGGTCAAGACGATGATTTCCGAGGGCTTGCGGCGCACCGGCTACGACGAGGTATCGCTCACCTCGCTCTCCACCGCTGACATGAGCGGCATTCAAGACGTTGTCGAAGCCGCCATGGACGACGACTACAACGACGGCCGAGTATCGGTCGCCCTCCCAAGCCTTCGCGTCGATGCGTTCACCGTTGGTCTGGCCGCCGAAATCCAAAACGCTCGCCGCACCGGCCTGACCTTCGCCCCCGAGGCAGGCACGTGGCGCATGCGCCAGGTCATCAACAAACTGATCCGTGAAGAAGATCTGTACGGCGCCGTCGAGTCGGCGTTCTCCCAAGGCTGGCGCCGGGTCAAGCTGTACTTCCTCATCGGGCTTCCAACCGAAACCGACGAAGACACCTTGGGCATCGCCGAACTCGCCCGGAACTGTGTGGAGATCGGCAAGCGCTACAACAAAGGTGCATCGGTCACCGTTTCGGTCGGCGGCTTCGTGCCCAAACCGTTCACCCCGTTCCAGTGGTTTGGCCAAAACACCGAAGAAGAACTGCAACGCAAAATCAACCTGCTGCGCGACGACACCCGCAAGAGCAAGGGTGTGCAGATGAAATGGCACGACCCCAAAGCCACCTTGATCGAGGGCATTTTGAGCCGCGGCGACCGACGCCTCGGCCCGGTCATCGAGGACGTGTGGCGCAACGGCGGCATCTTCCAAGAGTGGTCGGAGTTCTTTAGCCGCCAACTGTGGATGGACGCCATGGAACGCGCCGGACTCAAACACGAGGACTACGCCTTCCGCCACCGCCACGAACACGAATTTCTCCCGTGGGAGCACCTGTCGGCTGGACTCCACAAGGACTTCTTGTGGCAAGACTGGCGCGACGCGCTCGACGAGGTGGGGCTCGAAGATTGCCGCTGGACCCCTTGTTATGACTGCGGTGCCTGCACCGGTTACGGCATCGAGCACGTGGTCGCGTCGGCGACCCCACCCGCCGGCGGTAGCCAAGGAACAGGCCAGAACCTGGCCGATGGCGGCGATGTGCCGGTGACCTTGTCGCCGACGCGGATACCGGCCGGCGCAGTCACCAAGTGACCCGAGCGAACCCATCGAAGATCCGGCTGCGGTACTCCAAGTACGGAAAGATCCGCTTTACCAGCCATCGCGACATGGCTCGCGTATGGGAGCGTGTGCTGCGCAAAATGCGGCTGCCCGTCGCCTACAGCGAGGGGTTTAACCCGCGGCCAAGGCTTTCGTTTGGCCTCGCCCTGCCGACAGGATTCGAATCAGCGGGCGAGTACCTCGACATCGACATCTCACCCGAGATAACGATCGCGGCAACGACCGCGGAGGCGCTCCGCCTGCGGGCAGAGTTGGCTTCGGGTGGCGGCGAAGAAAGTGAAAACAGCACCGTGCTCGACCTCGAGCTCGCCATGGCCCAAATCGACCACGAGAGCCCGCAGGGGATCACGGTTCAGGGGCTCGCTCAGATCGACCGGAAAGAACTGTCGCTCCAACAGGCGGTTACCAGTTGTACCTGGGAGTTTGCCCTCGGAATCGACGAGACTACGCTGCGGCGGGCAGTGGAGAGTGCGCTCGCAGCAGATAGCCTTCCGCTAGAGAGAGAACGTAAAGGCAAAACAATGACCGACGACATTAGGCCCCAGATTTTGGACCTTCTTGTTGTCGACGCCGACCAAAACACCCCACGGTCAAACGGGTCGAATGCCTCCAGCGAATTTCTCCCCACGGTCGACGGGCCCCTCCTGATTGCCGAACTCGGCACGCAGCCTCGGGCACTACGTCCGGCCGAATTTCTCCAAGCGATCGAATTGCCGGCGGCGACGTCGGCTCGGGTTCAACGAACCCATCAATGGATTACACAACAAGACTCAGGCGAGGCCGCACGAGAACCCCTCGAAGCCGTCTCGCCTCCATCTGTGCCCACCGAGGTGAGCGCAGTATGAGAAGGGAATTTCATGACCGATCAACCGGTCGGTGGCGACACTGCAGGCAACCCGCCTTCGCAGCCAGCCCCAGCACAATCAGGCGCTCAATCGGCGCCCAGTCAACCAAAGCCTTCAGCATCGGCTGAAGCCAACCAAGCCCCAAAACCCAAAATTGGAGACTCGCGCCCCGCGCCGGTCGTTCCGAACCAGCAGGGCGGTACCGAGTCCAAGGACGGGAATCGTTCGGGCGGCGGCGGCCGTAACCGCAATCGCCGGGGCCGCGGACGCGGCGGAAACGGTGGCGGTAACAACGGCTCGAACAACGGCGGCAATCGCGGTGGCCGCCAAGGCAAAGGCGACGCCAAAGCCAAAGACGGCGGTTCCAAAGACGGCAACTCGAACAACGCAAATGCCAACAACGGCGGCAACCGCTCCAACACCAACGGTGGAGGCGGCAACGGCGAAGGCGGCACCAAGAAGCGTCGTCGTCGTGGCGGACGGCGCCGGGGTGGCGGTGGCGGTGGCGGCGACAATCGTCCCGTAGAAGCCCTCACCGGCGCAGCGGTCGAACTCGACGAAGCTCAACTCGAAGCCCGCAAGGGTCGCGAACGCAACGGCAAGCCAGTTGGCCGGTACCTCATGGTGGTTAGCCGCCGGGAGAACGCGACCCAGATCGCGGTTCTCGAAGGCCGGGCCCTCATCGAACATTCGGTGTCGCGGCCATCTGACGATGTCGCTCAAATTCACGGCAACATCTACCTCGGCAAGGTCCAGAACGTCCTGCCAGGTATGGAGGCGGCGTTCGTCGACATCAGTACCCCCAAAAACGCCGTGCTGTATCGCGGCGATGTGCAGCTCTCCGACGCCGACAAGAAGAAGGGCAGCCACCCTCGTATCGAGCAGCTGCTCAAGCCTCGCCAGACCATCATCTGCCAGGTCACGAAAAACCCGATCGCCCACAAGGGTGCCCGCCTGACCCAAGAGGTATCGCTGCCCGGACGCTTCGTCGTATTGGTTCCCAACAGCGACACCTACGGCATCTCCAAGCGTCTGCCCGACAAGGAGCGCAAGCGTCTTCGGTCGATCCTCGACCGGGTTCGGCCAAAGGGTCACGGACTCATCGTGCGTACCGCCGCCGAGAACGTCACGGCGGCCGAGATCGAAAACGACGTTGCTCGCCTGGCCGAGCAGTGGAAGAGCATCGAAGAGTTGGCTTCCAAGACCAAGAAGGCGAGCCTGCTCTATCGCGAGCCCGATTTGTCGCTTCGGATGATTCGCGAGGAGTTCAACAAGGACTATCGCGGGGTCGTTATCGATGATCGCGAACTCTACGAACAGGTCAAGGAGTACGTATCGAGCATTACGCCAGCGTTGGCCGACCGGGTGCAGTTCCACGACCCCGCCACCGAAAAGCTCAGTTTGTTCGAAAAGCATCACGTTGCCGAACAGCTTCGCAAAGCAGTCGACAAGAAGGTCTGGCTCAAGTCCGGCGGTTCGTTGATCATTGAGGGCACCGAAGCGCTGACGGTTATCGATGTCAACACCGGTAAAAACGTCGGCAAGAGCAGCCTCGAGGAGACGGTCTTTCGAAACAACCTTGAGGCCGCCGAAGAAGTTGCTCGCCAGCTTCGCTTGCGCGATATCGGCGGCATCATCGTCATCGACTTCGTCGACATGGAGAAGAAGTCGAACCGCGAAGAGGTGCAACGGGTCTTCCGCGAGGCGCTCAGCCGAGATAAGACCCGCACCCAGGCCTACGACATCTCCGATCTTGGGTTGGTCGAAATGACCCGCAAACGTATCGGCGAAGGCTTGATCGAGTCGATGTCGCACATCTGTGAAGACTGCGACGGCGGCGGCTTTAAGCTCGACGAAGAGCTTCTGAACTACTAAATCGCCCAGGCCAGCGGCTGTTCTCAGCCAAGAATGGGTCGTTTGGCCCCTGTAGTTTTCGCGTCAACAGGTCGTTACTCCGAGTGTGCGGAATACTCGATCGACCTCAACTCATCGGCGCTCTCGCCTAACGATTACCCCGGTGGCGCGTTCGAACATGGGCTACAACGCCCGGGTTCGAGGCGCGGCAATGGTCGAATACGTCATTCTTCTGTCGGTCTTTATCGTCGCTCTGTCGGTGGGAATCAGCACGCTCGATGACACCGTCGAACAAGAAACGGTGGAAACGGCGGCCGAAATCGGTGGCACCGCACCGGAGCCGGTCTCCAACACGACTCCATGGGGTGACGACCCGACCGCAGTAAGTACGGTTCCGCCTCCGCCAACGCCTCCACCGACAACTATTGCGGGTCAGGTTGGTGCGGATCCCGTGGTCGATGCGGGGCCCGATGGCTCGGTGGCGCCCGGCGACTCGATCGTGCAGGCCGGTTCGGCTTCTGACGTGGAAGGTCCGGTAATCATCAACTGGTCAGCCAACGGCCCATCGACGTTCCCCAACGGGAACCAGTCCGAAACCGTAGAGATCAGCTGGAACAAACCCGGCACCTATGCGATCACTATCTCAGCGACCGACACCGATGGGAACTCAGCAACTGACGTTGCGCTCATCACGGTCACCAGCGGGCAGGTCACGCCGCAAGGAATCGACGAGTCGTACTGGCTCGACAAGACCTCATGGCAGCCTCAAATCGAGGTCGACTTGGTGAACCAGTTCGGTGAGCGACTGGGTAGCGGAAACACCATCGAGCTCGAACTCACGGGCTCCGATGGCAGCACCGAGACGATCACGTGCGTGACCGACTCGACCGGCGAGGTCGATTGCCTCGGCTCGGTCGCACCCGACAGTGTCGACTACATCGATGCGGTTGTTACCGACATCAGTGGTCCAAATCTCGACTCGTGGGAGAACTTTCCGGGGGGCTCGTTCCGTCTCGACCCCGGTCCACCGCCAAACGATCCCCCGGTGGTCGACGCTGGTCCGGATTTCTCGGTTGCATCGGGATCGAGCGCCTTTCCCATTGGAAGCGCCGACGATCCCGACGGAGACCCACTCGATTTCGATTGGGACGTCTACCTGGCCTTTGATACCAACCGAAAGGCAAGCGTCTCGAACTCCAGCACCTTGACTCCAGAGATTTCCTTTCCCGAAACCGGTGAATACATTGCCTACCTCGGGGCGAACGATGGGGCGAACGCGACGCGCTGGGACTACGCCCGTATCTTCGTCGGTTCAGGTGTGACTGCTGAACTGGTCGACCGCAGCTACTGGGTGAACCGTGACATTTGGGAACCGCACGCCGAAATTATCTACCGCGACGGAAACGGTGACATCGTGGCGATTACCGCGGTGGCTGACGTGACCATTAACCCGTCAGGCGAGGGTGTGCGGACCAACACCTGTCACAAGAATGCTCAGAGCGGCGAGGATCCTTGCTACTTCTATGTCGGGCACACCGACTACGACACCAGTAGCTCAGTTGACGTAACGCTCACCGATGTTACGAGTCCTTACGGAGTCCCCGTCTCGTTGCCGCCGACAATCACCCTTGAGCCACCAAACGGCAACCGCCCGCCGCCATCGTCGACGACTACCGCCGCGCCGACGACCCTGCCCCCCATCACCACAACAACCCAGCCACCAGCAACCACAACGACTACGTCGACGACGACTACCACCACGACGACTACGACCACCACGACCACCACGACAACAACGTTGCCGGCAGGTTTCTAGTCACACCTCGACTGATATGTGCGCCCGAGTGCTTGTTCTGGTGCAGAAATCCGGTAGCGTTGCTAGACGATGTACGCAGTGATCGCCACCGGTGGCAAGCAATACCGGGTAGAAGAAGGTCAACAGGTCGATGTCGAGCGCCTTGGAGCAGTTGACGACGTCGTCGACCTGCCCGCAGTTCTGCTGGTCGACGGTTCGACTGTCCTGTCCACCAAGTCCGAACTGGCAAAGGCAACGGTCAAAGCACGCGTTGTCGCCGACAAGCTCGGACCGAAGATCGACGGCTTTGTTTACAAGAACAAGTCGAACAACCGTCGCCGGTGGGGCCATCGCCAGAAGCTGGCTACCATCGAGATCACCGAGATCAAGAAGGGCTGATTCCATGTCAAAGACTAAAGGTGGCGGTTCAACCCGCAACGGTCGTGATTCCAACGCTCAGCGACTCGGCGTCAAGGTATTCGACGGAACCTTTGCCACGGCAGGTTCCATCATTGTTCGCCAGCGCGGAACCAAGTTCCACCCCGGCGAAAACGTCGGCAAGGGCGGCGATGATTCGCTGTTCGCCAAGGTCGACGGTCGAGTGAAGTTTGGACACCGCAAGGGTCGCAAGCTCGTCGACATCATCCCTGACTAAGAATCTCGAGCCAACAACCATCTAGGCCTTCTGGACCAAGTTCAGCGCGAACTCAAGATTACGGTCCTTCCGTGCCGATAAGAGGAGTACCAGTTGCGCGAATGAGTCGCGCGTACTGGCACTCTTGTCGTGACGGATCAACACTCAACTACCGGATGTAACCGGACCATCTCGCCAGCAGCGACTGTGCGCCGTAGACGCCGCAGCCGCGATCGCGGCGCGGTCTTGGTCGAGGCGGCTATCGTTACCCCGATCCTGATGCTGCTGGTGTTTGGCGTCTTTGAGATGGGCCTGTTGTTCAGGGACTACCTCGGTGCGACTGCGGCCGTCGCCGACGGTGCCCGAGCTGCGAGCATTTCGGCCGACGATCCGCGTGCGGACTGGCACGTATTGCAGTCGGTGAAGCGGTCGTCCTCAGCATTGCCCGAAGATTCGCTCAAACGGATCGTGGTCTTTGATGCTGGGACCGACCCGGCCAACCCGCTTGCGCCCCAGCCCGGATGTCTGAGCGGTAGTCCAACCGTTGGCTCAAAGTGCAATGTGTACGCGCCGGCCGATTGGGTGACCTACGACGCCGAGAAGTTTGAATGCGATCAAGTCGGCGCCGAACCAATCTGGTGCGGGAAAGACCGAACTTCATCGGATGCTTCACCGTCGTACATCGGTGTGTGGATGCTGGTCACCCACGAGTATGTGACCGGCTTTATCGGTGATTCGATCGACCTTACCCCGATGACCGTGTACCGAATCGAGCCGACCGATCTATGATGGCCATGGGAATCTGCAGCGCATTAGGTCGGCTTCGGGCCCGGCGGAACGGCCCTCGCGATCGGGGCGCCGTGCTGGTCGAGTTTGTCATAGCGGTGCCAATCATCGTGCTGTTCGCGTTCGCCATCATCGAGTTTTCGCTGATCTGGCGGAACTCGTTGACCGTTAGTTCGGCCTCACAACTCGGCACTCGAGCCGCGGCAAACGCTGGCCCGAATCGCATGGCGGACTACCGGTCACTATCGAGCACCTTGTCGGGGCTTACCGAGTTGCCCGCTGATGCGACGATCGAACGGATCGTGGTGTACAAGCCAATCGATGACGAAGGCACGATGGACCCCGACTGCGAGACAGGTACCGCGAGTAAGGCTGGCCTCTGCAACGTGTACGTCGGTACAAACCTCAACAACCCAGCAGCATCCACGTTCGGTGCACCCGGCGAGACATGTGATGCCGGGGACCCCGATGTCGCGTGGTGTCCAACCGTCCGGCTGAACGACTTCTCCGCGGGCTTTGACCGTGTCGGGGTGTTTGTTGCGGTTCGCCATCAACACGTCACCGGCGTGCTCTTTGGCGATTCGACGCGCCTACTCAAAGCGCAGACGGTAATGCAGCTTGAACCCGAGGTGACGCAATGATCGCCGACCAAGTCATTCGTCCTGCGGCCCTTCATCGTCGCCGCTCTGTTGAGAAGGCAGAACGCGGCTATGCGATGATCTTTGTCGCGTTCTTGATTCTGCCGATGGTCGCCATGGTCGGAATCGCAGTCGACGTTGGTTCGTTCTACGTGCGCGCTGCTCATCTGCAAAAGGCCGCCGATGCCGCAGCGCTGGCTGGAGTTATCTACCAGCCCGACTTCGAACGAAGCGAAGACGTGGCGATTGCCATCGCCAAGGACAATGGGTTCGACCCAGCGGCCGACCCAAACATCGACGTGGTGGTCGAGGGCCTTGGCGGGCAACGGCTGCGGGTAGTGATCTATGACCGTGACGCCGATGTGTTCTTTTCGTCGATCTTCCTGAGCGATGTCGAAATCGTGCGATTCTCGACGGCGGAGTTTGTGCGCCCTGTTCCTTTGGGAAGCCCGATCGACTCCTTTGGTAACTCTGGAGTGCCGGTCGATGCGAACGATCCGCAACTTTGGGCCGCTATACAGGCACCCTTCACTCGTTTCGAAGATGGTGACCCGTTTGCTACTGGATGTTTGACCGTGCCTAACCCGAAGTCACCCCAGGCAGGTACCCAATGCGACGACGGCGACACGAATCCAGACTACCGGCCCGAAGGCTTCTGGTACGCCGTCGAGGTGACCGCCGACCAAGTGAATCGACCGGTATCGGTCGATTTGTTTGATGCTGGCTTTTATCAGCGCGCAAGTGTCAACGATGAGGTCGGCGATTTTGTGTTCACCGGTGCCGCGAAGCCGCACACGGGATATCAGCTTTATGACCGAGACAGCACCACCATCAATCATCGCGACAACCCCCCGCTAGCTGGTTGCAAGCTCGAAGTTCAAGCCGAAGCAGGCGGCTACAAGAACGTGTGGCATCCGCTGTGTGTCTTTACCCCGACCCAGCCGGGCATATTCCCGCTGCGGGTCTACACCTCGAACTCAGCTTTTGGATCGTTCGACCCTGCCTGGGGGCCCTCACAGGGCCAGGGTTTCAACGGTTATGCGGTTCGGGCCGTGTGCGGTTCATGTGACCCTCTGGCTCCGAAGCCCCGGATCTACGGCATCGGCGATATCTCTATTCTCAACAACGCACTTGGTGGAACCTCAGAGTTCTTTCTCGCCGAAATCGACGAGTCGAACGACGGCAAGATTCTCGAAATCAGAATGTTCGACCCCGGCGACGGTGCGGCTGGAAAGTTCACGCTCTCGGTCATAGAACCCGATGGTGCAATCCAACAGGTCTGTGACCTCAAGGGTGCCGGGGTCGATATTACGGTTACCGATGGCTGCAGCGTGGTAACTCGTGACCCAGCGCTCGGCAATCCGAATATTTTCAACGGTGAGTGGCTTGAGATACAGGTACCGCTGACTTCCTACACCTGCAGCCCCGATCCGGCGAAAGGCTGCTGGTGGAAGATCCGTTACGAGTTTGCTGATAGCGCAAGCCCGACCGATCGAACCGTCTGGCAAGTCCGAGTCATTGGCGATCCTGTTCGGTTGGTTCCCTCGTGACATGGAACACCGACGATGGGTCTTTCGGCCCACTCAACCTTTTGCACAAACGTACCGATAACTCGGGCATGGATCGACTCCGCATGCGCCGTAAAGGCGGCCCTGGTAAACCTCGCCGGCGATCCGATCGCGGGGCCACGATGATCGAAGCGGCGATCGTCATGCCGTTGATCTTTCTCATCTTGTTCAGCGTGCTCGAGTTCGGCATGTTGTTCCGTAACTATCTGACCGTTACCCAGATCACCCGCGATGGGGCTCGTTCGGCGAGCGCCTTTGGGAGAGATTTCGACGCTGACTTTCGGTCGGTTTCCATTATGGCCAACACGGCCCAGGCCGTTACCAGTGGCGACATCAAGCGAGTGGTGATTTGGGACGCTACGGCAGACCAGGATCGTGCAGTCGTGCCCGAGGTCTGCAAGACGGCAGCCTACGACGACATCGCGATCCGATACGTGCCACCGCCGTCGACCGATCCAACGGCGTGGACTAACCCCATTAAGTGCAACATCTTCACTCCCGACACGTGGCTGGATGCGCAACGGTATGGTTGCGACGACTTCGCGAACGCCGCCGACGGCAGCGACGAATGGGACTTCGATGCGAACTGGTGTCCGAGATACCGCGACGTAAGCCAGACCGACGGCACCGACTACGTCGGCGTTTGGGTCGAGTTTGAGCACACCTGGGTCACCGGGCTATTCGGCGAAAACCGGACCATCACCGAGCAGATGATTATGCGTCTCGAGCCGAAAGAGTTCTGATGCGCAAATTCCACCAACGACGACGTGCTCTGCGAAACGGCACCGCCACCAAACGTGAGCGGGGCGCCGTGATGATCGAAGCCACCATCATCCTGCCCTTATTGCTGCTGATGGTCTTTGGCATCGCCGAGCTTGGTTTCCTCTTCAAAGACACCATCACCCTCACCACGACCACTCGGGCCGGAGCTCGCGTTGCCAGCAACCTCGCCGACAACCGCAACGCCGACTACGAAACGCTCCGCACGATCACTGCGGCCGCTGGGGGTAAGGCAATTGGCCTGGAGAACATCGAAGCCGTGTTGATCTACAACGCAACCAATCACGACGGTGTGCCACCCGCTTGCCTGGACGCCAACGGAGACCCGCAGGCAAGCAATGCCACCGACTCCGAGTGCAACTTATACACCAACGCGCAGGTGACCCTGGTAGCGAACGATCCGGCGGAGGCAGTCAAACACTTCGGCGGTACAAACACCCCGGCGACCGACCTCACCTGCAGCACAGTGGTCGACAGCAAGCCAATCTGGGACGTGAACTTCTGCCCCAGTCAACGAAACCGAACCCCAAACCCACGCACCGAGTACATCGGCGTGTACGTGCAGGTAAACCACGATTACATCACCGGCGTGCTGCTGATGGATTCCATCAGCTTTAGCGACTCGACCGTGATGGGGATCGAACCCCTGGGAGCCCTGTAGCTATGACCCCGCTGATCCGTCCGACGCCGCGCCACACGGCGCTCGTCGCAGAAAACGACCAAGGTTATGCGATTGCCCTGGTAGCCCTTTTACTCATCCCATTGTTGGGCTTCATGGCGCTCGCCATCGACGTTGGGGCGTGGTACACCCAGGCCACCAAGGTCCAGCGGGCGGTGGATGCCTCGGCGTTGTCGTCTGTGGTTTGGATGCCCGACGAGGCTCGGGCTCGAATCGTGGCTCAAGAGACCATGGGCAAGCACGGGATCGACTTCAGCGAGACCTATACCGATACGGACGGGGCGGTTCGAAACCGGTGGGATCCTCCAATCATAGAGCGAGTGAGCGGCAACGACTTTCAGGTACGAGTTGTGCTGACCGACAACAACGCGCCGGTCTACTTCGGGAAGCTCTTCGTCGACAACGTCGCGATCACCCGTCAAGCGATCGCCGAATTCGTGAAGCCTGTGCCGCTTGGCAGCCGCTCAAACACCTTCGGCAACGACCTCCCTGATGGCTGCGATAGCGTAGTAGCCGCCTGTGCAGGCGCCGGTCCGCACGTGGGGTTCTGGGCCGCGATCAATGGCCCGCGCGAGCCACACACCTCAGGTGACCCGTTCTCGACCGAGTGCCTCAACCAAAACAGCCGACCGTGCACAAACACCGACAACGATGGCGTCGAATTGCGTCGCGATGGCTACCTGTTCGCAGTCGAGGTGCCTCAGAATGCGGTTGGTTCGACCGTTGTTGTCTCGCTAAAGAGCCCTCGCCATGCGGTCGGTACGGGCATCAGCGGGAACATGGGCGACGGTTTCTCAACTTCGTTGCCGATGAATACGAAGTTCTCGATCTTTGATGCCGACGGTTCGATTCTTACTACTCCCACCGACACCTTGCTTCCCGGTTGCTTTGAGGGACATGGCGGTGAGCGAGTGTTTGATGGCGTTTCTGGTGTTGTGCAAGACACCAATTGGGTGAACTTTTGTACCTTCGTGCCCAGCCAGGCGGACGTGTACCCAATTCGAGTGCAGTCGTCAGGGTTCTTTGGTGAGGAACCAGACGCCTCCGGTTCGAACAGTTACTCGATCAAGGCGGTTTCTTCGCTCGGGGATTCGCCATCGGTGTACGCGATCGGCGACATGGGAATCATGAGTAACCAGGGTGCGTCGCGCTTTGAGTTTGCCGAGATTGTTGAACAGCACGCTGGCAAGACGCTCCAGGTCAAGCTCTTTGACCCGGGCGACTCGAATGACTCCGGAACGTACTCGTTGCGCTTTGTCGGGCCGAGTGGCGCATTGGTCCCTGACTGCACCTACCGAAGCTGGAGGACCGGCGAAGCAAAGCCGACGACGTTCACCGACGGCAAAGAAGGCGGCGCTTCACATTGCAACATCGTCACTCGCTCATCGGGTGTGAGCCTGTTCAACGATCGTTGGCTTGAAGTTCGCATCGAAATCCCAGGACCTGGGTTGTACGCCTGCGCGCCGGATTGCTGGTGGACGATCGACTACGAGATCCCGGGCACCGCTGCGCCGACCGACCGCACCACCTGGTCGGTTGCGGTTCTCGGCGACCCGGTCCGCCTCGTCGGCTGATCACGGTCAGATCCCGATACCCGCCTAACCTTGGCTGGTGTCTTCCTTTGTCGACGAGAGCGGCCTCCATATCAAAGCCGGTGACGGTGGCGCGGGCTGCGTCTCTATGCGTCGAGAAGCCCACGTGGCCAAAGGTGGCCCCGATGGCGGCGATGGCGGTAACGGCGGCGATGTTTGGCTGGTAGCCGACCACAACGTAGCGTCGCTGCTTGGGTTCCGCGACTTCCCACATCGACGCGCCGACAACGGCGTACATGGGCAGGGCAGCGGCAAGCACGGTCGGGCCGGAGCGAGCACCGATGTGCCGGTCCCCGAAGGCACGATCGTGAAAGATCAAGACGGCAACGTGCTGGCCGACCTGGTGACCCACGGCGACCGCTGGTTGGCGGGCCGGGGTGGCGAGGGCGGCAAAGGCAACGCCCGGTTCCTCTCAAACAAGCGCCGGGCTCCGAACTGGGCTGAACAGGGCGAGGTCGGCGAAGAGGTTTGGTACAAACTCGAACTCCGGCTAGCCGCCGACGTGGCGATCATTGGCCTCCCGAACGTAGGCAAGAGCACGCTGATTTCGGTGATCTCGGCGGCCAAACCCAAGATCGCTGACTATCAGTTCACCACCCTTGAACCGAACCTTGGCGTGGTGCGAGTCGACGACCGCACCGAAATGGTGGTGGCCGACATTCCGGGTCTCATCGAGGGCGCCAGCGATGGTCGAGGCCTTGGTCACCAGTTCCTTCGCCACGTCGAGCGAGCTCGGGTGTTGTTGGTGCTTGTCGATCTGGCGGCCTACGACCTGATGTCGCCCGAGGAGCAGCTCGAAACCCTGCTGACCGAACTTGGCAACTACCAACCCGATCTCCTCGAACGACCGCGGCTGGTGGTGGGGTCGCGGTGCGATGTCGCCCACCCCGACATCGAGTTTGAAGGGATGCGTATTTCGGCGGTTACTCGTGAGCGCCTCGACGAGTTGGTCCGTATTCTTGGCACCATGGTTGTCGAGGCCCGCGAAACCGAATCCGAACCGTCTACCAAGGTCATCCACCGCCCGGCCGGCGACTCGGTGGGCGTGGAAAAGATCGACGAATCTACCTATGTGGTAATCGGCCGCAACGCTGAACGAGCAGTGGCGGTGAACGACCTCACCAACCCCGATGCGCTCGACTACGTGCGGGGCAAGCTCAAGAGCATCGGCGTCGACCGAGCCCTCCGGCGGGCCGGCGCTCGCGACGGCGACACGGTACACATCGGCGAACTGGCTTTCGAGTACGAAGAAGAGAATCTGGCGTGACGGGGGTCGACGCGAAAACCGTCGTCGTCAAGATCGGCACCTCGTCGCTCACCAACGAGACGGGCGAGATCGATAACTCGGCGATCGACAAGCTGGCCACCGAGGTGGCTGCCTTGCGGGCTGCCGGCCACCGAGCCGTGGTGGTTACTTCGGGCGCTATCGCCGCCGGGCTACCCGAACTCGGCCTCGGCGGGGATCAACGCCCGGGCGATGCGCGCACCCTGCAAGCGGTGTCGGCGGTCGGGCAACTCAACCTCATGGCGGTGTACAAAGCAGCGTTCGATCGTCACGGCTTGGTGATCGGCCAGGCGTTGTTGGCCCCGCTCGACTTCACGATCCGCAGCCAGTACCTCCACGCCCGCAGCACCCTCGAACGTTTGCTGGAGCTTGGCGTGGTTCCGGTCGTCAACGAGAACGACGCGATCGCCGACGACGAGATCCGCTTCGGCGACAACGACCGGATCGCCGCGCTGGTTGCCCACCTTGTCGGTGCACAAGAGTTGGTTCTGCTCACCGACATGCCCGGCGTGCTCACCGCTGATCCTCGAATCGACCCGACCGCCACCCTGATCTCTGAGATCGTCGAGTTCGACCAGCAACTCGAATCGGTGGCGGGAACATCGGGAACGGTGCGGGGGAGTGGTGGCATGGCCTCAAAGCTGTCGGCCGCCAAGATCGCTTCGTGGTCGGGTGTGCGAACCGTGATTGCCCTGGCCACCCGCGAGCACGTGGTGCGCGACGCGGTAAACGGCGCCACCGACGTGGGCACGGTAGTTGTCCCGCGGGCGAAGAGCCTGGGTGCCAAGAAGCTGTGGATTGCGTTTGCCGTTGGCTCGTCGGGCACGATCGTGGTCGACGACGGAGCCCGCAACGCCCTAGAGAACGACGGACGCTCCCTGCTCGCCGCGGGAATCACGTCGATCGAGGGAACGTTCGACCGGCGGGCGGCGGTCGAGATCGCCGGCCCCGATGGCGTGGTGTTCGCCAAGGGACTCACCGGACAGAGCTCGACCGAACTCAGCGCAAAACTAGAACAACCGCCGGCCGATGGGCCGACGGTTGCTGTAGTTCATCGTGACGACTTGGTGATGCTGGCATAGGGCCAGCCAAGTCATCGCCCAGAAGGGCTAGCCCTCGGCGACGGTGCCGCCCTGTTCGACCTCGGCCTCAACCGCAGCAGCGGCGCCGGTGTCGATTCCAAGCTGGGCCTTGATCTCGGCCAGGCGAACCTTGGCATCGAGGTCGCGGCTGGCGGCCTCGACCTCGGCCATGCGGCCTTCGACCGAGTCGGCGCTGAGTTCGGCGTTACCCTTGGCCTTGGCGTGGCGGGCTTCGATCTTGTCGCGGATCTCGTTGAAGCTCGGGCTTTCGGTGCCCACGCTCTCGTTGAGCTGATCCATGGCCTTGTTGACCGTCTCTTGCATCTTGGCCTGGTCGAGCTGGCCGAGGAGCTTTTGCTTCTCGCTGAGCTTGGCCTGCAGGTTCATCGAGTTCTGGCGAACCGCATCCTTGGCCTTTGACGCTGCCTCGCTCGCGTTGAGGTGCAGCGACTTGAGGCCTTCGACCTCTTCCTCGAGCACGATCATCCGGTTGGCGAACGACTCGGCGGCGCCCGTGTACTGGGTGACCTTGTCTTCGTCGCCTGCATTGGCGGCTTCTTCGGCCATCAACACGGCCTGGCGAGCGTTCTTGTTGACCTTCTCCAGATCTTCGAGCGCTCGGTTGAGCTGCATTTCGGTCTGCTTCTGGTGCGCAATAACGCTGGCGGCCTGCTCTTTGAGGCGGCGATGGTTGTCTTGGGCCTCGGTAATGGCCTGCTCGAGCTGAACCTTCGGGTCGGCGAGTTCGTTGAACTGGCCAGTCAGCTTGGCTGTGAGATATTTCCACCAACGGGATGCAAGTTTGAACATGGCAGCGATCTTATCGGCCCGCCAACCTCACCGCTTGTCGAGGACCGTACTAGCGCCAGATCAGACGGCGAATCGGCCGCAGCACCAACTCGGACTCGCCGATACCTCGCCGGAAGCACATGACCACATAGGCAAAGCCGCCGACTCCCACGATCAGCGGAGCCGAGATCAACACGGGTAGGCCGTTCAGCAGCAGCTTAAGAATCGCCAGTAACAAGAACGCGCCGGCGGCGGGAAGCGCCAGGTTGCCTATGCGTTCTAGCGGCGACCTCATCGTGGGCATCATCCGTCGAATCATCGAGTTGAGGACGAAGAATTCGACCCAGGTGGCAACGACGAGGCCGATGGCCAGACCGACCGGGCCGAGGTGAGGAAGTTCGGTGAGTCCGGCGGCTCGGGGATCGGTTTCGCCCATCACGGTGCGGCCGGCCACCACCAGCTTGTCGAACGGGAACATCAAGGATGCGCCAACCACGATGGCGACCACCACCCGCAACAACGCAACCTTGGCCGGGGTTCGGGTGTCGCCTTTGGCGTAGAAGACGTTTTGGAGTAGCCGAGAGCTGCCGACGACCGGCAGCGCCAACGCCAGCACAGCGAGAACCAGCCACACGGCCAGGGTGGAATCGGCGGTGAACTTCCCTCGTTCGAGCAACGCTCCGATGATGAGATCGCCCACGGCGATGAACGCCACGGCGGTAAACAACATGAAGAAGGCTATGCGGCGTTGCCCACGGTCGGACCGTTGAGCGACAAGGCCGTCGTCGTGCTTCTCGCGAGAAAGTTCGGGCAGTTCGGCCGCCGCCACCGACATGGCAAACAGGCTGATCGGCAGGATGTAGAGCACCTGCGAATAGGCGATCGTGCTAACCGCCGTCGTGACCAGAAGCGACGCCAGGATGCCGTCTATAAGGGCCGAGATCTGCACGACCCCCCGGCCAAGGAGAGTGGGCGCGAACCTCCGGAGGACGTCGCGGACGGCATTCGAGGTGCGGCTGAGGGTGAAACGGGTCGAGCCGACGAGACGCCGCACGGTCGGGAGTTGCACAAGGAGCTGCAGTGCGCTGCCGCCGAGCACACCCCAAGCCAAGGCAGTGATGCCTTTGTTGAGCGACCAGCCAGCGAACCCAGCGACGGCGATCATCACGATCTGAGCGACATTCCAGATAACCGGGGCGACATAGGGCAGGAAGAAGTTGCGATGGGAGTTGAGGATTCCGAGGCACAGTGCCGACAGCACCAGGAGTCCAATACCCGCCGTGGTGATGCGCATCAGCTTGGTGGCGAGGGCGTGCAGTTCGGCGTCGAAGCCGGGCGCAAGCAGTGTCATGATCGGCCCGGCGAGCAACACCCCGATGGCGACGAGACCCGCCGTGATGGCGATGAGGAGCCCGCCGACATTGCCAACCAACGACCGTGCTTGGTCATCGTCCTCATCGAGCAGGTCGGAGTAGACAGGGATGAACGATGCCGACAACACACCTTCGCCGAGCAGGTTCTGCATGACGTTGGGGATCTTCATCGCCATGCGAAACGCCGACACGGTGGGTGTATTTCCGAACACCGCCGCCAACGCCGCCTCGCGGATCAGTCCGCTGATCCGAGACAACAAGATGCCCGCTGCAACAAAGAGCGACGATGACTTGGTCGTGGTCGCCGATGCCCCTTGAGGCTGCGGGTTACTCACTTACCCGGCTTCCTCGAGTCCTTGGCGAACCGCCTCGAGTTCGTCGACCATGTGATCGACGGTGTGGGCCAATCCCTCAGCCGCTGCCTCTTGGCCAGCGGTCGAGAGCTCGATCGTGCGGCTCACCGTTTCTTTCAATCGAGCGTCAAGGGTGTCGAGTCGGCGGGTCGTGGCGTCGAGCTTCTCGTCGATGCGGCTCGCTGATTCGAGTTGTGACTTGAGCGCGCTGACCCGAGCCGAGTCGGTGTTCGGGTCGTCTTCGGAGTCGGCCAGCTTCGCCTTGATGTCGTCGAGGTTGATCCGTTTGCGGTTGTCGCCGAGCGACTGGCCGAGGTTGGCGATCTGCCACACCTCATCGACGGCATCTTCCAGGCGATGTTCGACCGACTCGAGATGGTCGCGGATGGGTCCGGGTGCTACCTGATGTACCGCTGCGGCGGCTTCGCGCTGTGCCCGTTGAGCATCGCTGACATAGTGGCGCCACGGCTCACGCAGGGCGAACGAGTCGACCTTGTTGGGCCGGTCGTTCGAGGCCATGAACCGCAATGCGGTGACGATTAGCGCCAGAACCCACAACAAGAACGCCAAGGCAAGCAGCAGGTACCAGGGAGCACCAACCAGCGCAGCGACAACCACCGCAGCAGCGATGACCAAAATGGCGACGCGGGGAACTGCGGCGAACAACCGTGCGGGGGCCGATTGCCCAGTAGACGACATAGGTTCAGGCTAACGGCCGTTGGTGCTGGTGGGACTTCATTGGGCCGCTGCCCTTCGCTCTCGCGCCATTTGGAACACTACGATCCGAATGTGACTACGACGCCTATTCCCGAGCTTGGCCGCCGAGCAAAAGAAGCTTCGCGGGTCCTTGCGACCGCATCGAGCGAACAAAAAGACGCCGCCCTGCTGGCGGCCGCCGACCGGTTGGTCGCCGACCGCGACATCATTCTGGCCGCCAACGCCCAAGACGTGGCCAACGCCGTCGAGGCCGGCAGCACCGACACGGTGATCGACCGGCTCCGCCTCACCGAAGCCAAGATCGGCGGCATGGCGGCGGGCCTTCGCCAGGTCGCCGGACTCGCCGACCCGGTTGGCGAGGTGACCAGCGGGTGGGTCCGGCCCAACGGGCTCCAGATCTCCAAGGTGCGGGTACCGCTGGGCGTCATCGCCATCATCTATGAGAACCGACCCAACGTCACCAGCGATGCCTTTGCCCTGTGCCTCAAGTCGGGCAACGCGGCGTTCCTTCGCGGCTCGTCGGGGGCGATTCAGTCGAACCTGGCGATCGCGGCAGTCCTGCGTTCGGCGGTCGAGTCGGTCGGGCTGCCCGCCGACTCGGTGCAGTTGGTCGAAGACGTGAGCCGTGAAGCGGCGGTCGAGTTCATGCAGCAACGAGACTTCGTCGACTGCCTGATCCCGCGAGGCGGTCGGTCGCTGATCGAGTCGATCCTGGCCAACGCCACGGTGCCCTTCGTGATCGACGGCGATGGCAACTGCCATATCTACGTCGACGAATCGGCCGACCTCGACATGGCCACCAACATCATCGTCAACGCCAAGACCCAACGTCCGTCGGTATGCAACGCCGCTGAGAGCATGCTCGTGCACCAGGCGGTAGCCGAGAAGTTCCTGCCCAGCGCGGTCGCCGCACTCGAGGGTGTCGAGTTGGTTGGCGATGCCCGGGCGCAGGAGATCGCCCCGTCGATCGCCGCCGCCTCCGACGACGACTGGGGTACCGAGTTCCTCGACCTCAAGCTGTCGGTCGGGGTGGTCGATTCGCTCGACGACGCCATTGCCCACATCGCGACCCACGGGTCGGGTCACAGCGAAGCGATCGTCACCACCGACCTCACCGCCGCCGACCGGTTTACCAAAGAGGTCGATGCCGCCGCCGTGGTGGTGAACGCCTCGACCCGCTTCGTCGACGGTGAAGAGTTCGGGTTCGGGGCCGAGATCGGCATCAGCACTCAAAAGCTCCACGCCCGAGGCCCGATGGGGCTTCCCCAACTCACCACCGAGAAGTACATCGTCCAAGGCGACGGCCAAACCCGCGGCTGATTTGCGGCTAGGCCATTTGGGCCACAGATCTTCATAAAGGCCGAGGTCAAAGCGGCCGATACCTACCAGATATGGGTGGGTTCATGGTTAGGACGCCGAATCGCAACATCGCACAGATGTATCGCGGCGCGTGTACTCCTTTGCCCGATCGCGGTGAAGAACAAGAGGCCGAATTCGACGACACGCACAACGCCATCGTCGCCGTTTTGTTGCCGTTTGTTTCGGTGAGTGTGACCATCGCAAGCCTCATCTTTTTGGGAACCAAGACGGTCGACGCCAACGCGTTCGTCAACCCGGTACTTCGCACGGTCATCATGGGGTTCGCCGCGGTTGCGATGGCGGTGGCGATGGCGCTGTGGAAGCGGGTCTGGTACATCGACGACATGCCGACCATCGAGGTGGCCGGCGCTCACCCGGGTGCCTGTGAGTTCGTGGGTAGGGTCCGTACCGGTAGCCCGACCACGGCGTGGTTTAGCGGACTCCCCGTCGTGTGGTGGTCGGCGCAGATCCACGAGAAGCAAAGCGACTCCGACGGCTCATCCAAGTGGGTGAAGATCTGGGACGAACAGGGTGGCAGCCGAGTGTTCTGGCTCGACGATGGCACCGGCATGGTCAAGGTCAACTGCAAAGGAGCCGGAGGCGGCGGCTGGCGCCGAACCGTCGACCGCAAGATAGGCAGCTACCGCATTGTCGAGCAGGCCTTGGTTGTTGACCAGAAGGTTTTTGTAACTGGTCCCGTGCAGTTCGAACGCGACGGCATGCTCTGCGTACGTCGCCCTCGCAACAAGATCGAAACCGGTCACGGGGCGCCGTACTGGATCTCCTTTAGCGAGGCCCGCCTTCGGTCGTCGTTCAAGGGTTTCGCCGTGCTGGCCACCGCGTTGAGCCTTTTGCTGGCCGCCGCATCGTCGTTGTGGACCACCGCCCCGTCGACGCTGGAAACCCACCTGGGTGAGCCGACGCTGGTACTGCGCGAAACCTCGCTGATGGTCCCGGCGCTCATCATCTTCGGCGGCGTGTTGATGGTGCACCTGCTGCACTACGCCGTGCGACTGTTTAACCGGCTGATCGCCCTCAAACACCAGGCCTCGTTTGCGTTCGCCACCATCGACGTGGCCGCCGCCCGCCGCCACGACCTCATCACCCAGATGGTCGACGTGGTGAAGGCCGCATCGAACCACGAGCGCCAGGCACTCGAGCAGGCGATCCGTAACCGGACCCAGCTGCCGAGCGACGCCAACGTCGACAAGGTCAGTAAAACCATCGTGGGCGACAACCAGAAACGCACGATGATCGGGTTGCAAGAAGCGCACCCGGGAATCGTGACCGCCGAGAACTATGCCGATCTGTTCGAGAATCTGATCGACACCGAAAACCGCATCGCCGCATCGCGCCGCTTCTACAACGACGCGGTCACCATGCTTCGGGACCGGGCGGGTTCGTTCCCAGGAATCCTGCTCGCCCCCTTCGTGGTGGGTGGCTCGATCCCCGAGCTGTTGTCGATCGACCTCGGCGCCGGTGAGGCAACCGCCGACGGCGCGGCCGTCATGGCCTCGGGAACCAATCTGGGACCGGTGGAAACCGATGGTTTGGTCAACTTTGACGAAGCCAGCCTCTTCGAAGATTTCGACGCCGCCTAGCCGGATCGAGTGCCGCCTGAGTTCGCGTAACTCGGCCCCAAAGGTACTGTTAGACCATGACTACTGATACCGACGCGCTTGAAACTACCGGAGAGGTCCTGCTCGACGTGACCCCCGCGGCGATGTCGACCGTGCTCGGCATCCGAGCCCAAGAAGAAGACCCAGAAGGCACCGCGCTGCGCGTTGAGGTAATCGGCGTCAGCGGCGTCGAGTACAAGTACGACCTGTCGTTCGACGACCTCGCCAAAGCCGATGACTCCTACCGGGTGTACACGATCGGCGAACTCAGCGTCATGGTGCCCGAAACCAGCGCCGAGATGATGCGGGGCGCCACCCTCGACCTGCCAAGCAACCCCATGCAAGAGGGCCTGGTTATCCGGAACCCCAACCGCCCCGACCCGTTGGGCGACATGGGCGACATCGAACTGGTCGGCGAACCGGCCGAGAAGGTGCAACAGCTCCTCGAGCAAAAGATCAACCCGGCGCTTGCGTCGCACGGCGGCTTCGCCGAACTGGTCAAGGTCGAGGGCGAGACCGCCCACGTGTTGATGGGCGGCGGTTGCCAAGGCTGTTCGATGAGCGCCGTGACCCTGGCCGAGGGCATCAAGAGCAGCATCTTGGCCATGATCCCCGAAATCACCGAAGTTATCGACGCGACCAACCACGAAGCCGGCGAAAATCCGTTCTTTACTGACTGATTTGTTCCGCCTGCGGCTCCACGCCTTCGGCTCCACGCCTTCGGCATCGGGCGTAGCTTCCACCTCGGTCTTGCTGGCACGGCGACTCGACTCCAACCGCTTTGCTGTCCCGTGACTCTGTGTCCCGTGACTCTGAGTCGTGGTGCGTTGTCCCCTGACTCTGAGGCGTGGTGCGGAGTCGTGGTGCGTTGTCCCGTGACTCTGAGTCGTGGTGCGTTGTCCCGTGACTCTGAGTCAAGGTTCTGGTGGTTGCACGCTGCTAGACCTTTCCTCGGGCCTTCGTTGGCCGAAGGAAAGACATGCCAGAGACCTTTGCGGGGGACAAGAAGAAGGGCCAGTCGCTTCTTGGACCGCTAGAGCGCAAGTTCATCGACTGGGGAATCCCCAAGATCCCCAAACCAATCATGAGCCATCACCTCACGTACGTGACGATTCTGTGGTCGGCGGGCACGATCTTGTTCGGCTGGTTGGCCGACGACAACCTCATCTGGTTACACGCCATGTCGGTGATGGTGTTCGGGCAGTGGCTCACCGACTCGTTCGACGGTTCGCTCGGACGACACCGTAAACAAGGCCTGGTGAAGTGGGGGTTCTTTATGGATCACCTGCTCGACCTGATGTTCGCCGGTTCGATCGTGATCGGCTACTCGTTTCTGGTCGAAGCGAAATGGCTCGAGTTCTTGTTCTTGTTGTTACTGCTCGTGACCTGCGCAACGATGGCGACTTCGTTCTTGTCGTTTGCGGCCACCAATCAGTTCCAGATCGCCTACTACGGCATCGGCCCCACCGAGATCCGCATTGGGTACATCGCTCTCAACACGTTCGTGTACTTCGCCGGAACCGCCATCTTTAGCTGGGGTGTACCGCTGATCTTGGCGCTGAACGTCGCGGCCTTCTTGATGATGGTGGTTCAGACCAGTCGGAACCTGTGGGCGATCGACTACGAAGCCAACGTCGACGGCGCGCCTCGGCCCAGCTAGCCAATAGTTGCCAGCAGGTCGGTGACGTGGTCGCGGATTTCGTCCCGGACGCTACGGACTAGGTCGATTCCTTCGCCGGCCGGATCGGTGAGTTCCCAGTCGAGGTAGGTCGTGCCGGGATATACCGGGCAGGTGTCGCCACAGCCCATCGATACCACGTAGTCGACCTGTTCGACCATGTCGTTGGTCCACTTCTGGGGTTCGGCGGCCGAGATGTCGATGCCGACCTCGGCCATTGCCTCGACCGCGACGGCGTTGACTTCGTTCGCTGGGTTTGAGCCGGCCGAGTACACCCGCACGCGGCCGTCGCCCAGATGTCGCAACCAGCCAGCGCCCATCTGTGAGCGTCCAGCGTTGTGCACACAAAGAAACAACACACCCGGAAGCGATTCATCCATGCCAAAACCCTAGCCACCCACCGGGGCCTGGCCCTGAATTCCGCGGCAACTCGGAAAGGAATGAGGCTCGTCAGAGCCGAAACCGACGGTGTGAGCAATGGAGCGGTCGGTGGCGCGAGTTGCGCGGTAACTCGGTAAGGATTGAGGCTCGTCAGAGCCGAAACCGACGGTGTCAGTGGGCGCGCCTAGTGTCTAGGGGTGCCAGAGATTCGTTGTGGACATTGTGGGGGCTCACATCCCTCGGTAGCTGAAATCCGGGCGTGTTCGGCTGGGGGAGAGGCCACCGCTGGCTCGCGTGCAGCCGAGTCGTCGAGCGGTGCCGACGATACCGATAACTATCAATGGCCCGACGAGCCTTCCGAGCCGGCCCAATGGTCGCCGAGCAATAGCGGAAGCTTGCGGTCGTCGTCGAGGCCGGCGATGACCGACCTCGCAGCGCTCGACCCCTCGCCGATGGGGCCAGGCCCCGACGCACTCGGCCGTACGTTGGTGATGCGGGAAGGCGATCCGATGCCCGCCGGTTGGGAAGGCGCGCCCATCTACCTGGTCGACCTCGAGATCCTTGCCGATCCCACCGAAACGGTTCGCGAACTCGACGAGTTCTGGCACCGGCGCGAGCGGTTTGTGGTCGAGTTGGTGGGCGACGTTTCGTTCGACGGTAACGAGGCGTCGTCGGCCCCACCGTGGCGGGCCGGGCCTGGGTTTACCTTCGAGCTCGAACGGCTGGCGTTCTTGTTGTGGGCCAACGGGGTCGAGTTACGGGGCGGCGAACTGGTATCGCCGCTCATGACCAAAGCCCTCGAGTTGGGCGCCACCGCTGCGCCCGCCGATTCGCCGGCCGACATCGTGTTGCCCGACGGCACCGAGGCGGTGCTCGACGGCGGACCTTTGTCGCCCAGCGTGGTCGACCTTCCGGTCGTGCATGCCGTGACCCTCGGCGCTAACCAGCTCACACCTCTGGGCGACGCGGCGCCCGATGCCGACCTCGCCCCTGACCAGCTGGCGGCGGTCGGCCACACCGGGGGAGCGGCCCGCATCATTGCACCCGCCGGATCAGGCAAGACCCGAGTGCTCACCGAACGGGCCCGGCACCTTCTGTACAACTGGGATGTTCCCGTCTCGGCGATCACGTTGGTGGCGTTTAACAAGCGGGCGCAGCTCGAGATGGTCGAACGCACCCCGGATCTGTCGAATTTGCGGATTCGCACGCTGAACGCACTGGCGCTTTCGATCCTCAACGGCACCGACGGCTTTGTCATGGCCGAGCGCCGGCGCCGGGTCCGCACCATCACCGAACGCGATGTACGCCAGATCCTCGACCGCATCGTCGAGTTGCCTCGCCGGGCCAACACCGATCCGGTAGCGGTGTGGATCGAAGCGCTTACGTCGGCCCGATTGGGGTTGGTCGACCCGGTCGATGTCGAGACCGACTTCGGTGGCGATGTCGATGGATTTGCCGACGTCTTCGACCGCTACCGCCAGTACTTGCTCGAAAACGATGTGGTCGATTTCGACGAACAGATCTACCGGGCGATCGAGGTCTTACTCGCCGACCCGGTGGCCCGACGGCACGCCCAACAGACCTGCCAGGTCATGCTGGTCGACGAGTTTCAAGACCTCACTCCGGCCCACCTGTTGTTGGTGCGGTTGCTGGCCGGCCCTCGGGCCGACGTGTTTGGCGTCGGCGACGATGACCAAACCATCTACGGCTTTACCGGCGCATCGCCGCGGTGGCTGATCGACTACGACTTCTTCTTCCCTCAGGCAAAGTCGCACGCCCTTGAGGTCAACTACCGCTGTGCTCCCGGCGTGGTTGACGCCGCTGGCAAGCTCCTGGGTTTCAACGAAGAGCGGGTCGCCAAGGTCATCCGGTCGGCCGATCACCGGTCGGCGGCCGAAACCGACATCGAACTCAACGTTGTCGACGACGTGGTCGACACGTTACGCAACGCCGTTGAATCTCGCCTCGACGCCGGTGCGCAACCGAGCGATCTCGTTGTGCTGGCTCGGGTCAATGTCACTCTTGCGGTGCCTCAAATCGTGTTGCGCGAAGCCGGCATCCCGGTCGTGGGAGCGGTCGACTCCAAGCTGCTCGACCGAACCGGCATCCGAGCGGCCCTGGCCTGGATACGGGTCGGGTCCGATAGCGGATCGATCTCGGCTCGCGATATTGCCGACACCGCCCGACGGCCGTCGCGAGGCATGTCTCGAAAAGTTGTCGAGTGGATGTCCGAGCACCGCGACTTGGTGGCCCACGAACGACTCGCCAACCGGCTGACCGGGCGCGACCCAGAGAAGATTCGTGGTTGGGTGAGCGACGTGGCCGGAACTGCCCGCCGAATCCGCAACGGCGCCACCACCGTGGAGATCATCGACCACATTCGCGACACGGTGGGCTTGGGCACGGCGCTCACCACCCTGGATGAGTCGCGCGGCAACGCCGACCGGTCGACCCACCTCGACGATCTCACCACGTTGCGGCAGCTGGCCGAACTCCAACCCGACCCTCGCCAGTTCGAGCTCTGGTTGCGGCAATCGCTCGAAGCTCCCACCAGCGAAGAGGGAAGCGGTGTGTTGTTGTCGACCGTGCACCGGGTCAAGGGCCTCGAATGGCCGCACGTGATCGTGATCGGTGCCGAGCAGTCGACGTTCCCGCATCGCCTCGCCGAGGTCGAAGAGGAACGCCGGGTCTTTCACGTAGCGATCACCCGGTCGTCCGAAACCACCACCGTTGTCGCCGACAAAGGTTCACCCTCGCAGTTCCTCGACGAGTTGCAGGGCAACAAGAGTGCGATCGAAGCGCCCACCAAGAAGTCTCGAGCCGAAAAGGCGGCTACCAAAAAGAAGTCGTCGACCGGCGCCCCGGCCGCCGGTGAGGTGCTCGTCTATAACGAAGACGTGTTCGAGTCGTTGCGAGCGTGGCGGTTGCAGCGGTCGCGCCTCGACAAGGTTGCGCCGTTCATCATCTTCCACGACAAGGTACTCAAGGCAATCGCTGCTGCGTACCCGACCAACCTGGCCGAGCTCGCCCAGGTAAAGGGTGTCGGTAGCGCCAAACTCGAGAACTACGGCGACGAAATCCTGTCGGCGCTGGAGTAACAGCAGCGCTAGCTTGCGCCGAGTAGCTCGGGGATTTCTTCGGGGCTGTTGGCAAGGCGCCAGGCGTCGGCGGCGATGAGTTCGTCGAGTCCGCCGTATCCCCAGGTGACCCCGATCGCTCGAACGTTGTGGGCCCGGGCGCCGACGATGTCGTGGCTGCGGTCGCCGATCATGACCACGGTGGTTGGGTCGGGGTGACCAACGAGTTCGAGCGCGTGGGCCACCACGTCGGCCTTCGAGCGGCGCGAGCCGTCCATGGTTGCCCCAGCAACGCCGGCAAACCACTCGGCTAACCCGAAGTGCATCAGGATGCGGACCGCAAACAGTTCGGGTTTTGACGTGGCGACCGCCAGCACCCACCCCGCCTCGTGCAAGGTGCGCAACAGTTCGACCACACCGGGGTACACCTCGTTCTCGAACATGCCGTGGGTGGCGAACCGTTCGCGGTACGACTGGATTGCCTGGTCGACCGCGGACGGCTCAAGTCCGAACGAGGCGAACGTTTCCTGTAGCGGCGGGCCGATGAACCGGGCGAGATCGCCGTGGTCGGCGGGGTCGAGTCCGACGGAGGCCATGCCGGCTTCGAGACAGGCGACGATGCCGACCCGTGGATCGGTCAAGGTGCCGTCGAGATCAAAGAGTGCGACGGGCAAAGCTTGAGGATCGGGTGGGTTGGGCTGAACAGCCTCAGCCGAGGAGATTACGCACCTCGCCGGCAACGCCAACAGCGTCGAGTCCGAGTTCGGCCATGATGGCGTCGGGGTTGCCGTGGGGCACGTAGGTATCGGGCACACCAAGAACCCGGGTGCGGGTAGCGCAGCCAGATTCAGAGATGAGGTCGCGGACTGCATCGCCGATGCCGCCGTTACGCATGCCGTCTTCGACGGTGATGACGAAGCGGTGCTCGGTCGCGTCGGCAATCATCGCCGAGTCGAGAGGTTTGACGACCCGTGGGTCCCAAACCGTGGCCTCGATGCCTTCAGTCGCCAACTCTTCGGCTGCCTGCAGACAATACTTCAACATCTTGCCGACGCCGATGAGACACACGTCGGAGCCGCCTTGGCGGGCTTTCCGGGCGAGCAAGCCGCTGCCAACTTCGTGTTCGGGTACAACCTCGGCGGCACCTCGAGCCCAGCGCAGCGCTGCGGGGCCATCACAAAGGGCGACCGCGTCTTCGAGCATGACCTGGAGTTCTTGGTAGCTGCTCGGAGCAAAGATGGTCATGTCGGGCACCTTCGACAGCAGCACCATGTCGAGCACGCCGTGATGCGACGGACCGTCGGGGCCGGTGATGCCTGCGCGGTCGAGACAGAAGATGACCGGCAGGCCGTGGAGGCCAACGTCGAGGTTTACTTGGTCGATCGCTCGGGTCAGGAAGGTCGAGTACACGGCCACGACCGGTCGGAGCCCGCCCATCGCCATACCAGCGGCGGAGGTGACGGCGTGTTGCTCGGCGATGCCAACATCGAAGCAGCGCTCGGGGAAGCGCTCGCTGAATGGCAGCAGGCCGGTCGAGTCGGGCATGGCGGCGGTGATGGCCACCAACTCGGGGTGGTTCTCGGCTTGCTTGATGAGGGCTTCGGTAAACGCCGCGGTGTAGCTCTCGGGCTTTACCGATCCCATGTCGTGCATGTTCTTGATCGGATCGGCTTCAGCCGGTGCGTAACCGCGACCCTTCTGGGTGAGCACATGAACCACGGTTGGGCCTTCGAAGCTCTTGGCGTTGGTGAGCGCCTGTTCGAGGCCTTCGACATCGTGGCCGTCGAATGGTCCGAAGTACCGAACACCGAGGTTCTCAAAGAACGCTGGCGGCTCCCACATCTCGCGAATGGCGGCCTTGGTGGCGCCGATGCCGCGCTCGAGCTGTTCGCCGACCCACGGAACGTTCTGGGCGATGCGTTCCATCCGGGCTTGGCGGCGCATGTAGGTCGGGTTCGACCGGATCCGCACCAAGCTGTCCGACAACATCGACACGGTGGGCGCATAGGAGCGACCGTTGTCGTTGAGCACGATGGTTACGTTGCGTCCGGAATGGCCGAGGTTGTTGAGGCCCTCAAATGCCATGCCGCCGGTCATCGAGCCATCGCCGATCACCGCAATGATGCGACGCCCTTCGCCGTGCGGCGATTCCTGGGCAGTGGCCAGACCGTGGGCGTAGGACAGAACGGTCGAGGCGTGGCTGTTTTCGATCCAGTCGTGTTCGGATTCTTCTCGGCTCGGATAACCCGACAAGCCGCCTTGGGCCCGAAGCTTCTCGAACTCGGCGGTGCGGCCGGTGATCATCTTGTGCACGTACGCCTGGTGCCCGGTGTCCCAGAGCAGGATGTCGCGAGGCGAATCGAACACCCGGTGCAGTGCCATGGTGAGCTCGACCACGCCGAGGTTTGAGCCGAGGTGGCCACTGGCCTTGGAGGCTGCGTCGACGATGAACTCGCGCATTTCGCTAGCCAATTGGTCGAGCTGGGCGTAGTCGAGGCGACGAATGTCCTCTGGACTTGCGATGGTGTCTAGGAGCTTGGCCATGTCGGCTTTGGTGTTACCCGGATCTCGACGAATGTGAGTTAGAGATCATCGTATAACCCTCGGTGGCTCGGGCTTGTGTCAAGCGACCGGGGGATTTGTGAGGATTCGGTGCAGCACGACGGCCACACCGAAGCCCGCGGCGAGGGCGAGGAGTCCGCCAACGGCATCGATCCAGTAGTGGTTGGCGGTTACGACGATCGCGAAGAGGGTCAAAACCGGGTACGACCAGAGGCTGTAGCGGGCGATTCGGTTGCCGAGATGCGGTGCCACGGTGACCGCGCACCAGGCCGCCCAGGCGAGATGCAGCGATGGCATCGCGGCGTACTGGTTGGAGATCGACTGCATCGTGCCCGAGTCAAACGACCACAGGCCGCCGTACTGGGCGACCGTGTCGACAAAGTTGTAGGCGTCGCCGCCAAAGCGGGCGCCACCAAATTCGCCACCGATGTTCAACAGTCGAGGCGGCATCAGCGGAAAGGTCGAGAAACCAATCAACGCCAACGCCGTGGTGGCAGCGAACGTGGTGCGCCACCGGGCGTAGCGGTGCGGGACCTTCCGGTACAGGTATACGAAACAAAAGATCGTCACGCCGAAATGGAGGGTGCCGTAGAAGATGTTCCAGAACTGGAAGAACAGTTCGTTGTCGGCGAACCAGCCTTGGATTCGTTCCTCGAGAAATAGTCCCACGGCCTTTTCGATGTCGATGACCCGAATCGCGTTGTCGTAGGCGACCTCGGGGTCGACGGCGGCCGAACCAAACAGGTTCCGCACCATCGAATAGATGACATAGAAGCCGACCACCAGGGCGATCTCGTAGTACCAGCGCAGCTTTGAACCGGCGTGAGAGGGCGACGAGGTGTCGTGCGGCGGGTCCGCGAGGTCGGCTGCTACCCCCACGTGGGTGTCCTCTCGCTGTGGATTCGCTCGCCGATTTCGCCGCGCATAAAGGCCGCTGGTCCCGTGGTTTTGGTGTGGTGTGACGGTCGAAACCCTAGTGGCGCTGAGATTCGGTGACAGGGCATTCAAGGTCGACCGGAAAACCGCCGATCTTTTGAGCACAACTACTCGCGCCGCTCTCCGCGCTGTCGATCGGGCTCAGGAGGCCCTCGGTATGGAAAACCCAACGGACATCAACTCGCCCGCACCAAACCGGTCACGGGCAACGCGCCTGCTCACCGGCTTTCTGGCCGCCATCGTCCTCACGCTGGTGGCCGCCGCGTGCGCCAACACGCCGCCGAACCCCGCCGGAGCTCCGGCCGCCATCGGATTTGTCGACGACATAGAGATCGAGGGTTCCGAAGACGCGCCTCCGGCCACCCTGCCGGAAGGTTGGAGCCCGTTCCCGAGCGCCAACGATGCTGGCGCCGACAGCGAAGCGCCGGCGGACGTCACCCCTGAACCCGCCGACGGCGACCTCGAGTCCTCGGCTCCGGTAATTGCCGATGTTCCCGATCGTTTGGCGTTCGTGGCTGAACAGACCGCGGCCCGAAACTCGTTCCTCTTCAGCTTTGAAGCCGAGGTGGCCGACGGCGCACGGTCGATGAACATCACCGGACAAGGAGCGGTCGACGGTGAGTTTGCGGCGATCCAGATCGATATGTCGGATCTCGGCAAGCAAGACGCGTTGATGGCGCAGCTGGTTTCAACCCCGATGACTGTGATCTCGGCCGGCGACCGCGAATGGCTTCGGTGGCCATCGCTGACCGAAGCGGAAGGCCTCGGCGATCCGTGGATCGCGCTCGAAGGTGCTGACGAAGCACTCTTCGATGTCGACGAGCTCAGCCCGGAGCTGATGTTGTCGGACCTGCGTGCGTTTAACAGCGATGTGAAAGAGGTCGGCACGACCGAAATCGGCGGCGTCACCGTAACCCACTACGTCGGTTCAGTGACCGAACAAGGGCGCACTGCCGATGTCGAAGCTTGGGTCGGTGACGACGGCTTGCTCCGCAAGATGACCGTGAACGAAGCCGGCGACTGGGTCGCGATGACCTTCAGTGGTTTCGGTGACCCGGTCTCGATCGATCTTCCCGACCCGACGAACACGATCTCCTCATCGGAGGTCGGGTTCCTGCAGGGTTAACCGCGTTCGGTCAGCTTCTCGAGGAAGCGGCCGGTTTCGACGACCACCCGAATGATCTGACCTTCGGCGACCGTAAGGTCGTTTTGGGTCGCGCTTACCGCAAAGGTGAGGCGGCGTCCGTCGATACGTTCGAGCACCGCTTCGGCGGCTACCTCCGCACCGAGCGCACTCGGTTGCAGATGGTCGACATGAACTCGCATGCCGACCGAGGTGGTGTCGTCGCCAAGATGTCCGCTCAGCGCAGCCATCGACGCCTCCTCGACCAAGGCCACCAAACGCGGGGTGCCGAGGGCCGGTACGTCGCCTGAGCCGAGGCTCGTGGCGAGGTCGGGCTCGGCGACGGTGAGGGTCGCCCGGCCAATCAGTCCAACTTCAAGGGGCACGGGCGGTACAGTAAGCGGATCAGCGCCCAAGAGCCAGTATTGGCCAGTGGTTTCGCGGCACGTGACGCGAGACGCAGCCCGGTTCGGCGCCCGAAACCCACGAAACGGAATGACTCTGTGATCGACGAAGCCCTAGCAGCAAAAACCATCTCGACGGCCCTCGAAACCGGCGGCGACTTCGCCGAAGTGTTTGTCGAAGACAAGCGGTCGTCGTCGGCGGTCCTCGACGACGGCAAGATCGAAGAGCTGACCTCGGGTCGCGACCGGGGCGCCGGGATTCGAGTTGTGGTGGGCGACACGACCGGTTTCGCCCACACCGCCGACCTGTCGGAGTCGGGTTTGGCCGAAGCCGCCCGCGCCGCCGCATCGGCTGCCCGAGGCGGCGGAGGCGGCACCAACGAGGTTGAGCTCACCCGCCAAGATGCGCCACGGCCTAGCGAGATCGCCGTGTATCCCAGCGATGTCCCCAAGGTCACCAAGGTCGAGTTGTTGAAGAAGGCCGACGAAGCTGCCCGGGAAGTCGGTGCC
Source organism: uncultured Acidimicrobiales bacterium (assembly GCA_938038815.1). GTDB lineage: Bacteria > Actinomycetota > Acidimicrobiia > Acidimicrobiales > SHLQ01 > CALLQB01. The sequence continues at coordinate 55,793 of CALHTF010000028.1, read as the reverse complement.
GCTATCTCGCAGGTGTCGGCTCGCTACGGTGATAGCCGCCGCCAGATTCTGGTGGCCAACAGCAACGGTCTGTTGGCGAGCGACGACCAGGTGAAAACCTTGTTCTCGGTCGGGTGTGTCGCGATGGGCGACACCGGAATGCAGACCGGCCGTGAGTCGGTTGGCCACACCATTGGGTTCGAGCTGTTCGATCAGTACGACGTGGCCGAGATCGCTCGCAAGGCGGCCAACCGGGCCATCACCAAACTCGATGCGGTAGCTGCGCCGAGCGGCTCGATGCCGGTTGTGGTCGGGCCCGGCGGCGGCGGTGTGTTGTTCCACGAAGCCTGTGGTCATGGCCTCGAAGCCGACCTGGTCGCCAAATCTGCTTCGGTGTTCGCCGGGCGCAAGGGCGAGAAGGTCGCCACCGACCTGGTGACCTTGATCGACGACGGCACCATGAGCGCCGAATGGGGAGCGTTCGCCATCGACGACGAAGGTCGCCCCGCCCAAGCCAACACCTTGATCGAGGAGGGCGTGCTTACCGACTACATGTGGGATCACCTGCGAGCGGTGAAAGAGGGGCGACCCTCGTCGGGTAACGGCCGCCGCCAGAGCTACCAGCACCTGCCGATGGTGCGCATGACCAACACCTATATCGCCAACGGTCCGGACAAGCCCGAAGACATCATCGCCGCCACCGAGAAGGGTGTGTACGTGGCGCAGTTGGGTGGCGGACAGGTCAACACGACCACCGGCGACTTTGTGTTCGGCATGCTCGAGGCCTACCTGATCGAAGACGGCAAGATCACCTCGCCGCTGCGCGAAGGCAACCTGATCGGCAACGGCCCTGAGGTCCTCACCCGCATCGATATGTTGGGCGACGACTTCGCTATGGGGTCGCCGGGCACCTGCGGCAAGGACGGCCAAGGGGTGCCGGTGGGCGACGGCACACCGACCCTTCGGGTAACCGCGCTGACCGTCGGCGGTACCGCAGCATGACCGAACTTCTCGACCTGGCCGACCGCGTGTTGGCCCTCGCTCAAGACGGCGAACAACTCGAAGTTGTTGCCGTAAAGGGAACCGACACCGAGATTCGGGTGTACGAAGGCGATATCGAATCGCTGACCTCGTCGGAGTCTCAGGGCGTGGGTATCCGGGTGATCGCCGATCAACGCCAAGGCTTCGCCTACTGCGGTTCGCTCGACTTCGACGTGCTCACCGAAACGCTGACCGAAGCTCGTGACAATGCGTCGTTCGGCACCGAAGATGAGTTCCTCGGCCTTGCCGAACCCGATGGCGTCAAGCCGGTCGAGCTCGACCTGTTCCGCGACGTGAACGCCGTGGAGACCACCGCCAAGATCGACCTGGCTCTCGAGCTCGAGAAGGCGGCGAAGGCGCGCGACCCGCGAATCTCCATCGTCGAGTCGGCCGACTACTACGACGGGTTTGGCGAGTCGGCGTTTGCGACGACCGCCGGCATCCGCTCGACCACCAAAGAGTCGACGGCGTATGTGTCGGTGAGTGTTATCGCCAACGAAGGCGACGACACCCAAGACGGGTTCGGGTACGCTATTGGCCGCGAGTTGAGCGAACTCGATATCGACAAGGCAGCCGCCGACGCGGCAAAACGGGCCACCCAGCTGCTCGGTGCCAAGCAGGCGCCGAGCGAGCGGTTGACCGTGGTGCTCGATCCGTACGTGGCCGCCCAGTTCACCGGCATCATCGCTGGCACGCTGAGCGGCGAGCGCGTGTTGAAGGGCCGGTCGCCCTTTGCCGACCGACTCGGCGAGATGGTGGCCGATACCAAGATCACCCTGGTCGACGACCCGACCGATCCCCGGGCACTCACCGCCAGCGCTACCGATGGCGAAGGTTTGGCCACCCGGCGCAACCTGCTCATCGACGCTGGCGAACTGAAGAGCTTTGTGCACAACAGTTACACCGCTCGTCGGGCCGGAACGGCGTCGACGGGCTCGGCGGTGCGCGGCGGCTTCAAGTCGACCCCCGGCGTCGGAACCCGGGCCGTTTCGATTCAGCCCGGCGAGATCAGCCGCGAAGACCTCATCGCCGGTATCGACAACGGCTTGTTGGTCACCTCGGTTTCGGGCCTGCACTCGGGCGTAAACCCAACGAGTGGCGACTTCTCGACCGGTGCCTCGGGACTACGGATTCGCAACGGCGAACTCGCCGAGCCGATCCGCGAGGTCACCATTGCGTCGACCCTGCAACGCATGATGCTCGACGTCATGGCGATCGCCGACGACACCGAATGGCTACCCATGTCGGCCACCGGGGTCACCATGTCGATCGCCGACGTAACCATGTCCGGCAGCTAACCCCCCGAAATTTTCGCGTTTGACCCGCTCTAGGCGGTCTAAAGCTGACGGACACGCGTGACAGTCGGAGTCTCTGAGAATAGAGAGATTCCATGAACGAACAAGAACTACAACGCCAAGCCAAACACCGTCTCGCGATCCTCAGACACGCCGAAGAAGTATCCGGCAACGTCGCCGCGACATGCCGCTACTACGGCATCAGCCGAAACCGGTTCTACCGATGGCGACGCAGATACGAAGAACAAGGCCTAGCTGGACTACGAGACAAATCCCGCAGGCCACACCACAGCCCAACCGCAACCCCCGAAGACGTCATAGGCAAAGTCGTCCACCTCCGCCAGCACTACCACTTCGGACCGCTCAAAATATCGATGTACCTCAAGCGATACCACGACATCGATATCTCCCAATCCGGGGTCTGGCGAATACTCAAACGCCTCGACATGAACCGGCTGCCATCCAACAAACGACACCAGGCCCAAGGCAAACGCTGGAAACGCTACGAGAAGCAACAACCCGGACACCGAGTCCAAATGGACGTCAAATTCATTACGCCGCTAGAGGGCGCACGCAAACCCCGCTACTACCAATTCACCGCCATCGACGACTGCACCCGTCTACGAGTCCTCAAGATCTACGACAAGAACAACCAGAAAACCGCTATCCAGTTCCTCGACTACGTCGCCCAAAAGCTGCCCTTCAGAATCGACGTCATCCAAACAGACAACGGATCCGAATTCGGCTCACAGTTCCACTGGCACGTACTCGACCGCGGCATCAAACACGTCTACATCAAACCGGCCACACCAAGACTTAACGGCAAAGTCGAACGATCACACCGCATCGACGCAGAAGAGTTCTACAGACTCCTCGACGGACAACTCATCGACGACACCGAAATGTTCAACCAACGACTCAACGAATGGGAGAACTACTACAACTTCGAACGACCCCACGGCGGTCTCGATGGACACACGCCGTACGAACGACTACTACAGAAAACAACACAACCAACAGAGCCCCGTCTGTAACGGAGCTCCGTCAGTTGCACAACCCGCTCAGAGCGGGTCAAGCGCGATCAGAACCCGGATTCAACCGCCGTTGGTGCGGGCGAGCACGACCGACCCGTCGAGGGTTGCCTGGACAAGCGATGGAGCTTGGGCTTCGTCGACCGCGATGGTGGTGGAGGCTTCGTCGTGCGCCAACACCACGATGTCGCGGATGGCGATGGTGGGTGGCCGGGTTTCGCCGGCGATCAACGGGTCGGTCACGACGATTGCGTGGACGAGATCGCCGGGCGCGAGTTCGGGGGTCGACGCGGTGCGAGCGATGGCCACCGCGACCCGGCTGTCCGAGAGCACCGGGTCGATACCGTCTGGGCCAGCGACCGGTTCGGTGACCTGTGGGTCGGGTCGGGTGCTCGGGTCAGGCGAAAGCGATAGTCCGGCAACGAGCGCAACCGCTCCGGCGCCCAGGCGAAATGCCGTCAGGTGACGGCCAAAGAAACGGCGGAGCCGAGCGAACGGTCGACCGGCGGGTCGGGCTTGTGGCCGACGGATCGGCGGTCGTCGAGAAGAGTGAGAGGGGCGAGAAGGTGATGTGGGCATGATGCTCCCGTGGGATGGTGATCGCAGGGGAGCGGGAGGCGACGAAGCGTCGCAACAATGTCGAGGGCCGCGTGGGCGGCGAGTGCCGAGGAGCTACTTCTTGGCCTTGGCCGACGCCTTCTTCTTGTCGGCCTTCTTCTCGGTTTTCTTTTCGGACTTGGTTTCGGACTTGGTTTCCGACGTGGTTTCGGACTTGGTGTCCGAGGAGCTGTCGGTAGACGTCGAGGTGCTGGTCGAACTCGACGACGACGAGGCCTCACTGGCCTTCTTGCTCTGGGCGCCTGCGCCGTGATCGTTCTTGTAGAAGCCGTCGCCCTTGAACGAAATGCCGACGGCGCTAAATACCTTATTCACTTTGCCTTTGCCTGGTGACGAGCACGCTTCGGTGGCCGGGCCGCCTTTGCGTTTTCCGGGGCATTTGGTCAGCGTGTCTTCGCTAAATGACTGTTCCCAGTCGAAGGCGCTGCCGCAGGTATCGCAGGAGTATTCGTAGGTTGGCACGAAACAATTCTAGGGGGCGGGCGTCAAAGCTTCTAAAGTGAGCGTGTGACTCTTCTCGCTGCCGTTGCAATGGCAGTCGCCGCCTACCTCGTCGGCACGTTCCCCAGCGCCCATTTGGTGGCGTACTGGACCGGTCACGACCCCGAACATGAAGGTTCGGGCAATCCTGGGGCATCGAATGTGCTGCGTATCGCCGGTAAACGGGCGGGTGCGATCGTGTTTGCGATCGACATTTTAAAGGGTCTATTGCCGGTGCTCGCTGGCCTGGCGCTCAGCGGACGTCCGCTCGCGGCGGTTGGCTGGGTTGCGGCCACCTTGGGCCATATCTTCCCGGCGTACCGCCACTTCAAGGGCGGCAAGGGCGCTGCCACCGCGGGCGGCGGGGTGTTCGCCATGTTCCCCCTTATTGGCTTGGGTTTGCTGGTGGCCTTCTTCGCTATCGCCCGACTCGGCAAGAAGGCCTCGGTGGCCTCGATGGTCACCGCGGTGGCGCTGGGTGTGCTGGTGTACTTGACCGATCGTCCGCTGTGGGAGGTCGTGGTTACGGTCGCCATGATCGCGCTGGTCATCGCCCGTCACACCAGCAACATTGTTCGCTTGGTGAGCCGCAAAGAGCACTCGCTGAGTCGAACAGGTCGGTAGTCGCGCCGGGTTAAAGAGCGCCCTAGGATCGCCGATTGAAGCAGTGTCTGTCTCTTTCCCGCGCCCCCCATGCAATGAGGTCCCCCATGAGTTCTGTCGCTACCGCTATCGAAGCGCTCCAAGCCGCCGGCCAAAACGATCTGGCAACTGCGCTTGGCCAACTCGAAGGTGCTGAACAGCAGAACCTCGCCGACCAGGTGCACGCGCTCGACTTGGAGTTGGTTGGCGATTTGATCGACCAGTTCGTCAAGAGCGACCACGCCGAAAAACCGCTAGGCGAGGTAACCGAAGCCGAGACCATTCCTCTTCCCGCCGACGATGCCGCCCGGGCCGCCGAGGTCGCCGCCCGAGAAGCGGGCGAAGCGCTGCTGCGGTCGGGCAAAGTGGCCGCCTTCCTGCTGGCCGGCGGGCAGGGATCGCGCCTGGGGTTCGAGGGCCCAAAGGGCGACTACCCCTATGCGCCGATCACCGGCCGCACCCTGTTCGCTCAACACGCCGCCAAAATCGCTGCGGTTCGCGATCGCTACGGCTGCGATCTTCCCTGGTACATCCTCACCTCGCCCCAGAACGATGCGGTCACCAAGGCAAGTTTCGCGGCCGAGGACCACTTTGGTCTCGACCCCGCAAGTATCACCTTTGTGGTGCAGGGCACGCTGCCCGCCGTCGATGCCACGACCGGAGCGCTCCTGCGGGCCAGCACCGACAGTCTTGCCTCGGCCGCCGACGGTCACGGTGGAATGTTCAGCGCACTGCGTAAGAGCGGAGCGCTCGAAGAGATGGCGGCGGCCGGAATCACCACCATCTTTAGCTTCCAGGTCGACAACCCCAAGGTGCGCATGTGCCGCCCGGAGTTCTTGGGTTATCACTCGCTCGCCGGTGCCGAAATGTCGAACACCGCCGTGCGGAAAGAATCGCCTGGCGAGAAAATGGGCTTGGTCGCCAAGATCGACGGCACCACCGGCATGGTCGAGTACAGCGACCTTCCCGACGAGCTGGCCGAGATGTGTAACGACGATGGTTCGCTCACCTACTGGGCGGGTTCGATCGCCGTGCACTGCATCGATGTTGCCTTTGCGCTGCGCCTTACCGAGGGTCGACTTCAGCTGCCGTTTCACCGGGCACACAAGAAGATCACCCATCTCAATGCCGCCGGCGACGTGGTCACCCCCGACGAACCCAACGCCATCAAGTTTGAGGCCTTTTTGTTCGACGCTCTTCCGATGGCTTCGGCCAGCATCACGATGGAAGCTGCTCGAGACGATGAGTTCTGTCCGATCAAGAACGCCGAGGGCTCGAACTCGCCCGAGTCGGCGCGCGTGTTGATGAACGACCTGTACCGCCGCTGGTTTGAGGCGGCTGGGGTGCCGGTGCCGAGCGACGGCGACGGCGCGCCGGTCGATCTTGAGATCGACCCGCGGTTTGCGCTCGATGCGGACGAGTTAGCGGCCAAGCTGCCCGAGGGGTTTGCTCTTGATGGCCCGACAGCGCTCGGCCCGGACGGCACCAAGCTCAACGGCTAATCCCGGTAAGGTCGGGCGATGATTCCTCTCGAAGAAGCCCGAGAATTTGTAATCGGATCCGTTTCGGCGCTGCCGTCCGCCCGGGTCGCGACTGCCTCCGCGTTGGGTCTTGTGCTGGCCGAGGATGTTGCCTCGGTCGGGGCGGTGCCGCCGTTTGCCAATACCGCTATGGACGGTTTCGCGGTTCAGGCCGGCGACACCGACTCGGCACCCCGAACCCTCGAGGTGGTCGGCACCATTGCGGCTGGCGACAAGGGCGATATCGCCGTCGGACGGGGCCAGGCGGCCCGGATCATGACCGGTGCACCGATGCCGCCGGGCGCCGACGCAGTAATCATGGTCGAACTCACCGAGCTGTCCGACGACGGTGCAACGGTCGAGATCGCCGAGGCGGTTCCGGTGGGCAATCACATTCGGTCGGCTGGCGAAGATATCGAGCCCGGCGACCTGGTGTTTCCGGCTGGCACGGTGCTCACCCCTGGTCACCTCGGCGTGCTATCGAGCCTCGGTGTTGCCGACGTGCTGGCCGGGCCCCGACCCCGAGTGGGCGTGATCTCGACCGGCGACGAGCTGATCGACGATCCAAGCCAGCCACTCGAACATGGCCAGATTCGCGATTCGAACCGCCGTACCCTGCTCGCCTTGCTCGACGAGAGCGGTTTCGAACCGGTCGATCTCGGGTTGGTTCGCGACGATAAGGAGTCGCTCACCGCGGTGATCCAAGGCGCCACCGAAACATGCGACGCCTTGCTCAGTAGCGGGGGAGTGAGCATGGGCGCCTTCGACTTTGTGAAGGTGGTGCTCGACGAGATCGGCGAGATGCGCTGGATGCAGATCGCCATCAAGCCCGCCAAGCCAATGGCCTTTGGTTTCGTGGGCGAGATGCCCGTGTTTGGCCTGCCCGGAAACCCGGTGTCGTCGATGGTTTCGTACGAACTTTTCGCTCGGCCGGCGCTGCGCAAGATGGCGGGTCACTCGGTACAGGATCGCCCGTGGGTGCAGGCGGTTGTCGAAGGTGATCTCAAGCGCCACGCCGACGGCAAGACCCACTTTGCCCGAACCGCAGTCGAGTACCGCGACGGCGCCTACCGGGTGAAATCGGCCGGCGGGCAGGGGTCGCACCAGCTGCGGGCCATGGCCGATGCCAATGCGCTCGCCGTGTTGCCCGATGGTGACGGCGCCGTGGTCGGCGACACCATCACCGTCATCTTGCTCGACGCCTGAAATTGGGGTCGTGTGTAGCGATCTGACACGAGTACTCTCTGGTTCGTGGGCAAACAGCTAATCGACACGTTTGGGCGGGTGCACCGCGATCTGCGGATTTCGGTAACCGACCGCTGCAATTTCCGCTGTCAGTACTGCATGCCTGCCGAGGGTATGAAGTGGACCGCTCGTGAAGAGCTATTGACCTTTGAAGAGATCGAACGCATCGCCAGCATCATGGTCGAGCGCTATGGGGTCGACAGTATTCGTCTGACCGGCGGCGAACCCACCATTCGGGCCAAGCTTCCGGTGCTTATCGAGAAGCTGGCGAATCTCGGGGTCGACCTGGCGCTCACCACCAACGGCGCAACGCTCGCCGGGCAAGCCCAGACGCTCAAAGATGCGGGCCTCAAGCGGATCAACATCTCCCTCGACTCCTTCGACCGCGACCGCTTTGTCGAGCTCACCCGTCGCGACGACCTCGCCAAGGTGCTCGACGGTATCGACGCCGCGGTGGCTGCCGGTTTCGACCCAGTCAAAATCAACGCCGTCATGATGCGAGGCATCAACGACGACGAACTGCTCGACTTCGCTGCCTTTGGCCGCGACAAAGGCGTGATGGTTCGGTTCATCGAATTTATGCCGCTCGATGCTGAAGGGCGTTGGTCGAACGAGACGGTGGTTACCCAAACCGAGATCATCGAAAAAATCAGTGCCACCTATCCGGTCGAGCCGATTCAACGCAGTTCGGCGCCGGCGACCCGGTTCCGTTATCTCGATGGCCAGGGCGAGTTTGGTGTGGTCGCCAGTGTCACCCAGTCGTTCTGCGACACCTGCGACCGAGTTCGCCTCACCGCTGATGGCCAGTTCCGTAATTGCCTCTTTGCGGTCGACGAGTTCGACTTGCGGGCGCTGCTGCGCGATGGCTCGTCCGACGATGTCATCGCCGCCAAGCTCGAAGAGGGTGTGTTGGCCAAGTGGGCTGGTCACAACATCGGGCAGGTCACGTTCATCCGGCCGAACCGGAGCATGAGCCAAATCGGCGGCTAGTTGCTCGGGTGTCCAGCCCTGGGGGGTTGGCTCTACAGTCGTAGCCATGTCCGATCACGCAGGCTTTACTCATCTCGACGCATCTGGCCGGGCCCGCATGGTCGACGTTACGCCGAAGGACCCAACTCATCGCCGTGCCATCGCCCGGGGTCGGGTGTACATGGAGTCCGAGACCGCAACCGCCATCGCTCGGGGTTCGATGAACAAGGGCGACGTGCTCGCCGTGGCTCGAGTGGCCGGGATCCAGGCCGCGAAACGAACGTCGGACCTCATTCCGCTGTGTCACCCGTTGATGATCGGTGCGGTAAACGTGAACTTCACGATCGAGGACGACTTCATCGAGGTCGAGTCGACGGTCGAAACCCTTGACCGCACCGGCGTGGAGATGGAAGCCCTCACCGCTACCACGGTTGCCGCGCTGACGATTTACGACATGGCGAAGTCGATGGACAAGGCCATGGTTATCAGCGACGTTGCCCTTTGGGAGAAGACGGGCGGCAAGTCCGGAACCTTCAAGCGCGAGGCCGATGCCGGTGAAGCTACCGAGACCCCCGGGAACGATGGGGACGATGTTGCTTCTGTTGCTGCAGAAACCCTTGGGGAGTAAGTGGCAAGAAATCGAGCCTCCTGACTTACTCGGCGAGGTCGTTCGTAGTAGAACTGTAATGTTCTTGGAGGGGGCCTGAGCATTCGCTCGGGCCGGTCACTTTTTCGGCCTTCCCCGTATCGCGCGGTTCGCGCGATATCCACCACTCTGAGCGCGATCCGCCGTACTATCCCAATCACACGTAGGAGTTACGAGAGAAGTGACCTTCTTGGCCTTGTTGATTTTGGGGATTTTGTGGGCAGTGGTGCTTGTTCCACCGCTGATCCAGCGTATTCCACAACTCACCTCGCGTCCTGCCCGCACCACGGTGGGTGGTTTCGGCGATCAACTGTCGCGTCTCGAACGTCCGACCGGTAGTCCAATCGCAACAAACGGCCAGCCCAAAGGCGAGCCGTTGATGCCGCCGTCGGCCGCTGCCGCCGCCCGTCGCCGGCGCGACGTGCTCGGTTCGCTCATTGCTCTCGCCCTGTTTTTCCTGGTCGCAACCACCATGTTTGGCCGGTATGCGCTCTATGCCCACCTCGCCATCGACGCCCTCGCTCTTGGGTTCGGGGTCATGATGTTGCGTCGTGGTCGATTCCAGGCCGAGCGGCAAGCGGTTGTTACCCAGCTTCCTCAGCGCCGCAGCGTGGTGAACCCGATCGCCGCCGCCGACGAGTCGGTCGAGCTCGGTCAGTACCGCAAGATCAGCTAATCCTGGTTCGCAGCCCGTTCGTACGTTCGGCTGGGTAAAAACTCGGCGTGAATCGCCGATATGACGACCATGGACCATCAGGGGGTTGTCGACCCCGACTCGGTGCTCGCTCGAGTCGAAGAGCTGATCTTTGACATCGCGCCATTGGCCGACCGCGACGCGGTGCTCGAACAGACGTGTGCGTTTCTGTGCTCACTCGATGGTGTGGTCCGGTCGGGGGTCATGACGACAATCGACGGCGTCGAGTCGGTCTGGGTAGTGCAAAACGGTGCCCCTCCAACCCGCCTCGATCTCTTCGGCGCCTTCATTCCGCCGCATCACTCGGCCCGAACCGGCGAACGCTTGATCTGCCGGTTCGACAATCCGCCACTGGCACCCGAAGGTACCGACCCCGAGGTGTGGGCCCGTTCGATGGCGGACCGGACCAGCGAAAGCGATGTGGATCTCATCACGCTGCCGCTTCGCGGAACCCAGAACCTGATCGGTGCGACCTGGGTCATTGGCGACCGACAGCAGGGCCTGGCCCGCGGCTACATCGACGCTCTAGAGGTTCTTGGGTCGGTAGTGGCGATGACCCTCGAAAAGCTCACCCTGGTCGACGAGGCAGCGCGGCAACTCGACGAGATGACCGCAGTGCACCAGAAGCTCCAAGCGAGCAACAACGACTTTCAGAACTTTGCCGAAATGGCGTCCCGTGATCTTCAGGACCCCCTACGCAAGATCATCACCTTCGGCGACCGACTCGAAAAGACCGCGGTCGGTCAGCTCGCCGAACGCGAACTCGACTACCTCGACCGGATACACAGCGCAAGCGATCGCATGCAGCGGCTTATCAACGACCTGCTCACGTTCTCGAGTGTGCACACCGCCGACGTGTCCCACGAGATGGTCGATCTCGAGTTGGTGATGGCCGACGTATTGAGCGACTTGGAAGTTGCGATCGCCGAATCTGGAGCGTCGGTGAAGATTGGCGAACTGCCCACCGTGTCTGGCAGTCCTACCCAGCTTCGGCAGCTGTTGCAGAACTTGGTGGGCAACGCCATCAAGTTCCGGGCCGAGGGCGTTGAACCCCGCATCATCGTTGGCCTAGCGAACACCACCAGCACGGTGTATGAGGTGACGGTGTCCGATAACGGTATTGGGTTCGACGGCAAGTTTCTCGACAAGATCTTCCGTCCGTTTCAGCGCCTCCATGGGGTGGCCGAGTACAGCGGGTCGGGGATTGGCCTGTCGGTATGTAAGCGGATCGCGGTTCGCCACGGCGGAAAGCTCACCGCATATAGCAAAGCGGGTGAAGGGGCGACCTTCGTCGTGCACCTCCCGGTCCCAGCGCGTGCGACCCCTGCCCCGTCGCACCCGACCGCCATTACCCCCGCACTGATCGAGGGGCAGTCGTGAAAACAACCACGAGTGCTCACTCGACCAAAGCAGAGGACCTACAGATCTTCCTCGATGTCGTGCACCTGGTGAACACCCACCACGACGAGGACGCCTTGATCGAGGCGGTGCTCAACTTGCTCGAGGGCATGAACGCGAGCGGCGGCATGGTCTTCCGCCGATTCGAGGCCGACCAACAGCTGTTGGTGCCGGCGTGGAGCCACCTAGTCGATGCCAGCCCCGACGGTTTGCCGCCAGCCGAGGCGGCCGGCATCAAGCGACTCCTCAACGAGCTTGCGATCAGCGCCGAGGGATCGTTTGAGGGGCACTGCCTGCGAACCAACTCGACCATGGTCATCAACGACAACCAGATTCCCGACGTTCCGCTGTCGAAGGAGTACGTGGCCATCGTCGAGCAAATTCGCAAGCTCGACGTGAACGAGGCCCTCCTGTTTGCGGCCAAGACCGAGGTGCCGATCGGGGTTCTCGCGCTGTATTCGATGGGCGACGTGCTGGTCGAGACCCGCCGAGTGCAGTTGCTCGAACGAGCTGCCCAAGTGCTCGCCTTCGGGATCGAAAAGTGTCGGGTTCTCAAGCAGGTTTCGGACCAGCATGTGGAACTCGAGGCCGCAACCGGTCGGCTGATCGAGAGCAACCGCGATCTCGAAGATTTCGCGCATGTGGCGTCGCACGATCTGCAGGAGCCGCTGCGCAAGATCCAAGCGTTCGGCGATCGACTCGAGACCAAGGCCGGAGACCGGTTGACGGGGGAGTCGCTCCACAACCTCAAGCGGATGCGCCATGCTTCGCATCGGATGCAGGTATTGGTAAACGACCTGCTGCGGTTCTCGCGCGTGAACTCAAAATCGATCCACCCGGAACCCGTCGACATCGCCGTACTTGTAAACGAGGCCGTTGCGGCCCACGCTCGGGGTCTTGAACAGGTAGAAGGTGCGCTAACGATCGCCACCGATCTACCAGCGCTGACCGTCGACGGTGGCCAGTTCGAGCAGCTGTTCTCCGCCCTGGTCGAGAACGCAATAAAATACCGTCAGCCGGGCAAGCGGCTAGAAATTGAGATAGCCGCCGACGACCGCGACGAGCTGTGGCACCGAATTTCGGTTCGCGACAACGGCATTGGTTTTGAGGAACGGTTCGCCCAGAAAGTGTTCGAGCCTTTTCAGCGACTGCACTCATCGGCCGAGTACGAGGGATCGGGTATGGGCTTGGCGATCTGTCGTCGGATCCTCGAACGCCACAACGGATCGATCACTGTCGAGAGCAAGCTCGGTGAAGGATCGCTGTTTAACATTTGGCTCCCGAAGAACGCCGAGTCGTCGGCCTAACTGGTCGACCCGACACGCACCAGCACGTCGGACAGCGGTTTGCGACTGAGGTCGGGAACCTGCACGCCATCGAGGGGATAGCCGACGGGAAACAACGCAAAGGGCCGTTCGTTCTCGGGGCGTTCGAGGACCTGTGACAGGAATGCCATAGGCGACGGAGTGTGGGGGAGGGTCGCGAGGCCCATGTGGTGCAGCGCGGTGATGAACATGCCGGCGGCCATACCAACACTTTCTTTGACGTAGTAGTTCTTGCGCCGTTCGGGCTCGCCGTCGACATCTCGAACTTCGTAGCGCTCTTCGAATAGCACGACGATCCACGGGGCGACCGACAAGAACTCTTTGTGATGATCGGTACCGAGCGGGGCTAAGGCTTCTTGCCATTCTTCGTTCAACCGGTTCTCGAGGTAGTTGACCCGTTCTTCTTCTTCGGCTGCTTGTTGGATGGCGGCCTTGATCTGGGGGTCCTGGATCGCCACGAATCGCCACGGCTGTTTGTGGGCCCCCGACGGAGCGGTCGCGGCGGTCGACACGGCGAGTTCGATAAGTTCGGCAGGCACCGGGTCGGGCGAGAACATCCGGACGCTGCGCCGTTGGTCGAGTTCGTCGTGCAGTTGTTGGGCCCGTGCCAACATCTCAGGTTCGGGCCGGCGCTCGAAGTCGAGCGGGATAAATGGGTGCTTGGCCGCCAGCTCGGCCGACGGGTACGGATGCTCGTAAAGACTCACCCCACAGTTCTATCCCGTGGCTAGCGCCCGAGCGTTCCCATAGGTAGGGTGAGGCTCCCTTTACGGGGCTGTAGCTCAGCTGGCTAGAGCGCCTCGGTCGCATCGAGGAGGCCAGGGGTTCGACTCCCCTCAGCTCCACTCACTCACTCAACTCAGGAGTCTGGCGTTGCAACGCCAGACTCTTCGTGTTTTTCGTGTGCCATGACTCAGAGTCGTGGTGCGTTGTCCCGTGACTCTGAGTCGTGGTGCGTTGTCCCGTGACTCTGAGTCGTGGTGCGCGTTTGGTGGACGTAGAGCGGCGAGAAGGGTGCTTAGCGTGACGAAATCCTCCCGCGGACGCGTTTGGTTACTCTTGGTGCTGGGATGGTGACGCTCCGTGCGAGGTCATGCCTTGGCATAGGTCATTCGAACTGGTACTTCTGGAGGCTATGGATCTTCCCTCCCCCCTCTATCGGCGCGGCCGCACGGCCATGGCGCTTTTGGTGCTTTTGCTGGTGGCGAGCAGCCTGTCGGTCGCTGGACTGGCCGCTCCGGCGGGCGCAATCGAAGGTGGCAGCGACGCCGCTGACACCACGTTCAACCACACGACGGTGCGGGTCACGACCCGAGGCTCGACATGCAGCGGCTCGTTGGTGGCGCCGAACCTCGTGCTGACCGCGGAACACTGCGTGCGCCACGACATCCCGAACCCGCCGCCGCACCCGCCGCGAAGCGGCTTCGACGATTGGGAGCTTCCCGACCGGTTCTACGACGTTCGCCACGTGCTTCCCGAGGGCATCAATGTGCTGTTCGGCAAGGATTCCAACAATCCGAAGTTGGCCGCTAAGGCTTACGAATACTCGATTCCCGGCGACGTCGACATCATGCTCGTGCGACTCACCGAACCCGTTCCGTCACACATCGCTCGCCCCGTGAAGCTCGTGACCGACTGGTCGATGAACACCAGCCGACTCACCTCGTTCCTCGCCGAGCAGGAGTTTCACGTCTTTGGCTACGGCAAGACCTCGGCCACCAGCAACTTCTCCAACATCATGCAAGAAGGCCGATCGAACGGTGCGGCGTTCCCGTGCCCGAGCGGCACCGGCGGCTGGGTCGGTGGCGACGTGCACCGCATGTGTCTCAAAGGCGCCAACGGCACCGGGGTTCGCAGCGGCGACTCGGGTGGCCCGGCCTACTGGTACGACGCCAACGGCACCCGAGTGCAGGTGGGTATCTTCCAAGGTCTCGAGTCGGCCAACAACGGCGGACGGTATGTGGCGCTTTGGTACCGAGGCGGCAACGGTCGCAACGGCAGCCCCCGAGGCGATGTCGCCGGGTGGCTCGACAACTGGCTTGGCCAGCGCAATCAACTCGGCCCAGTAGCGGTTCCGTCGGCTGACTTTGACGGCGATAACAAACCCGACATCATCCGCCACAACGGCATTTGGTACGTGCCGAAAATCGGCGAGCGACGACAGCTGGTGGCGCCCGAAGACGTCAAGAACGTGCGCATCGGAAACTTCGACGGCGACCGAGCTGACGAACTGTTGTGGGTTACCAAGGGCGAGTGGAAGATCGAGAATCTCGACGGCAGCACCGTGGTGATCAACAACCTGCGCAAGGGTGTGAAGAAGCTCCGCTTCGCCGATCTCAACGGCGATGGTGTCACCGACGTGATCTTCCGCAAGAACAAGGCCAAGCAGACCTTCGTTTCGTGGAGCGGTTCGACCCGCTTTAAGCCACTGCCCCAGCTCGACGGCGGCCCCCGGCTCAAGGCGATCAAGGTGGTCAACCTCGAGGGCGACGACGTCGAGGACCTGATGACCGGCCTCAGGTCCAATGGCGTGGCCAGCGTCTCCTACGGCGCCGGTACACCGTTTAGCGATGCGCTGATCGTCGAGTGTGGCAAGACCCGCCGATTCGGTGACTTTAAGGGTCTCGGGTACGTCGGCTCGGTCCGTCGTCACTGCTAGCCGGTCGTGCTGATTCGATCCGGTTGCAGACCCTGCGACGCGACGCGGTAAAACGCCTCGGTGAGCAACGATCCAGTAGTCCTAGGCGTCGATAGCAGCACCCAGTCGACAAAGGTTGAGGCCCGACGGGTCGCCACCGGCGAAGTGGTGGGTGTCGGTCGAGCGTCGCACGCGCCCACCGAGCCGCCTCGTAGCGAACAAGACCCGGCCGAATGGTGGGCTGCGTTGGTCGAGGCGGTTGGCCAGCTCGGCGATGTCCGACACGACGTGGTCGCCATCTCGGTCGCTGGACAGCAGCATGGCATGGTGGTGCTCGACGGTGACGATCAGGTGGTTCGCCCGGCCAAGCTCTGGAACGACACCGAGTCGGCCGAAGAAGCTGCCGCAATGGTCGACGACCTCGGCGCTGGTGCCTGGGCCGACGCCTGCGGCAGCGTACCGGTCGCGGCGTTCACCATCACCAAGGTCGCTTGGTTGGCCGAACACGAACCGGAATCCTTCGCCCGCATCGCCAAGGTGATGCTGCCGCACGACTATCTCACCTTCCGCCTCTGCGGACGCTCGGTCACCGATCGAGGCGATGTATCGGGAACCGGTTGGTGGTCGCCCACCATCGGCGACTACGACGACGACCTGCTCGAACGGATCGGTATCGATCCGGCGATGGTGCCCGAAGTGCTGGGTCCACTCGACTCCGCCGGCACCTTGACCGCCGACGCTGCGGCCGCGCTCGGCCTCGCCGAAACGGTGATCGTTGGCCCGGGTTCGGGCGACAACATGGGTGCCGCCTTGGGCTTGGGTCTTCGGCCTGAGGACGTAGTGATCTCGCTCGGGACCTCCGGCACTATTTACGGGGTCTCCGAAGTGCCCACCGCCGACTCGACCGGCGCGGTGGCGGGGTTCGCCGACGCAACCGGCCGCTTCTTGCCGTTGGTGTGCACGCTTAACGCCACCAAAGTGACCGAGGCCGTTCGATCCTGGCTCGATGTCGACCACGAGCAGCTCAACACGCTGGCCCTCGCCGCAGACCTTGGGGCCGGAGGCGTAATCATGCTGCCGTACTTCGATGGCGAGCGGACCCCCAACCGGCCCAACGCGTCGGGCGAGATGGTCGGCCTTCGGCCCACGACCAGTCGCGGCCAAATGGCTCGCGCCGGATTTGAGGGCGTGGTTCACGCCATGCTCGACGGGCTCGAAGCACTTGGAGCGGCGGGCGTTTCGATCACCGGTCGACTGTTGTTGGTTGGCGGGGGAGCGAAGTCCGATGCCTATCGCCAGATCATGGCCGACCTCTCCCAACGCGAGGTGACGGTGCCGTTCGAAGACGAGGTTGTGGCTACCGGCGCCGGGGTGCAGGCTGCGGCATTGGTTTCTGGTGACTCGCTTGAGGCAGTGGCCGAGCGGTGGGGCTTGGGCGATGGCGAGGTGGTCGCCCCGTCGCCCGACGTCACCGCCGAACAGGTCGCCGATCTACGAGCCCGCTATGGCGAACTCCGAGATCGATCCGTCTAACGCGCCGAGCCGGCCCGGCCGGTGGTTGGTGTTCTTTGGCGCGCTCATTTGGTGGTCCTCGCAGCCTTGGCCGACGAGCTACACGCGCTCGGATTCTGCCAGTAGCGAGATCCCGTAGGTTAGGTGAGGTGCACCTGGAGGTCGCTGCGGCCCAGAGCCTTGGCGACCAAGTTGGTGACCATCGCATCGTCGTCGAAGCCCAACGACAACAAGTCGTTGTCGTTGTCGCCCACCAGCACGAAGTACTCGATCGCGCCCCGCAACAGGGCCCGCTGTTCGTCGTCGTAGGAGTACACGTCGCGCATGAGTTCGTCGAGCAGCTTGGCGATTCGTTTGGCGGTGACGATGTCGACCCGAGAGTCGTTGACCCCCTGCTCAGCAACCCAGGCCACGTGAGCTCGCACGCGAAGCCACTCGCCTTTGAAGTCGTCCGCCGCAGTCTCGGTGCACAACGCAGTGAACTGCGCGACCTCGTTGGGGTGTAGCAAGCCTTCGACAAGTATCTCTGCTTGACGCATTTGATCCCCTCTGTCCCTAGAACCATTGATAGCAACTCGGCTCGCCCCTGACGAAGTGGGCATCGCCAAAAAGTCGATTTTCGCCTCGTGAGGCCGATAGAAGGCCGTGAGTCCATTCGACGATTACCAAGCCCAACTGAAGTGGCAGGTGCAGCGTCAAATCAGCCGCGCTCGGGTCTTTGGTGGTCCTCGAATCGCCGAAGCGTTGTCCAGTCGGTTCGTCGGCCCCGTCGTGGCTGTCGTGATTCTTATCGAGTTCGGACTCTTCTTCACGGTGCGAGGTGGAGGCTTCGCCCGGGTGCTCGGGCCGGCGCTCCTGGTGGCCGGCGTCATGTGCGCAATCGCCCAGTGGTCGATGTTGCTTTTCGATCGTCAACAAGCCGACCGCGACACCCAACTTCGTCTGACCGTCGGCGAGCAGATGTCTGAGCGCGACTTCGGCCGGCTCGACCTCACCGGCAACATCTTGGCCGGAACCGTCGCGCAAAACGCGTCGTTCCGAAGCACGCGTCTCATGGGCGTCGACTTCGCCGGGGCCGACCTTGCCAGCTCTTCCTTTGCCGGAGCGATGGCCGGCTACGCCGACTTCGGTGGCGCCAACATGACGTGGGTCGAAGCCGACCACGGTGAGTTTGTATACGCCAGCTTCGCCAACGCCGACCTGACTGGGTCGCACTTCACGTTCGCCGACCTTCGCTCGGCCGATCTCGCCCACGCCGACCTTCGCAACGCCGACTTCAGCGGCGCTGACCTGCGCGGCGCCGATCTCAGCGGTGCCCAAACCCTTGGCGCCCGCTTCGACGGAGCCATCTCCTCGGAAGACACGATTTGGCCCGAGCGATTCAAGGCAGCGATTACCCGGGAAGAGCGCGGGCTCGACGAGATCCCCGCATCGGGCAACATGATCGACCTGCGCTCGTCGAAACAACTCGTCGCGGGCGCCGCCGCCTTCATGATGTTGTTGGCCGGGGTGTCGATCGTCAAAGTGGCGACCAACGAGACCAATACCCAGGTAATGGGCGAGAGCGCTCAACGGGTCTCCTATGAGGTGGGCGGCACGGCGGCGGTGGTGACGGTCACCCTGACTAACGAGTTCAACGGCACCGAAGAGTTTCAAGAGATCCCTACCTACCAGCGCTTCATCGAGGTGCCGGTCGGGTACGAGCTTTCCCTCACCGCCGAGGTCGAGGGCGCCGGTACGGCCACCTGCTTGATCGAGGACTCTGAAGGCGTGCTCAGTCAAGCTTCGGTGCAAGGCAACGGCGCTCGGGCCGTGTGCTCGGCCACGAGCCGATAGATCTGCGTCGGTGGCCCAGTTGGCGCAGTAAGTCGCGCGAGACTGGCCGCCGTGTTTGCTGCACCGTTGCGTCGAATCCTCGCTCTGCTGGCCGTTTGCTTGGTGGCCAGCGGCTGTTCGTTGTTGTTCGACGACGACCCCGACGAGCCCACCGACCTGCCACCTGAGAGCTTCGCCGAAACCGAGGCAACCCTGGCGCGGGTGATCGACGGCGACTCGCTCGAACTCGGCATCGGCGGCACCATCGAGGAGTTTCGGCTGCGTGGCGTAAACGCTCCCGAGAAACGCGAGTGCGGGGGGCAGCTGGCGACCGACCGTCTCGGCGAACTGCTGGCGGGCAAGGCGCTCACCGTCGACCTCGACCTTGAAGAACCACGCGACCGCTTTGGGCGCCTGCTGGGCGAAATCCGAGCCGACGGGCAAGACATCTCGACCCAACTTGTCGAACTTGGGCTGGTGCTTCCGCTCGGCGGGTCGACCTCGATCCACCACGAAGCAGCGCTCCGGGCCTCCGATGCGAACCTTGGCGTGTGGAACCCCGACCTCTGTGGCGTGGGGCTTCAGCTACTGGGAATCTCGGCGTTTGTGCCCGACCCGGCCGGCAGCGATAGCCAACCGGGGGCGGGCGAATTTATCGAGCTCGAGAACATCTCGACCGTTGAGGTCTCGCTGGCCGGCTGGGCCGTGCGCGACGAGTCGACCAGCAACCTTTACGAGTTCGATGGGGGAGTGCTGGCGCCGGGCGACCGGGTCAGGCTGTACTCGACCTGCGGCGATGAAGACGGCCAGACCCGGTTCTGGTGCTCGTCATCGTCGGTGTGGTCGAACATCGGCGACACCGCCTTGGTGCTGGACCCGGCGGGCAACACCATCGATTTTCGGTTCTCGCCCTAGGTCTGTCGCCAAGGCAGGGGAAACAGCGGCGCAACCTTCCGGCAAATGTCCCCGCAAAATGGTGACGACGAACCGTTGCCCGCTAACTTCGGTAGTCACACAAATCCGAGGAGCTCAACCATGCCGGCTAACCCACTAAACGACGATGATCTTGGCGGCGAGATGTACCAACTCGCCATGTCGCAAGAGGTCCGTCCGTTGGTGAAAGCGGTTGAAGACTTCATCGCGGCCGAGGTTGAACCCATCCAAGAGGAGTTCTTCAAGCTGGGCGAAGGCCGGGCCGACCGCTGGTCGTATGCCCCTGGCCAGCTCGAGTTGCTCGAGGGCGCCAAGGCCAAGGCGAAGGCCGCTGGTCTGTGGAACTTCTTCCTGCCCGACGCTGAGTCCGGCGAAGGTCTCTCCAACCTCGACTACGCCTACATCGCTCAGATTCTTGGCCGGTATCCGCTGGCCTCGGAGTCGCTCAACTGCAGCGCTCCCGACACCGGCAACATGGAAGTCCTCGAACGGGTCGGCACCCCTGAGCAGAAGGAAATGTGGCTCAAGCCGCTGCTCGCCGGTGAAATTCGTTCGTGCTTCGGCATGACCGAGCCCGACGTGGCTAGCTCCGACGCCAAGAACGTGCGGTGCGAAGCGGTGCTCGACGGCGAAGAGTGGGTCATCAACGGCGAGAAGTACTACATCTCTGGCGCTGGCGATCCTCGCTGCAAGATCATGATCCTCATGGTTCGCACCAACCCCGACGCGGCACCTCACCTTCAGCAATCCCAGATCCTGGTTCCGCTCGACACCCCGGGCCTTGAGATCCTTGGCCCGATGCACGTGTTTGGCGAGGACGATGCGCCCCACGGTCACATGCACCTTCGCCTTACCGACGTGCGGGTTCCGGCATCGAACATGTTGCTCGGCGAAGGCCGGGGCTTCGAAATTTCGCAGCTTCGCCTCGGCCCGGGTCGAATCCACCACTGCATGCGTTCGATCGGCGCGGCCGAGAGGGCGCTCGAACTGATGATCACCCGGGGCCTCAGCCGCGAAGCGTTCGGCAAGCCATTGGTGAAGCTGGGTGGTAACACCGAGATCATCGCCCGGGCTCGTATCGAGATCGAAGCGATGCGCCTCATGGTGCTGCGGGCCGCCAAGGCGATGGACGAATTGCCGATGCAAGACGCCAAGGTGTGGGTCTCGGCCGTGAAGGCCATGGTGCCCGAACGGGTCTGCCAGATCATCGACCAGGCAATCCAGATGCACGGCGCCACCGGTGTTTCGCAGTGGACCCCGCTGGCCCAGATGTACACCGGCCAGCGCACTCTGCGCCTCGCCGACGGCCCCGACGAAGTCCACCACATGGTCGTAGGCCGAGCAGAAATCGCCAAATACCAGGCCTAACAATCAACCCAAAGTAAGAACGCGGGGTCAGACCCCGCGTTCTTACTTGTGACAACGGGCATACTGTTGGAGTCTTTACTCTTGGAGTTAAAACTCTTACAATAGAAGTGTGGCCCCCACCCCTTCCTCTGTTGCCTCGACCGCCGTTTCTGAGCGGTACCGGGTCGACGCGCTGGCGGTGCTAACGGAGACCTCGGTCGACACGATTCGGTACTACCAAAAGCAAGGCGTGCTGCATCACCCCGAACGAGAGGGGCGCATTGGCTGGTATGACCAGTCCCATGTCGACCGTCTCACCGAGATCAAGCGCCTCGCCGGCAGCGGGTTCACGCTCAGCCAGATAGCCGATCTTCAATCGACCAGCGCCGACCCGCTGCTGGCAGCGCTACAGAATCAGCACGACAGCTCCAAACGGGTCACTCGCGACGAACTCATTGCGCTCTCGGGTCTCGCCGCTGGTCCGGTCGACCTGGCAATCTCGGTAGGGCTGCTCGGCGCCCCCGACGCAACCGACTTCGACGCCAGCGCGGTAGAGATGCTGTCATCGGCCGCCGCACTGCTCGATGCCGGGTTGCCGATCCCCGAGTTGGCGAAGCTCGCGGTTCGCCATGCCCAACACGTTGAACAACTGGTCGACGATGCCATCGAACTCTTTGCGTCGAGTACCGCACCCGACCGTGACTTGGCCGCCGACGAAGTGCAACGAATCGTCCCGCAGGTTTCGGCCCTGGTGGCCAAACACTTCGAGACCACCCTGGTAAACCGGGCCCTTAAGCGGGCAGGTGGCGAGTCGTGACCCTCGCTCCAAGCAAACCGCTGGCCATTCGAGTCGAGCACCTTGATATCGCCACCGACCCACTCGACGTCTTCGCCAACAGCGATGCCGAACATCGCATGTTCTGGGCCCACCCCAACGAGGACCTTGAGTTCGCGGCCATCGGCGCGGAGCAGATCTTCACCGCAGCCGACGACCCGACCGACCGGTTCGAGTCGCTTGCGATGGCACGCCGGATCGTGGCCGAGAGCTTGGCACCGGCCGATGTGGCCGCGCTTGCCGTCAAGGACTTGCCTCGGCTGGTGGGCGGTTTCGCGTTCTCGGCCGAACCATCACCCCACGGGCCACCGTGGAGCAACTTCGGTGCGGGCCGTTTGGTTCTGCCCGAGGTCCTGGTGATCAAAGATCTCGACGGTGTTCGGGCGATCGTTGTCGGCGATCAACCACTCGAGTCGGTGATCGATACCTCGGCGCGTCGAGCCAGCACCCACGATGCGCCCGACGATCTCGATGCCACCACCTGCCCGGCCTACACCGATCTGGTCGAGCGCAGTCTGAAGGCGATCGGCGAGCGCCGGTTCGAAAAGGTGGTCAGCGCTCGGATGTTGTCGTTCCCGGCAACGGTCGACGCCGCACTCGTGGTTTCGAGGCTCCGCGACTCGTTCCCCGAGTGCGCAACGTTCGCCATTGCGGCGGGCGACGAAACCTTCCTTGGAGCATCGCCCGAACGTCTGGTTTCGGTTCGCCCTGGCCACGTGCGCACGGCGGCGCTGGCTGGATCGAAGCCTCGAGGGGCCGCAGCTGACGACGACGCCCGTTTCGCCCACGAGCTGTTCACCAGCCCCAAGGAGCGGGCCGAGCATCGCTTCGTGGTCGAGGCCATCACTTCGCGGCTCGAATCGTTGGGCTTGGCGCCGCAACACCCGGCCGACCCCGAAGTCTTGAAGCTGCGCAGCATCCAACATCTCTACACCCCGATCTCGGTCCAGGCCTCTGAGGCAGCGATCGACCCGATCGAGATCGTCGGCGCCCTGCACCCCACGCCTGCGGTGGCCGGCTCAAACGAGGTGGCCACCCAGTGGATTGAACAGAACGAAGGCATCAACCGGGGCTGGTACGCCGGTCCGGTTGGTTGGGTTGGTCTGGCCGGCGAGGCCGAGTTTCGGGTTGCGCTGCGATCAGGCCTCGTCGACGCCGACGGCGCGCACCTCTATGCGGGCTGCGGCATCGTTGAAGGATCGGACCCTGACTCCGAGCTGCACGAGACGGTGACCAAACTTCGGCCCATGCTCAACGCACTCGGTGTTGGTCTGCTGATCGATCGCCCGTAGCCATGCCTGGCGACCCCGTGTACGACGAAGTCGCAGCGTTCCTCGCCGAACTCGCCCGAGGGGGAGTGCGCCACGTGGTGTTGTCGCCCGGTAGCCGATCGACCCCACTGACCATTGCGGCCGCCGCACAACCGGCACTTCGGCATTGGATGCAACTCGACGAGCGCACGGCCGGGTTCTTTGCCCTGGGGCTCGCCAAAGCAACCCGTTCGCCTGTCGCTTTGGTCTGCACCTCTGGCACCGCGGTCGCCAACTACTACCCGGCGGTGATCGAGGCGAGCCGAACCGGTGTACCGCTCATCGTGTTGAGCGCCGATCGTCCGCCCGAACTGCGCGGCGGCTGGGGCTCGAACCAAACGATCGACCAGGTCGAGATGTTTGGGCGGTACGTGCGCAGCTATGTCGAGATGCCGGTCGGTGGCACAAGCTCGGCCGACGATGCTCGCAGTGCCGCCGTCGGCGTGCTTGCTGCGGTCGGTGCTCCACAGGTGGGTCCGGTGCAGGTCAACTGGCCATTCCGGAAGCCGCTCGAACCGGTCGGCGCCGTGCCGGTGGTCGACGTTGGGGCGGTCGAACCACAGGCCACCCCCGCCGAGGGGAACGTCGTGGCGGCATTGGCTGCGGCCGCTGGTCGGCGGGGTGCGCTGGTGGTCGGTCCGCTCGATGACCCTGCCTGGTCGGACGCGCTTTGCAACTATGCCCAGGCGGTCGGTTGGCCAATCCTTGCCGAAGCAACGTCTCAACTTCGCCTCGACCGTTCGGACGAAGCTGCCAACCTGATTTCGTTTGGCGATCGAATCGTTCACGACTCAGCCGCTCGGGAGTCGCTTGTCCCTGAAGTGGTGATCTTTGCCGGCGCCACACCAACCGGTCCCGGGTTTTTGAACTGGGCGGAACACCACGATGCCCAACGAATCTTGCTCATCGACCCACCAGCACCGTGGCTCGACTCCGGGCCGATCGACGCCACCGCCATTTTCTGTACACCGGCCGACCTGCAACGAACGGTCGGCGATATCGCTGGCCCGGTCGACTTGGCATGGCTCGACCAGTGGAAGGTTGTAGACCGCCAAGTCGAATCGGTACTCACCTCGGTGGCTCTACCCGACGCGTGCGGCCCGTCGGTCGCCCGCACGGTGGCCTCCAGCCTTGCTGGCGGGGCACACCTCGTGGTGGCCAACAGTATGTCGGTGCGAGATCTCGATCGGTACGGGTCGCCGCGGTCCGACGTGCGGGTGCACGCGAGCCGCGGGGCGAGCGGCATCGATGGCCAAATCGCTACCGCAGCAGGGATCGCGGCGGCCGACATCGGGCCGGTCACCCTGCTGATTGGCGACATAGCGTTCCTGCACGACCTGTCTAGCCTGCTCGCCGCCGTACGAGCCGGGGTCGACCTCACGATCGTTCTCGTGAACGACGACGGTGGCGGAATCTTCTCGATGTTGCCGATCGCCGATCACGGCGACTCGGTTCGGTTCCATGAACTGTTCCACACACCCCACGGCACCGACCTGACCCCGCTCGGCGGCTTCGAAGGTATTGAGTTCGTGCGGGCCGAGTCGGCGGCTGAGCTGACGCAGACCCTCGGCGGACCAGGTGTGAAGGTGATCGAGGTGGTGATCGATCACGAGACCAACCTGGAAGCCCGGCGATCGATCGATGCCGCAATCTCCGCAGCGGTGTCCGCCGGCGCAGCATGACTATCGACTTGGCCACAGAGCGAGGCGGCACCGGCGGCGAGGTGCCCCTTGTTGTCTTGCACGGCTTTACCGGGTCGGGCGCGGCGATGGAGCCGCTGGTGACGTACCTGCGCCAAACCCGTGAGGTCATCACCGTCGACCTCGTTGGACACGGCAACTCTCCGGCTCCAGCCGAGCTGGCGCACTACGACATGTCGGCGGTGGTCACGCAGCTGTGGTCGGCGCTCGACGCCGAGGTTGTCGACCTGTTCGGGTACTCGATGGGCGGTCGAGTTGCATTGAGCGCTGCTGTGACCCGACCCGACCGGATTCGCCGCCTGACACTTCTTGGAGCATCGGCCGGTTTAGCGGACCCCAGCGAACGAGCGGCTCGCCTGAAGTCCGATGAGGCGTTGGCCGACTCGATCGAACACGACGGACTGCCAACCTTTGTCGAGCGATGGCTCGCCCTGCCGCTCTTTGGGTCGCTTCGAGCGCTCGGCCCGGAGTGGTTGGCGCAGACGGCGGCTCAACGATGTTCCAGCGATCCACTTGGTCTCGCCAACAGCCTGCGCCGAACCGGCACCGGTGCAATGCCACCCCTCGGCGAACACTTGCCAGGTCTTTCATTGCCAACCCTGTGGCTCGCCGGCGCGCTCGACGAGAAGTACTGCGCTACCGGTACACGGCTAGCCGCCATCATGCCCGACGCCTCGTTCGAGTCGGTTGAGTCTGCCGGCCATGCTGCTCATAGCGAGCGCCCCGAAGTCGTCGCCCATGCGATCGAACGGTTTCTCGCATCATGACGAGCAGGATCCGCATTCATCCGGTCGAACTCGAGTTGGCGCAACCCCTCGTGACGGGTGCCGGCACAACCCGGCGTCGAGAGGTCTTGCTGGTCGAGGTGGTCGACGTCGACGGAACAACCGGCTGGGGTGAGGCTGCCCCGCTGCCCAGTTGGCCTGGCCCCGACCTGGCGACGGTGCGACACCAACTCGACACCTGGGCCTCGGGCGGTGAACCACCTGTCGGCGGTGCCGCAAAGGCGGCGGTCGAGATGGCGTTGCTCGATATCGAAGCCCAACGAGCCGGCGTTTCGGTAGCGAACCTGTTCGCCAACGGCGCGCCGCCGTCAGTACCGGTAAATGCCCTGCTCGATCACCTCGACCCGAACGACCTTGGGCACGCGGCATCGCTGGCGATCGCCGAAGGCTTCGCCGTGCTCAAGATCAAGGTCGGGACAACCCGCAACGATGTCGACCGGGTTCGCGCCGTACGGTCGGTCGCGCCCAACGCGGTGATTCGGCTCGACGCGAACCGGGCGTGGACCGAGCCCCAGGCAGTCGAGTTCTGCGCGGCGGTCGAGTCGCTCGACATTGAGTTCATCGAAGAACCAATCGGTGGGGGAGTCGACGCACTTGCCGCCCTTCAACCCAAGGTCGGCATCGACATCGGCGCCGACGAATCGTTGGCCGAGATCGCAACGGCCGATCTTGAGGCGGTCGATCTGCCGGTGCTGGTAGTGAAGCCGTCGGCGCTCGGAGGTTTCCGTTCGCTCGTGGCTTTGGGCCAGCAGCGTCGCATCGTCGTCACCTCGTTTCTCGAGTCGGCCGTCGGCGTGGCCGCCGCCTCGCATGTGGCCGCCGCACTTCATGTGGGCAACCCGGAGCAACCGGGGAGTGGGCTCGCGACGTCGTCGCGTTTTGTCGCCGACATAGCACCGGGCGGCGTTCTCGAGCGCGGGATGCTCCGGGTTCCCGTTGGCCCCGGCCTGGGCGTGGTGCCGGTTCTCCCTTAAAGGGCGTGGCGAGCGATCTTTCCCAAAGCGGTACGAGGGAAGTCGTCGACCACCTCGAGTCCGTGCGGGGCGGCGTAGGCGGGTAGGCCGGCTTTCACCAGGTCACGCAGGTCGTCGAGGGTCGGCGGGATGTCGCCTCGCACCTGTACGAGGGCGGTTACCGCCGAACCCCACTTGTGGTGAGGTCGGCCAACCACGGCGACGTCGCCGACCGACGGGTGCGCCCGCAGTAGCTTTTCGACCGCGGCTGGGTAAACCTTCTCGCCGCCGGTGACAATCGTGTCGTCGGCCCGGCCAAATACCTGCAGGGTGTGGTTGTCGAACGAACCAAGATCGCCGGTTGCCAGCCAGCCGTCGTCGTCGATGGGTGTAGTGCCGTCGCGGTAAGCCCGGCACAACATTGGTCCGCGCAGCCAGATCTCGTCGTCGACGATTTTGACCTCGACCCCATCGAGCGCCTTGCCGTCGTAGACCACGCCGCTGCCGGTTTCGGTCATCCCGTACGTGGCCATACTGTTCGATGGCCGGTCCGAGGGGATCGCCGAACCGCCGAGCAGAATCGCCTTGAACCGGGTGGGGTCGACTCGGTCGAGTGCCGCGGGGACCAGCGAGATGAGGTTGCCGCCCTCGGAAATGGGTTCGGCGAGAAGTTCGGGATCGGGCGACGCAACGACTTCGAGGCGGGTCTTGGTGATCATCGCCCGGGTCACGACCGACAGGCCGCCGATGTGAGCGACGGGCAGACAACCGATCCACATGTCGGTCGAGGGGTCGACGCCGATGGCGGCCGAGGTTGCATGCGCTGAAGCCGCAACCGCCTCGTGGGTCAGCACCACACCCTTTGGTGTGCCCGTCGTGCCCGAGGTGGCGACCACCAGTGCATCGCCATCAGGTATCGACCGGCCATCGGGCCGGCTGTGACGCCCTTGTTGGTCGACGATGATCGACGGACCCATGGCGGCGATGAGTGCTCCGGCTGCCGGTTCGGGCAGTCGTGGGTCGATCGGCAGCACGGCGTCGCCATCGGACCACGCCAATTCGAGTTCGTGAACGAAACGAGGTCCGCCGGGTAAGGCGATTGCGATCAGCCGGGCCATGCATGCAGTGTGGCCCGAAATTGGGCCAAACGGCCTAGGAAATGCCCAAAAATTCGGGCCAAATCGGATCAGACGGGTCGCTTTACCTACAGACCAGCGGAAAACCGGACGTTACTTTGGGTAGCAATATCCCCACAGAGAGTGTTATTTATGACTGCTCGTCGACTTCCGGTATTCGTTCTGGTCCTGGCCCTGCTCGCCAGTCTGACCACCCTCATGGTTGTAAAGCGTGACGACGCGTCCGCCGTTGCCGCCCACGGAACCCTCGTACCGTCGACGCCCCGCACCGACACACCGCGCGTTCTCGACGGTGCCGTTCTCGACATGGCCCAGGTCGGCGACACGATCATCGTCGCTGGCGACTTCACCACCGTCTCGACCGGAACCGGCCTGCCGATCGTGCAGAGCTTCTTGATGGCCTACGACGTGAACACCGGCGAGTTCAACCAGAACTTCCGTCCCGTTGTCGACCGCCCCGTGAACATCATCGAACCAGCAGCCGATGGCCAGTCGTTCTACATCGGAGGATTGTTCAACACCATCGACGGCACCACCCGCCGCAAGGTCGCCAAGCTCGACCTCTCCGGCAATCTCGTCACAGCGTTCAAGGCCAATGCATCGGCCGAGGTTCTGGCCTTGGCGCTCGATGCCGACGACAACGCCCTTTACGTGGGCGGAAACTTCGCCAGCATCGCCGGCAAAACCCGCAGCCGCTTGGCCGCCGTCGATGCCACGACCGGCAAGGTCGACAACACCTTCGACTACCCGCTGTCCGGACCGGTAGGCGCCGGTGGCTTCATGGGCGTGAAGGCCCTCGACGTCAGCGAAGACGGAACCCAGTTGCTGTCGCTGCACAGCGCCCGGTTCATCGGCGGACAACCACGCACCGCTGTTGCCCTGTTCGACATCTCGGCCGACACTGCGGTGCTTCGCCCGTGGTCGACCAACCACTACGAAGACGTTCTCCCCGACATCGGCGGCCAGCTCCGCATCTCCGACGCCGCCCTTTCGCCCGACGGTTCGTACCTCGTCGTGGTCTCGTCGGGTGGCGATCGTCCGCCGACCAACGACTCGGCCGTGAAGTTCCCGACCGCGGGTGGCGCAGGCGTACAGGCCGAATGGGTCTCGCGCATGTTCGACAGCATCTACTCGGTCGATATCTCCGACGCCGCCGTCTACGTGGGAGGCCACTTCCAGTACCAAGAAGCCCCCGGCTCCACCGACCCCTTCCCCGGTGACCCCGACGAGAACTACGGCTTCGGCCAGGGCCTTGGCCCCGCGGTGTTGGGCGACGAGGTTGTGCGCCGCGAGCAGATCGGTGCCCTCAACATCTCCACCGGTAAGTCGCTCAACTGGAGCCCCGGCGCCAACGGCTTCCACGGCGTAACCGCTGTTCGAGTTGTCGACCGCGGCCTGCTCGTCGGCCACGACGGTGCACTCATCGGCGGCGCCGACATCGGCCGCCAAGGCTTCTTCGATCTCAACTCGACCGAACAGGTCGCCGACGCCCCCGAAACCTTCCTCGTTTCGCCTCGAGCAGCCGACATCCTCGACTCGGTCGAACCGGTTCGCTTCGAAGGCGTCGCCACCGCCGGCCAGGGTGTCTCTGGTGTGCAGGTGACCGTTCAGAACCTCGAAACCAAACAGTGGATGCGCCAAGACAACACCTTCGGCGCTGGTTGGAGCAGTGTGCCGGTCAGCCTCGAATCGCCCGGTGCTACCACCTCGAACTGGGCCCAGATCGCCAACCTCGAACCCGGTACCTACCGAGTTCGGGCCAAGACCATCGACGCCAACGGAGTGAAAGACTCCTCGGCTTCGACCATCCGGTTCGAAGTGAAGACCTTCACCCAGCTCCCTCCCGAAACAGGCTTTGACGGAGCGCCGATCCTTTCGGGCAACACCCTCACCACCAACGGTGTGGCGAGCGATGACGCAGGCGTAGCCGGTGTGACCGTTGCGTACTACGACGTCGATGCCAAGCAGTGGCTACAACCCGGCAACGTACTGGGCGAGCAGTTCCGGTCGTACCCGGCAACCCTCACCGCACCCAACGCACTCGAAACCGGGTGGACCCACGTACAAACGTTGCCCGACGGCAACTGGCGAGTGGTCGCCAAGTCGGTCGATATCGACGGTGTCGAAGACCCCAGCACCACCCGCACCACCGTTGCCGTGTTCCCCAACAACGAACTTCCGGGAATCACCATTACGTCGCCCACCGATGTGCTGGTCGGCAACCCTGGTCCGGTGACCATCACCGGTACGGCAAGCGACGACACCGGCGTGAAGCGGGTACGTGTCCTGGTTAGCGACACGGTGAGCCGTCAAGGTCCGCAGAACAACGGCTTCTTCGGAAACGCCGCATGGGTATGGGTTCCGGTCGATGACCAAGGCGCCACGAACACCACGTGGTCCTACACCATCGACAACCTGCCCCAGGGTTACTACCGGGTCAACGCCTACGCGGCCGACATGAACGACTCGGTAACGGCCCCGGCCGATCGGCCTCGCGCGTTTGTCGACTTCGGTGCTCCGGGCGACGACCGCCCCGATACCCAGCTGATCGACCCCCGTGGTTACAAGCAGGATTTCGCCTCAAACGAGGTCACCATCACCGGAACCGCCACCGACGACAACGGTGTGGCCCGAGTCGATGTACAGATCTACGACTACAACAACCGCACGTGGTTGCATAGCGACGGCACCTTCGGCGCCGGCTTCGAACTGATCGAGGCGATCCTCGACAACCCCGGTGCACCATCGACCGGCTTCACGCTGCCCGACGTCTTCATGCCAAACAGCACCTACCGGGTGATCGTTCACGCAATCGACAACGCCGGTCAGTACGACCGAATCGGTGGCGGAGCATACGCAACCTTGGCCGTGTACCCCGGCGACGCTGACCCGACCATCGAGATGAACTCGCCGGTCCAAGACGAAGTCACCGGCCCGATCATTTCCGCAGGCGGGCGCGCATTCGACGACATTGGTATCGATCGAGTTCAACTGTTGATTCGCCGGGTGGAGGTAAACGTCGGCCAGCGGGCGGACGGAACGATTGGCACACCCCAGTGGATCGACGCATTCATTACCAACGGTGGCGGAACCTTTACCGACTGGAGCTTCAACTCCGTCGAACTCGAGCCGGGCCGCTACTACGTGCGCTCACGCACTGTTGACTCAGTCGGCAAGGTGACCCTCAACTACGCTCAGGCGATTGTCACCGTTCAGTAACCGTGGATTGCAGTCCGGGTCGCAGCGCGGCCCGGACGATCGAGTAGTCGCCCACGCTGAAATCGTCGATGACGTCCTGTAGGCCATCGAACCCGAAGCTAGCGATCCAGTCAGACTCGGTCTGACCAGCGAGTTCGATCGCTTCGGCGAACTCGGCGTTCTGGTACACGTACGAGGCTTGGAGCCGCAGTTCTCTGCGCACGACCTCGTTGGCATCAAAGCCCGGGGTTTCGCTTTCGAGCCCCAGCAGCACAACGGTGCCGCCGGTAGCGGTGTGGCTTACGGCCGCCGCCCGAGACCGTGGGGTGCCGACGGCATCGAACACGATGTCGTGGTGGCCGGTAAGGGTGGCCCCCACTTTGGTGGCACCCATTGCGGTCGCCACGTCGGCTCGGCTTTCGGATTGTTCGGCAACCTCGATCACTCCAGCGCCGGCAACCACTGCTTGGGCAACCACGCCGAGTCCGATGGCGCCCGCACCGATGAGGCCGACACTCATATCGGCGGTGGCTTCGCCGACGTGCCAGGCGTGGACGGCATTGGCGAACGGTTCGATGAACGCGGTTTGCTCCCACGTGAGCGAGTCGGGGAGCGCCACCAGGTTGGCGGCCGGAACGGCGCACCGCTCGGCGAACCCGCCGTTGGAGTGGATGCCGATGATCTTGCGGATCGAGCAGTGCTGCCGGCGGCCATCGAGACACGCGGTGCAGGTTTCACACGAGGTGACGGGGTCGACCGCTACTCGGCGGCCCTGATCGTCGGTACCCGCGATGCCGTGGCCCATGATGCTGGGAAACTCGCGGTCGCCCGGGTGGTGCAGTTGGTAGATCTCGCCGCCACCCACGCCGGTGGCTTCGACCTCGATGACTACTTCGCCGTCGCCTGCAACCGGTTCGTCGACGTAGCGTAACTCCAAGGTCGACGGTCGGGTAAAGACGAGAGCGCGCACTCTAGATAGTCGACCCAAGAAGCATGTCTCTTAGGTTACCTGTCGGTTTCGAACGCTAGGACGCCGGCCCAGGGGTTGAAAGCGAACTCGGATGCAAAGGTGATGCTCTAACGGCAGTTTTGCATCCGAGTTCAAGCGTGATTGGGAGCGTTAGGCGATGCGGACTACTACTGCGTGCCAGCCTTCGGCGCCGTCGGGGTCTACTCGTTTTGGGCCTTCGGGTTGGATGTCGCCGTTGCCGTCGTAGGCCCGGACCCGGATGACGTGGTCGCCGACGGGGGCATCCCAGTCGAGTTTCCACTGAACCCAGGTTTCGTTGCTTACCGCTTCGGCGAGTTGCGCCTCTTGCCACTCGCCGTCGTCGATCCGTACCTCGACTTTGCTGAGTCCCCGGGTCGGAGCCCACGCAACACCGGCAACGGTCTGGGTGCCCTGGGGGAGTTCGGAAGCGTGGCTCGGCACGTCGATGCGCGACGTCGTCTTGATCGGTCCTTCTTTCGACCAGCCTCGGGGAATCCAGTAGCCGTCGAAGTCTTCCCAAGTGGTCATGTTGATCTCGGTGATCCACTTGGTCGCCGACACGTAGCCGTACAAGCCAGCGATGACCAGGCGAGCCGGGAAACCGTGGCGTTCCGGAAGCGGGATCCCGTTCATGCCGATAGCGAGCAGGGCGCTGCGTCCGTCGTCGAGAACGCTGGGCGGGAATCCGGCGGTCCAACCGTCGGCTGACTTCCCGACGAGTTGGGTCGCACCCTCTTGAACCTGGGCGATCTCAAGCAGTCGGGTGAGTGGGATACCGGTCCAGACCGCGTTGCCGACCAACTCTCCACCGACCGGGTTCGACACACACGAAATGGTGACCGTCTGGTCGACCTGTTCCATCGATTGGAGGTCGGCGAGGGTGAACTCGATCGGGTTGTCGACCATGCCGGTGATCTTGAGCGACCAGTCGTCCGGGTTGATCTGGGGAATCGTGAGGGCGCTATCGATCCGGTAAAAGTTCGAACCAGAGTTGTCGGTGATGTAGCTGCTGAGGCCTTCGATGTTGTCGAAGTTCTCGATACTCGCCGACACCTCGGCCACGTCGGTTGCTGAGTTGATTTCGATCGCGTCGCGGGCCTGGTCGAAGTTGCCGCGATTGCGCAGCATTCGACCCAGTCCGGTGAACGCCAACGCTCCGGCGCCCGCCGCTCCGGCCCAGCCAAAGAACGAGCGGCGGCTCGCATGCGCTGCGGCGGGCGACTCGATAGGGGTTTCGATAATGCCGCCCTGGGTGGGGTCGAATCGCTTCGCGGTGCGAGGTGCCAGGGCGGCGGTGAGGACCTTGAACGTTGCGAACCCACCCGCCGCGGCGACGAGGGCCACGAGCCAATTGATTCCCGAGGTAGCGAGCGGGTTACGGGCGAGGAACCACCAGCCAATGAGTCCGAAAACCGTAAACACCGTGGGAGCTACCGCCTTGTGGCGGCTCGAGAACTTTCCCATCAACGCGCCGATGAGCAGGGTGAGAATGACCGTGCCAATAACGAGCGCCGGCTTGTCGGCGGTGCCGAGGGTGTCGATCGCCGACCGTTCTACCTGGCCGGGCGCGACATCGATCACCCAATCGCCGGCCGAGATAACGAGCGAGGGAATCTCTGTGCTGAAGCCGTCGAACAGCTCGCCGATCGCGAGCGCCATCGCAGCGCTGATTGCCCCGGCGAGGGCGCGTAGCGGCGCCAAAGTGCCGGTTTCGGCAGGGGTGTCAGTAGAGCTCATACATGGTCAACGTACCCAAGAGAGAAGAAGTTCCCATTTCATGCGCGAAGATGGAGCCCTAGATGACCCCACAATCTGGCGAGAACGCCCCCTATTCGATCGAAACCTACGGACTCTCTGACCACTGGACCGCCAGCGGCGAGGCCCACCTGGAAGAGGCGGCAAAGTTCGCTGATGCGCCGATGCGGCTCGGCCGGATCATTCGGGTCGAGCGGGGGGAGTGCGACGTCGTGACCACCGAGGGCCTCGAACGGGTGGCGTCGGATTCATTGCGGTCCCAGGACGAGTTGGCGCCCGTAACCGGCGACTGGGTGTTGGTGGGCGAAACCGACAGTGGTGCCGTGATCGCCTCGATCCTGCCCCGAACGTCGACCTTGGCCCGCCGCGACCCGTCGGAACAGGTGGTGGTTCAGGTCTTGGCGGCCAACATCGACTCGGCGTTCCTGGTGCACGGCCTCGACCGGCCGCTCCGGCCGGGTCGGCTCGAACGATTCTTGGTCCTGGCGTGGGACAGCGGCGCCGAGCCGGTGGTGGTGCTCACCAAAGCCGACCTCGATGCCGAGGGCGAAGGCGACACCGTTGCCCAAGAACTTCGAGGCGTGATCGGTGCCGTTGCTCCCGATGTGGCGGTTTGTCTTACGAGCGCGAAATCGGGCGCTGGTCTAGACGCACTCGCCGCTTGGCTTCGCCCCGGTACCACCACGGCGCTGCTCGGCGAATCGGGGGCCGGAAAGTCGACCTTGGTCAACGCCTTGTTGGGCGACGAGATCCAAGAGACCGCTGAGGTCCGCGGCAGCGATGCCAAGGGCCGCCACACCACGATCACCCGCGACCTTTTGTTGCTCGGGTCGGGCGCCATGATGGTCGACACCCCCGGTATTCGGGCCGTTGGGTTGTGGGATGCCGAGGATGCTTTGGTCCGCGTGTTTGGCGACGTGATGGAGCTCGGCGACAACTGCAAGTTCAACGACTGTGCTCATGGAGCCGAACCCGGGTGCGCCGTCGTGGCGGCGGTCGAGGCCGACGAACTCGATGAGCGTCGGCTCGACCGGTTCCGGGGCATGATCGCCGAGCTACAGGAACAAGCCGATCAACAGGTTGAGCGGGAACGCAAGGCCGAGCGCCGCAACAATCGGCGGCGCAAGGGTCGCTAGTTATAGCGTTGCGGCGGCGGTAATGAGGATGAGGGCTTCGCCTACTTGTTCGGCGGCGCCGAGCAGGTCGCCGCTTACGCCGCCGATCTTGCGGTGCGCCCACCAGCCAACGAGGGCGACGCCGACGGCGACCGCACCGATCGCCATTGGTGCCTCGACGCCGAACGCGACGATCAGGGCAACAACGCCGATGGCGGTGCCGAGAACGGTTGGCAGTGGCCTGAGGGTGCGGGAGTAGTCGGCGCCGAGCCCATCGGCTGCTGCTTGCGGGGCGAGACCCATGAGGGCGACGGCACCGGCGCGCCCGGCGCAGTGGGCGGCAATCAGGGTGAGTGCGGCGTCTTGGCCGCTCAATTCGGCGAGCGCCGACACCTTGATGAGGGTGATGAATACCAAGGCGAGCACCCCGAACGTGCCGTGGCGGGAGTCCTTTAGGATTTCGAGTCGTTGTTCGGGGGTCCAACCGCCGGCCAAGCCGTCGAGTGAATCGGCCAGCCCATCTTCGTGGAACCCGCCCGTGAGGAGCGCCGTCAGCGCAAAGGTCAGGCTGGCGGCGATGAGTGGTGACACGAATTCGCTGAGGCCAACGAACACCCCGGCAGCGATGGCCCCGATCACGAGACCGACCATCGGAAACCATGGCACCGCAGCGGTGAGGCCTTGTTGGTCGTCGGGATGGCTGCCGCCCGGCAAACGGGTGAGGAAGGCCCAGGCGTGACGGAACGACGACATGGCTACGCGGGGCCGAGTCCGACTTCGGAAAAGGTGGCGACGTCGACGACCGAGGTCACGGCGGCCCGAAGGATCGGCAGCGCCACCAGTGCGCCGCTCGCTTCGCCCAACCGAAGGTCGAGCTGGAGAAGGGGCTCCTTACCAAGGGTTGCGAGGAGTCGCCGGTGGCCGGGTTCGGCCGAGCAGTGCCCGGCGATGCTGTGATCGAGGAAGCCGGGGTGCCGGGCGTGCAGCGGCATCAGTGCTGCGGTGGCGATGAACCCGTCGAGCACGAGCGGGATCGATCGGCGTCGAGCTTCGACCGCTGCGCCAGCCATGGCAACGAGCTCGGCGCCACCGACCCGGCGAAGAATGTCGAGCGGAGCACAGTCGGTACCGATGCGGTGCAGGCCCGCTTCCACGGCGCCGACCTTGCGGGCCAGGCCATCATCGTCGACACCCGTGCCGCGGCCAACCCAGTCGGCGGCTGGGCCGCCAAGAGTGGCGGCCACCACGGCCGAAGCGGCGGTGGTGTTGCCGATTCCGAGCTCGCCGAGAATAAGCACATCGGCCTCACTGTCGGCCACCGCCGCAGCTCCTGCCGACCACGCCTCGTTAAACCGGTCGGGATCGAGGGCGTCGGACTCGGTCAGGTCGGCGGTGGGGCGGCCGACCCCCACGTCGAGAAACCGAAGGCGGGCGCCGGTGGCTTTCGCCAAGGCCGTGCAGGTGGCGACCTCAGCTTCGATGGCCGAAACCATGGCACCGGTAACATCGGCCGGGTAGGCGCTCACCCCTTTGGCCGTCACCCCATGGTCGGCACCAAAGACCAGTACCTCGGGTCGCTCAACGGTGGGGCGTTCGGTGCGCTGCCAACCCGCCAGCCAGGCGGCGTGGTTGTCGAGTTGGGCGAAGGCACCAGCGGGCCGCAGGACGTTGGCCGCCCGCTCGGTCACCGCATCGCGGTGGGTGGCCGATGGCACCACGGCCGCCGAAGCGGTGATTGCGTCGAGCGCCGCTTGGGTCATGACAACCCATCTTCCGGCGACTGAAGGGGGAGGAGTTGACCGGCGGCAACGAAGAAGGCCCGGTCGAGTTGAGTGGCGAGTTGTTGGTTGATGCGCCCCTGGGCGTCGCGAAATCGGCGCGACATCGGGTCGGGCGGCACCAGACCGAGGCCGGTTTCGTTCGAGACCACGACCACGTTTCCCGCATGGGCGAGCAATGCACGGATCATCGCTTCGGCCGAGGATGCGACCGTCTGATCGTCGTCGCCTCGAACGATCAGGTTCGACAACCAGATAGTGATGCAGTCGACCAGCAGTGTGTGGTCGGCCGGCACCGAAGCGATAGCACCGGCAAGGTCGTACGGAGCTTCGATCGTCGCCCAGTCGGCGGGGCGGTCGGAGCGGTGTCGGGCAATGCGGGTGGCCATCTCGTCGTCGATCGGCTCGGCGGTGACAACCACCGACACGGGTGCCCCGATCGAGGCCGAGAGTTCCTCGGCCAAGCGGGACTTGCCCGATCGGGCTCCACCGAGGAAGAAGGTCTTGGTTGGGGGTGATGTGGTCATCTAGTAGTCGATGCCTCGCTTGGCGCGAATGCCTTTTTCGTAAGCGTGTTTGATGTTGACCATCTCGGTTGCGGTGTCGGCGATCTCGATCACCGGCTCGGGCATATCGCGGCCGGTGAGCACAACGTTGGTGTTGGCTTCGCGGTTGGCGACCGCTTCGACCACGCCGTCGATGTCGATCCATCCCCAGTTCATCGGGTAGGTGATTTCGTCGAGGATCACCAGCTTGTGTTCGCCAGCGGCCAGCAGCTCGAACGCCTTGTCGCGAGCGGCTTGGGCAACGGCCTCGTCTTCGGTGAGGTCGTCGCTATCCCAGCTGAACCCTTCGCCGATGGTCCACCAGTCGACACCGAGTTGGCGAGCGACCTTCTCTTCGCCGGTGTTCCAGTTGCCCGACTTGAGGAATTGCACGACGGCGACCGGCCAGTCGCGGGCAACGGCGCGCATCAGGGTGCCGAATGCGGCCGACGACTTCCCCTTGCCGTGACCGGTATGAACCAGCACGAGCGATGTCGCTCGCCGCAGGTTGTCGGGGCGTGGGTCTTCGGACTGAGGTTCGCTTACTGGTTCGTCATTCATGGTGTCTCCGTTTGGGCGGTTGCAGCGCGGCGGCGCACGTTGATGCTGACCTCGCCATTGTTGTGCTGTACGTCGGCGTCGATGTTGTAGTGGGCGGCCAGGTTCTCGGTGGTAAGGACGTCGCTTGGGTTGCCGCTGGCGACCAAGTTGCCGCCCGACAACAACGCCAGGCGGTCGCTGAACTGGCCGGCGATCGATAGGTCGTGCAGGGTGCTGATGATGGTGAGGCCTCGTTCGGCGCCGAGTTCGGCAACCAACTCGAGCACGTCGAACTGGTGGCCAATGTCGAGGCCGGTGGTGGGCTCGTCGAGCACCAGAACCTGCGTCGACTGCACCAGTGCGCGGGCGAGCACCACCCGCTGGCGTTCGCCGCCCGAGAGGGTTTCGAGTTGGCGGTCGGCGAAGCGGGTGAGGTCGAGTCGGTCGAGCGTTTCGTCGACCACTCGTTGGTCGTCGGCCGAGGCGGAGAAGCGCATGCCTTGGTGCGGCGTGCGCCCGAGGAGCACATAGCTGTAGACCAAGATCCCTGGCGGGACGACCGGAGTTTGCGGAACTAGTGCCACCAGCTTGGCTCGGTCGCGGCTCGTCAGGTGCGCGTTGTGGTCGTTACCCACCGAGATCGTGCCCGAGTGTTTCACAAGCCCGGCCAAACACCGCAGCAAGGTGGTCTTGCCCGCGCCGTTGGGGCCGATGATCGACATCCACGAACCGCCGCCGACCGTCACGCTGATGTCGCGCAATAGGGTCGTCGAGCCGACGGTGACGCCAACGTTGTCGAACGAGATTTGCGGGCCGGTCACGAGATCCGCCCCGACTGCGACCGCAGAATCATCAAGAAGAACGGTGCGCCGACAAACGCGGTGACCACGCCGATCGGCAGTTCGGCCGGTGATTGGATTGTGCGGGCGGCGATGTCGGCGAGGGCGAGAAATGCGGCGCCGAACAGGATCGAAAGGGGCACCACGAGTCGGTTGCTCACCCCGGCGAGTGACCGCACGGCGTGGGGGACGATGAGTCCGACGAAGCCGATGAGGCCGCTGACCGAAACGGCGGCCGCCGCGGCCAGGCTGGCGGCCAGCAACACCCAAGCTCGGGTGCGACGAGGGTTGAGGCCGAGCGATGATGCCTCGTCGTCGCCGACGGCGAGCACGTCGAGCGCCCCGGCGAACCACCAGATAACACCGAGGCACACGACCGCGTAGGGGAGTACCAGCAGCACGCTGTCCCAGGTGCCGGCGAGGCGACCGAGGATCCAGACGTACACCTGGCGCAGGGTGTCGGCGTTTCGTTGCTGCACGTAGGTCTGGGCGGCGGTGAGAAAGCTGGCGACGGCGACCCCGGCGAGGATCAGCGTGGTGGTCGAGCCAGCGGCCCCGACTCGTGAGCCGAGTACGCCGGCCGCGGTCACCGCACCGAGTGCCCCCACAAACGCAGCGAGCGGTACCGGGTCGAAGGGGCCGATGCCGTCGCTAGCCCCCGAGACGATCATCAGCGTGACGCCGAGTCCGGCGCCGGCCGCAACGCCGAGCAGATACGGGTCGGCGAGCGGGTTGCGAAAGACGCCCTGATATGCGGCACCCGAACCCGACAGCATCGCGCCAACCAACAAGCTCAGCACGACCCGAGGGGCCCGCACATCCCAGACGATCGCCGTTCCGAATCGGTCGAGACCGGAGTCGATGGAGATGAAGGGGAGTCGGTCGAGAAGTTCGGCGAACACCGCCACCGGGCTGATCGAGACCGCACCGATCGAGAGCGAAAGCACGGCCGAAAACGCGACCGCGACAAGACCAGCGGATATCCATCCGGCCTTGCCGCGGTCGTGCATCACACTTGAGTTTTAGCGGTTACGCAGGGATCGTCGCGGTTGCTTCGACGATGACCCGGAGAAAGTCGACGACTCGCGGACCCCATCGGCTGGCGATGTCGTCGTCGAGTTCGAAGATTCGACCTTCCTGGACTGCGGTGAGGGCATCCCAGCCCGGGCGGGCCGAGACGGTCTCGGCGGTCTGACCACAGCACTTGGTGTCGGCCAAGAAGATGAGGTCCGGGTCGGCGTCGACCAAGAACTCGGCCGAAAGCTGCGGGTAACCGAACGACTCACCGTCGGGATCGGCCGGGTCGGCAGCGTTGGTGAGGCCAGCCAGGGAGTAGACCTCGCCGATGAAGGTCGACGACGTTACCGAGAAGAGGGTGTCGTCGAGTTCGTGGTAGTAGGTGCCGGTTCCGCTGGCTTGTTCGGTGAGGGCGGCGACGTCGGTCTGCATCTGGCCGACCAGTTCGGCGGCTTCGGCGATGTGGCCGGTCTTGGCGCCGAGCTGTTCGATCTGGGCGTAGGTGTCGTCGAGGGTCACGGCGGCGAACAGGTCGACCATCTCCACGCCTGCGGCGGTCATGGCTTCGGCGAACTCGGGCGGAGTGCCGGCCGAAACGATCATGGTCGGCTCGAAAGCGAGGGTGGCTTCGGCGTTGGGATCAAAGCCCGAGAGGTCGGTGGTAGGAGCATCGGCCGGGTAGTTCGAGAAGGCATCGGCGGCAACCACCAGGTCGCCAGCACCGATAGCGAACAGCATCTCGGTTGCGGTCGGCGAAAGCGAAACGATGCGCATTTCGCCGTCGTCCTCCATGGTTTCTTCTTCCATGGCTTCTTCTTCCATGGCGGCGGTGGTGGCCGGCGCTTCGGTTGCGGGCGCTGTGGTCTCGGTTGGGGCCGGGTCGCCGGTAAGCGGCGTCGATCCGGTTTCAGAACTGCTGCCGCACGCGGCGGCTAGCAGTGCTGCAGCAACAAGTGCCGCAACGATTCGTACAAGTTTCATCGGGGTTTCCTTTCGTACGAGGACGGTCTCGCTCGAACGACGGAAGCCGGTCGAACCAACCCCTGCCTCGAGGGTTTTCGGTTCTGGTCAACCAGCTCGACCGGACTCACCACCCTCG
This sequence comes from uncultured Acidimicrobiales bacterium, assembly GCA_938038815.1. Lineage (GTDB taxonomy): Bacteria > Actinomycetota > Acidimicrobiia > Acidimicrobiales > SHLQ01 > CALLQB01. The sequence continues at coordinate 15,069 of CALHTF010000028.1, read as the reverse complement.
CCGAGGCGAGAGCGGTCTTACCGTTGCGGGACAGTGCCGGGATCAAACCGGACTTCGTCTGGGTAACCGGTCCATTCTAGGACACCAACCTCGTAGTTGGTGGTAGCGGGCTTCGAATACGGCTGGGCGTCAGTCGAATATCCAGCCAGAGCCCCAACCGGGTTCGCAAGCGGCGTCGAGAAGTTCGAAGGCCTGTATTCGGCTGTGGTTGTAGTGCAGTCGCTGGTTGTCGGGGCGACCGCTTCGATCGCAGGCCGATCGCAACGCCTCTTTGTTCTTGACCAGGACGGGGACGGCATCGGGCCCGAGTTCGGAGGTGAGGTACTGCACGTCGAGTTTGCCGGTGCCGGCGAATCGTTCGATGTTTCGTTCGGCGACGATGGCTTCGGGGTTCGCGACGTTCATGGCGACGAGCGCCACGAAGGCGGTGGTCAAAATGGCCGTGAGATGCTCGACCGGCAAACGATCGTGGAGGTGAGCTGAGGTGAGCAGGAAGACCACGCCGATCCAGACCGCAAAGACGATCGTAAAGAGCCGCAGCATCGTCAGCCCAAAGGATGCTTCGTAGAGAAAGAGCCGCCGAATGGCGACGCCGACCGTAACAAGCGTGAGCACGATGGTGGCCTGGCCGAGCATCGAGATGACCCGCTGAGCCCTCGACGATACGTCCCCGGTGAATCGTTTGCCGGCTATCAGAACGCCGAACGTAAACGCTGCCGCGGCGAGCAATTGGAAGAAGCCGCTGCGGGCGTACTCGGCAACCGTGAGGCCCGACGTCTGTTGTACATAGGCATCACCCGCCAGCGCAGCGACGACCTGGACCGTGACAAACAGCCCATACACAAAGGTCGTTCCGCCGAACAGCATCGCAACCTCCGCCCCGCGCAGGCGAAGGGGAAGCAGCAGCGGCGACTCGACCGGTGCGCGTAGCCCCCGGGTGATCAAGATGGCCGCTCCGACCGCTCCAAGCAGAAACAACATGACGTGTGACGGAAGGTCGCCGGGAGAGGTCGGGAGGGTGAAGAGCCCGGCGAAGAACGCATCGGAAGACAACAAAAGCAAAAACAGGATGGCCATAACCGGAAGGGTGATGAACAGACCCCGTGCGGTCGCGGCCGGGCTTCCGGCAGTCGCCCGCCGCTCCGCACGCTCCGAAAGCCGGGCCGTTACCGATTCGGCGGCGTCGCGAAGCAAACGAGGCCAACCAATCAGCCCGAAGATTGCTGGATATGGCCGTCAGAGCCGACCAAGAGCTCGAGGCACCGCTCTCGGTTCGTCGCGCAACTCCGAGGCAAGCATCACGAGTCCCAGTGCGGCCAAGATATTGAGGGGCACCAACCACCACGAAGCTCGCCACATGAGCAGCACGGCCAAAACGGTTGCGCCGGCCAGCGCCACTCTGGCTGACCGCTGGGTCGCCCATCGCGCTACCGCAGCGCTGGCGATCACGAGCGCAAGGCAAAAGGCGGTGACCAGGCCGATCGGGGCACGGAATACCAGGTCGAACGAAACCCCACCCATAGCCACTGCCGCCAAGGTCCGAAGCGACGGGGCCCGTAACCACCCTGGCGGTTCGGCGGGCTCGATCTCCTCGACGAGGAAGTTGTGGCCGGGGAATTCATCGTCGGAGAGGTCGTCAATCGGTTGCTCGTTGCCCATTGTTTTGACGCTAAGAAACGTTGGTAGCGAGAAAGCAAAGGAATCGTGCAGATCGCGAGCAGGTTTTGGGTACCTCGGAATGAGGTGCCCACCGGCTGGGTTCCCGAAACCGATGACCGAGCCTGAATCCTTCAACCCTGAATCCTTCAACAAAGCCACCCATCGACGCGGGGCGTTGTTGACCACCCTGGTCTGTGGCGTGTGGGTGTTCTTGTCGGCCCGTAACCCAACGTTGCACTACCACTTTGCGCCCCTTATTGGTGGCCTGGTGTGGCCGCTCAGTCTGCGAACCCAGGGGGTTCGGCCGTTGGCCGATGCCGTTCGTGGGGGAGCGGGTGCGGCGGTGTTGACCCTCGCGGTGACCGTGGGAATCCTCGTCGCCGGAAACATGGAGGGCCCGAACTTCTTGCACGAGGGCCCCGCCTGGCCCGAGGCGGTGTTGTTCGCACTGGTTGGCGCGCTGCTCGGTGCGCGAGCCGCGAGCCGGGAGCGGCCCGGTTTCCTCGGCCGCATCGTCGAGTCGGTCGATCGCGACACCGTGGCCAACAATTCCAGCTCCTAGCGGCCCGCCGGTCGCTACCGTTGGCATGTGACGCTACAAATTCGCGAAGCCCAGCCACCGGATCTCGGCGAGAACCGGTGGCATTCGCCCGAATTTCCCGACGTCGTCTTGCTTCAATGCGCAAGAACGTGGTCTAATCGAGCACGATCGAGCCGTCGATCAGTCGCTCCGAAACAAACTGGCCGCGCGGCTTGAAGTGGTAGTGCTCGAACACTTTCTCAAATTCGAGATCGATATTGTCCGGGCCGGTCCGGTTCTTTTCGACGCTGAAGACCACGTACTTCTTGAAGTTCTCCGCATTGTTCAGGTCGAAGGTGATGTGCTTTCTCGACACGGCGCTCCACTTGGAGTTGAGCATCATCAACACGTCGCATTCGTAGCCGATGCTTTGGGCTCCTCGAAGACTCTCGAGCCGGACCCGCTTTTGGTTCAGTCCACTCTCGTTGGCGGCCGCCACCGCCAGCAGCGACACGGGGTGGTCGATCGCTAGTTGTTTCAGTCCCTCCGCGACCACGCGCAATCGATCGTTCTCGTTGACGGTGTCGACAAACACGGGGACTTTCTGGATGTAATCGACAACCAGGAGTGTTCGGTCGGTCGCATGCTCGGTTAGTAGTTGGTCGATCATGTCGAGATCGGTGTGTCTGGTCGACCCGGGGACCAGCAAGAGGTTGTCAGCGTAGGTTTCGAGCCTGGCAAGAGCAGCTCGGACGATGGGGTGTCGGCCTACGTCGTCGTTCAGGCTCCACCCTTCGGCCATGACCTGGCGCACGAGATGGGTGAGTTCGTCCGGGCGGTTTCGATCGCTGCCGCCGGCGCCGAGCAATCCAACCTCCATGGCGAAGAGTCGACCAAGGATGGTCGCCGGATCGTGCTCGTAGCTGATCACGATGGCGGTAGCGCCATCGATGGCCGCGGCTCGGGCCCACTGGAGGCCAGCCACGGTCTTCCCAACACCCGGTCGCCCACCGATTATCGTCATGTCATGGCGGCGAAGCCCACCGCCGAGAACCGTGTCGAGCGGGTCAAACGACGTCGCGATCGTCGAGCTGTTTGAACGCACGACCGATAGCGACTGTGCGTCACCGAGGACATCGGAAAGCGTGCGCCCTTGGGTAGGGGTGTCGCTTCGTGGAAGGTCAGCGATGGTCATGGTCAGCCTCCAAATCCGGTGCCAGACAGTCGGATGACCGCTGGTCCCATCAGCACAATGAACAACACCGGCAAGATGCACAGCACGAGGGGCATCGACATCTTTACTGGCACCTTTGCCGCTTGTTCCTCGGCTCGAAACTGGCGCTTTTCCCGCAAGTCGGCAGCCTGAACCCTCATCACATGAGCCAGAGGCACTCCGTACTTGCTGGCTTGGTTGAGCGCCGAGCCAAATATTCGTAGGTCAAGAACATCGGTGCGGTCGATGAGCGATTGGATCGCATCGGTTCGGGGCATACCGAACTGGATATCTTGCAGGGTTCGAGTGAATTCTTCGGAGAGCGGCCCTTCGGTGGTGTCGACCACCCGTTTGAGTGCTCCGTCGAAGCCGAGTCCGGCCTCGACACTGATGGTGAGCTGGTCGAGCACGTCGGGTAGCTGCCGTTCAATCGCGGTCTGGCGTCGCTGGCCGCGACTGTCGAGCGCTAGGTCGGGAATCATAAAGACCAACAGCGAGGTCACGACCCCCAAGAACAACCAACTGACGCTTCCCGCCGCAGCTTGCAGAAGAGCGAAGAGTAGAACTCCGACGGCCAGAGCGACCTTGACCGCAAGGAGTCGGTCGACGGTAAGGCGGTGGTTAAGGCCGCCAAGGCTGATCCGTCGATCGAGATGGTCGACATATGCGGCGGGGGTATAGGGCCGAACCTTGGTGGCGAGCCACTCAGCCCAGCCAGCCAACAGCGAGGTTTCGGGCTGCGGCATGATCAACGCGCCGGTTCGGCGTTGATCGACTCGCAGGTTTCTGCGCACCATGCGGTCGTGGCGGGCGGCAGAAAACGCGACGCCCATGACGGGTATCGAGAGTGCGACGGCGAAGCAGGCGGCAAGAACGTAGAGCGGCATGGTGGACTCCTAATATTCGATGGTGACGATGCGCTTGAGCCAGACGCCACCGAGCACCAGTAGGAACGCGGCGAGAGCAAGCATGTAGAAACCTGCGGTACTGCCGGTCATTTCGGACAGGTAGTTGGGGTTGGTGAGGCGGATCCACCCGAACATCAGGAACGGGAGAATGTAAAGCACCACCGCACTGATGCGACCCTCGGCGCTCAGCGCAGTGATCTTGCGTTTCACGGTGGTTCGCGCCCGGATCGTGCTGGCGACGTTTTCTAGGACTTCGGCAAGATTGCCGCCGATTTCGGCATTGATCTCGATCGCCTGGACCGCCCACAGGAAGTCTTCGCTCTCGACTCGGTCAGCGATGCCCATCAGCCCCTGGGGCAAGCTCTTGCCCAACCGAACTTCGGTTAGCGCTCGCTGGAACTCTTCATTGGTCGGCGCGTCGGTTTCGGTGGCGACGGTGTCGAGTGCCTGGTTAATTCCGTAGCCGGCCCGCAAGGTTCCGGCGAGCATTACCAGCGTGGTATCGAGCTGATCGGCAAAGGCACCTTGGCGACGGTTTGTGAGGATCCGCAGCACCGCCCAGACGAGGAACCACAGCGAGCCAGCGAACGCGATGCCGGCAAGTACTGACCCGAATGAAAGCCCGACGATGACGATCACCAACGTCGCGGCCGAGGTCGCCGCAGCGACCTCCGCCGCTGCCCAGCGAACGCCTGCTCGATCGAGCATCAAACTGAGCATGCTGCCGCTCGCTCGGGTCTGAAATCGCCGGTCGAACCAGGCGATGAGTCGTTGCATCGGGGCGCTAAAGCCGACTCCGGGGCCGAAACGTTCGGGGAGCCGTTGGTGCGAGAACTCCTGGGAAAGTTGGCGATCACGGGGAGGTGAAAGCAACGCCGTGGCGGTCGCGACAAGCATTGCGGTGAACAACAAGCCGAGTCCGACCAGCGCGAGACGCGCGGAGGTTGACTCCGGCACCAGGGTCGAAGTCAACGCACTCGGTGCATGGGCAACCTGGTTGTCGGGCGTGGTCGGGCTCACCGACGACTCTGGTTCGATGACCGGCAGCGCAGGCAGCGCGACCGTGCGGTTGAAACGGTGCCAACCATCGGGCGCAAGCAGCCGGATTTCGACCTTCGTTGGTCCGCCGTTGGGCGTCGTCCACGTCAGTTCGTAGCGATTGACGAGCAGGGCGGCGACCTCGTTGTACGCCTCGGAAAGCCCGACTGGATCGGTTGCCGACACGACAGCCCCGCCTCGCTGGTCGGCGATTGCTGCGAGCGTGAGGGGATCGGATTCACTCGTGAGCAGCGAGACGGCATTGACCTCAACCGATTGGGCCTCAAGGGCTTCGATTGCTTGCTCTGCGGTCGCCGTGCTCACGGTGTCGCCGCCGTCGGTGACCACAAACGCGACTCGTCGGTCGGCGGCTCGGCCACCGAAGTCCTCAGCCGTTGCGATCAGGGCGTCGTACAACGCGGTTTCGCCCGAGGGCGTGAGTGCCGCGATTGCTGGGCGGAGTACCTCGCGGTCGGTGGTGAACTCGGTCGCCGTTTGCGCTCGAGCACCGAAACCGCGAACCGAGATGGGGACGGTTGCGGGCATGATGTCGAGAAACTCGAGCGCCGCGGTTCGGGCGTTGTCCATCGCCGCGCCGTTCATCGAACCCGATGTATCGATCAGCAGAACGACCTCAAGGTTCTCGCCTCCGAGAGAAGAAACCACTACGTCTACCGGCTCGCCCTCTTCGTTGACGGTAAATCGCAACGTTGACTCGTCGAGGCCAAGGGCACTTGCCGGTGCGGTCACGATCGCCGAAAGTTCAGGCGACCCGGTGGTGTCGAGTTGGTTGACTTCTAACTGGCGGTCAGCACTGGTTTCCTGAGACGAAACCGGACTGGCGGTAACGAACAACAGCGCTGCGAGAAGCGTTACCGCAAGTCCTAAGGTGGCGACGAGACGCTCTGGAATCATGAGGACCGCCGCTTCCCGTTTGCCTGAATCCCAAAGACCTCCATGGGCAGATGGATTCCGGCGTTCTCGAGCTTTTCGGTGAACGACGGCCGCAACCCCGTGGGATGAATCGATCCCTGGTAGCGGCCCTCATCGTCGCGCCCGGCGCCGAAGTCAAAGGCGAACAAGTCGTTCAACTGAATGATGTCGCCTTCCATGCCGGACACATCGGTTATGGAGATGACCCGCCGGCTGCCGTCGCTGAGCCGCATGGTGTGGACGAGTAGATCGACTGCGGATGCGATTTGCTCGCGCACCGCGGTGAGCGGGAGTTCCATGCCGGCCATAAGAACCATGGTTTCGAGTCGAGACAGCGCATCGCGGGGCGAGTTGGCGTGCAAGGTGGTCAGCGACCCTTCGTGGCCGGTATTCATCGCTTGCAGCATGTCGAGTGCTTCGCTGCCTCGAACCTCGCCGACGATGATTCGGTCGGGTCGCATGCGCAAGGCGTTGCGCACGAGGTGACGGATCGTGACCTCGCCTTCCCCCTCGATGTTGGCAGGGCGACTTTCAAGCCGCACGATGTTTGACTGCTTTAACCGCAGTTCGACCGAGTCCTCGATGGAAACTAAGCGTTCGGTGCTGGGGATGTAGTCGGACACGACATTCAAGAGCGTGGTCTTGCCCGAACCGGTACCGCCGCTTACCAGAATCGATACTTTGGCTTCGACGCATGCTTCGATGAAGTCGGCAATACGGGGGGTCAGGGTGCCGAAGCCGATGAGGTCATCGACGCTGAATGGGCGTTGTGAGAACTTCCGGATGGTGAGCGAAGGGCCGTCGACCGCGAGCGGTGGAACGATGGCGTTGACGCGAGACCCATCGGGTAGTCGGGCATCGACCATGGGCGACGATTCGTCGATCCGTCGGCCGACGGCGGACACAATTCGGTCGATAACCCGGCGAAGATGCTCATCGGACACGAACCGCGACATGGTCGGTTCGAGCTGACCCGATCGTTCTACAAAGATGTTCTCGTTGCCGTTTACCATGATCTCGGTGATCGCCGGGTCGGCAAGCATCGACTCGATTGGTCCGTAACCCATGACGTCTTGGGTGACGCTTTCCACCAGCTGGGACCGCTCGGTTTCCGACAGTGGCAGGTCGCCGTTTTCGAACAGCCATTGGAGTTCGGCGGTGACCATCGTGTGCAGCTGATCGGCGGTGAGCGTCGGGTCATAGAGCCGGGCTCCCAGTCGAGCAAACAGTGATTCCTGCGCCCGTTCGCGCACGCTGCGGATCGCGTCGGTGGCGGTTGGTGCCGATCGCAGCGCGGATGAGTTAGACGCTCGAAGCGATGTGATCGATTCGACGTGTTGGGGTTGCCCCAGTCGGTCTTTGAGACTCATCGTCGGAATCCTCGCAGCATTGATGACTTCTTTGGCGTGGTTCCCGCCAACTGGTCCGCCAAGCCAATGATGTTTCTCGCCGGCGGGCTCTTGGCATCGAGCTCCACGATGGGAATCCCGCGATTCATGGCGATCGGGACCTGCCGATTACTCGGTACCTGAGCGTTGATGTCGAGGCCGGTTGTGAGCGTGATGTCGTTGATATCGAGCCCAACCTTGGCGTTCGACCGGTTCATGACTAGGTGGCGCGTCGGTTTTTCAACGCCCATCCGATCGAGAATGTCGAGTTCTTTCTGGACCGCTCGAACGCTTGGCACATCGGTCGACGTGACAAAGACGAGGTCGGTTGCTTGATCGATCGCTTCGAGTGTTGTTTCGTCGAGCCCGGCTGGTGTGTCGACGACGATGATCGAGAAGCTCTTGTGGAGCTGTTGGAGCACCGAACGCACGACCTCGGCCGAAATGTCATCGGCATCTTCTGGTTGTTGGGGTGCGCAAAGCACATACAACGACTCTCGACTGGTGAGGAAGGACTTGAGTGCGGTGCTGTCGGCGGTGGCCGAGGTTGCGTCGGCCAAGGTGAATTCGGGGATCACCCGCAGTGCATGAGCGACGTCGCCAAATTGCAGATCGAGGTCTACCAACACCACGTCACCGGGGTGCGAGCGGGCCAAGGTCACCGCGAGGTTGGTGCTCACCGTGGTTTTGCCCGAGCCCCCTTTGGGAGAAAGGACGGTGATCACCTGAGCGGTCGACTGCTCGGTGGCGATGACGTCCGATCGACCATTCAGGTCGAGCAGCCGCTGGGTGGTCGCGATAGCCCGGTCGACGCTGAACGCCCACGTGGTGTCGTCGGCGTCGGGAGCGATCACATCGGTCGCCCCGGCATGTAGCGCATCGCGAAACAGATCCGCGTCGGGTTCGCCGACCAAGATGACACTCGCTGCGGGGCATACGGATTCGAGCTCGGCAACTAACGAGAGTGATTCGTCGATGCCGAGATCTGGTCCGAGTAACACCACATGCGGGTCGAGGCCCGCCAGCCGCCCGGCGACCGTATCGACCGAACCAAGGTCAAGCAGGTCGGCCGCCGGATGAATAACCATGTTCGACCGGTCGAAGATGTCTTTGCTGCGGTCCTGAGTAGCAGTGTCGCGCGAGGCGACGACGAGATTGATCGTGTCTGGTGAGTCGCTCATTCACCGACCGCCTCTCGGGTTTGGGCAGAGAACGAAACCGATTCGTCTTCGGCCGGCGTGAATGAATCGTCGGCGTCTTGTTCGTAGACGTTTTCCCGGTTGACGACGCGTGTGCCGCTTTCTGGTGCCTCATCGGGTTCGGCCGATAGCCAGATGCGCCCGAATTCGGCGCTAAAGACGACCGATTCGATGTCCTCGACCGGCACGGCGAGCGTTACCAACAGCCGGCCGGACGGAGCGAGGTCGGTGTTTCGCTCTTCGTCCTCATCAACTTCTGGCACCTCTTCGTGTTGCACCCGAGTCACGAGGACCTTGTGGACGAGTAGGTGGGTAACCGCTGGGGTCTGGCGAGCATCGAACGGCAGGTCTCCGTTGAGCGAAATCACCAGCTCGGCGGCCTGGAGGAACGCCTCTTGGTCGTCGACGATGACTTGGTCGGTAAAGCCGGTGCCGTCTTCCTCTTCTGGTCCTTCGGTTGCCTCGTCTGCTGCTTCGGTCCCGAACCAGGCAGCGATCGTGTTGAGGTCGACGCCTAGCTCAAGTGCTTCACGAAGTCGGTTGGCATCGACCCAACGCACGGCGGCCGATCCGTTGGTGGGCATGGCGTCAAATGAGGAGATGACGCCGACCGAATCACCGGGACGAAGTTCGCCACCCACCGCTCGCTGGGCTTCGAGCGCGATCGTGATCTCGTGATAGCCGGGTGGAATCGCCGTGAGCGTCGATTCCGCTTCTTCGAACGCGGCGGCCGTCACAAAGCGGTTGGTCAGGATCTGCTCGCCGGGGAGCAGATCCACCGCGGAGACTTGGCCGCTGAGCCCGTCGACCGTGGCGACTGCGGTATCGGCGCGAACCTTGGTAGGTACTCGTTCGATACGAGACGCGGCCGCAACCTCTTCGGCGGTAGCGCCGGCCTTGATCAGCTTGTCGATCACCAGCACCTCAACGATTTCCTCACCGGCGAGTGCCCGGTCCTCGGCGCTATTGACGTACGCCGCCAACACTGCGGTGCCAGCGATAGCGAGGGCGAGCGATGTCATGAAGCCAAACAATCGTTTCCTGGTCATTGGGTGATCCTCCTAGCGAGTGTTTCGGGTGTGGTGTTTTTCATGAGGCGAAGGCCTTTGGTGAGGTGGGGGAGTGGGTGTGGTTGTCAGGGAAAGCGATGCCGTCAAGCGGCTGGGCGGGTCAGCCGATCAAGTAGACGACATTGGCGCCGAGTTCGGGTCCGCCGACGGTGCCGCCGGGGTTCGAGAACACGAAGTTGGTGAAATAGCCGCCCAGGCACGTCTTGGGTGGGTTGCATGGGGGATTTGTGGAATTGCCGGGAAAGCGGAAGCCGTCGACGTAGAACGCCGCGAAACCGTAGATGTGGTAGCACTTGTCGCCGGGCCCGGTACACGGTGCGGCACCTGGGTCTTTCGTGTCCCAGACGTCGTCGAAGATCGGAATCATGATGGTCTGGCCCAGCAGATCGCCCGATAGGTCACATCCGTTGGGAACACCGTTTCCGGGTTTGGAACCAATCCAACCGTCGGCCGTGATCTGGGCCTCGCAGTTGGAGTTTTGTAGCCAGCCAAAGCCACCCTCGAGACGGTTGTCGCCGTCGGTGTCTTGGCCCGCGACAGCTGCGCAATCACCTGGGCCAGCGTTTGGGTTGCCTTGGTTGTTGCTCGTGAGAAACTCAAGGACCCATGGAGCACCGGAGAATGGCGGACCCTGACTGAATCCTCCGTTGGTGGCAAGGAAGTCGTCCCACTCGCAGAGCGAGATGGTGATTGGGAAGGTCGTGGCGGAGTTCGGAACGCCCCATGCGGCGGTTGCCTCCGCGGAGACGGTTGCGCCGTTCGCGCCAAAGATCGGAGCGAAATAGAAGTCGACGGTGGTGTTGTCACCGTCGACGTCATCGCCGTCGTTGTCGGCGGTCGTCGCCTTCACCGTCACCTGGTTGGCGGCTGGGAAGGTGATGTTGCCGGGCAGCACATTGCTGTCGAGGTCGTTGGCGTTGGCGTCGACATAACTGTCGGCAGTTGCGTACTCATCACCACAGTTGGCGTCGAGGGCGCAGTCCCAGGCCACGGCCAGCGCGGCGGCATCGGCGCCGTTCTGGAGCTCGCGCCGTTCTTGGTGAAGGGCCGAAACGTCGATGACATACGCGGCGATGCCGACGAGGACAACGATCAGGAAGGCAACCAGCACTGCGGTCGCGCCGCGATCGTCTGAGGTGGTCTTGGATTCGGCGTTTCGTGTCGACATAGCTATCTGGCTCATGCGCCGCACCTCATGGTTGCCGTGTCGGTCAAGGTGATGGTTCCCTCGCCGAACAGCGGAATGGTGTAGTTCACGTCGTAGGAAAGGGTCACCGATACCGGGTCGCCTGGGGTACAAGGAGTCCCACCGGTGCTGCTGAACCCAATCGCCCCCGTAAGCGATGGTGCAGCGGCCACCGCCGCGGCTTGTGGGTCGCCTGTATCGAGGGCGAGCACCCGGACGCTCTCTCGCGCCGCGTGGGTAAGGGTGCTCTTGGCGTTGTACGCCCGGCCAAGTTCGATCGTGCCGAACAGAATAAGTACGAGCACCGGGAGGAGTAGAGCAAACTCCACCATGGCGGCGCCGCGGTCGCTGCTGCGTGGTTCTTCGCAGCAGCGGGCGAGTTGGTCGGATTCGTGGTTCGTGGTGCTGCGCATCAGAACGTGATCCGGGAGAACAGCTCCTCGGTATCGATACCGAGGGTCGTAATCAACGTGACAATTATTGCGGCGATGAACACGACGAGTAGCGCGTACTCGGCGCTCGCTGCGCCTCGCTCTAGCTCGATAGGTGATGGGTCGTAGTTGTTCATCGTTGCCGCCTGTGGTGAAATTCGCCGTCAAATTGTGAAGAAGCTGGCCTCGTGGGTGGCTGGCCTTGGCCAGCCACCCACGAAACGTGCGCACGGGTTATGGCAGTGCGTCGACGATGGTCTGGAATGCGGTCTGAATCTGGGTTCCCAGAGTCGTCACCACAGCGACGATCACTGCCGCGATGAGCGCCACGAGCATTCCGTACTCAACCGCAGTTGCTCCTCGGTCGTCCCGGCTCTCGATGCGCTGGTTCAGAATTTCGACGATGTACTTCATAAGTGTTTTCCTTTTGGTAAATCGGTTTTGGTGTGCTGCCTCAGAGAACCGCAGGTCGACGTCGGACCGAATCCACTAAATTGGGTAAATGCTCGCGACAGGCCTCGAAGTTGGCCGCCAATCGCGGTTTGGAACATTGGTTCTGCCCAGTTGGACCGACGTTCGGGCTTTTCTGGTCTTGTTCTTGAGACGCGTTCGGTTTTGGGCCACTGTGGGCATGTGCACATCGGCGGGATGTGCAAGGTACTTCCGGGCGGGAAGCAATAGATGAGTATCGAAACGGCGGCAGTGAGCCTCGCAAACGGTTTGGGAAAACCGTTGGGCGGGCGTTGGAATTCTCAGCGGGTGCCTCGCGCTCGCTCGGGCAGTTCGGGGTTTTGGTTCGCTTTACCCTCGGTGACCATTCTGGCGTGGAGCATCGCTGCGGTGAGCCTGAACGATGCCAGCGGCATGGGAAGGTTCTTCGCTCACCTCGCGGTACAGGGAACCTTGTCGACCTTGGCACTGGCACTCAGCGTGGTGGTGCTTCTGGTTCTGTTGTTGGCGTCAAACCTCGAACGCGACAAAGCGATGGCCGTGGCGGCGGTCGGCGTGACGGCTCTGGTTTTTGGCTCGGCCGCGTTGCGCATCTTTGTGCACCGGTTCAGCGAATCTTCCTCGACTGAGCAGGCGCAGGCCATGCTGGTCGCATTTGCCGCACTGGTCGGCGCTGTCCATGTGTTCTGGTCGATCCGCGAGCCCCGGTGGCGAGTCGCTGCCGCGGTCGTTGGGTGCAGTGCCTTGTCGCCGTTTCTGGGTGCCCCGCTCGTGCTGGTCTTTGTAGTCTTGTGCTTGGGTGCCGGGGTCCGATTTGTGCATCGAGGAACCACCGGCCGCCCCGCTTCTTACGCCATCGGTGTGCTCCTGGTGGCCTTAGCAACTGCGGAAATGCTCATCGCGAGTTCCTCGGCATCGCAGGCTCGCACGACGGCAGCCATCATGTTGTTGCTGGTCGGGTTGGTCGGTGTGCTGTTGGCTGCGCTTACCGAGGTTCGACAAGCGTATATCTGTCAATGCGTTGCGGCGCGCGAAGCCGAGCTTGCGGCGTCGGTCGTTCAGGCCCGGGTCGGAGCGGCGACCCATGACCGGCGTGCTGCGCTCGCCGCGATCGAGGGTGCCTTGATCACGATGCGGGTGAACGCCGCCCAGATGTCCACCGAGGAACTCGTCGACCTCGCCGCGGCGACAACGTCGGAGTTCGCACGGCTGCGACGGATGGTGGCGCTCGCCGAAATCGAACGTCCGGACCGAATTCAGGTGGCCCAGACCGTGTATCCGTTCCTGCGCTGTCGGCGAGAGCTCGGCACCAGGGTCGAACTTCGTGGGGACTTATCGGCCGAGGTCGTGGCATCGCCCGACGTGCTGGCCTGGGTGGTGCAGAACTTGGTGGACAATGCCGTGGAGCACGGGCGCGCTTCGCTCGTCGCCGTTGAGGTGAAACGGCAGCGTTCGGGTTGGATCGACATCACCGTTTCCGACGATGGAATCGGGGTAAACGAGGCGGTTCACGACGTAATTTTTGCGCCAGGGGTAAGCGCACACCCGACCGAGCACACCGGGCAAGGCCTGACGCGATCGCGTGAGGCAATCGAGGCTCTTGGCGGAACCATCGACGTGATCCCGCTACCGCCAAACTGCGTGGGTGCTCGCTTTCGGGTGTCGCTGCCCGACCCGGACAGCGTTGACCTGTCGGTTCCCCTCCTGTCACCGATCGAGTCCGATCTGGTTCCAGCACAGGCGGTGTCGGGCTAGATGTATCGGCCAGGTGCGAACAACACTCGGGTGGTCGTGATCGATGATCACCCCCTTGTGTCGAGCGGCGTTTGCGCGGCAATCGCCGAGATCGGTCTTTGCGCGTTCACATTCGACCCTCAGCCTCAGTTGGAGATCGATGAGCGAGACTGGGCCACCCTCGACGTGCCGGCAGCTGAGGTAGCGGTGGTCGATGTGACCATGGGTAGCGACCGCGACGCCGGGGTCCGCTTCGTGCGGTGGTTGACCAAAGCGGGTATCGACTGCGTCGTGTACACCGGTAGCGACGACTCGATGCATTGGGATGCATGTATCGCTTCTGGAGCATCGACCGTGATTTCCAAAGGCCGTCCGATCAAGGATCTGGTGCGCGCCGTTGAGGCAACGGTGCGTGGCGAGGTGCTCACGGCGGTCACCCATCGGGCTCAGGCACAAACGAATTACCGGCAGGTCGAAGACCATCGGCGTCAGCAAGTGTCGAAGTTTTCGACCCTGACCGAACGGGAGCAGGTGGTGCTACGGCTGCTATGCGACGGCCACAACGTCCGGTCGATCGCCGAGCAGGGTTTTGTTGCCGAGAGCACCGTGCGAACCCAAGTGAAATCGGTCTTGCGAAAGTTGGACGTGTCGTCGCAGCTAGAGGCGGTCGCCATGGCCAATGGCATGGAGCGCATCGGTGTATTCGGTGCGGCACAATCAACCGGTCGCTTGTAGGTCCGGAAAACTCGGCGGGGCACGGACGGGTTCGCGACCAGCCGCAGAGCGCTCAACGCCAAGTAGCCCGCGTGACCATGTCAGGCGGGATCGAGTGGCACGTTCGATGGGCCAGTCACGGGTTGGTCGGTGCGTGCTGGCCAAGAGGCTGGGGGGAGCCGGGTCGGGAGCGGGCGATTCACTCTCGCTTTGGGTGGGGTGTGTCTTTGGGTCGGGTGGGGGCGATTTCGTCGGGGGTTGCGGGCCGCAGTGTCCAGACGCCGTGGTCGTTTTTGTGGAGGGTTTGTTTGGTGTCGTGGATGAGGTGATGGCAGTCCGAGCAGACGAGTGCGAGTTCGTCGATGTTGGTGCGCCCACCGATGGGGGCGTTGTAGGGCCGTAGATGATGGGCTTGGCATTTGTTGTGGGGTGCGGCGCACAGGACGCAGCCTTTATCGCGGGCTCGTAGTCCGGTGAGCTGGGCTCGGGTGGCGAGCCGTTTGGTTCTTCCGAGCCACAGGTTCTGCCCGTCGCCATCAAACACCGCACCCACGAGTGTGGAGGTGCAGAGGTAGCGGTCGAAGACGCCCTGGGGGACGGGGCCGATGCCGAGCATCTGCGGGTCG
>CALHTF010000027.1 GCA_938038815.1 uncultured Acidimicrobiales bacterium | reverse complement strand
GCATCGTGGCGGTCGTTCCAGTCGGTGTTGGTGAGCTCGCGGTCGACGATGCCCCGCACCACAACCTGGCTCTGCGTGTTCGACTCGGGCTTGAGCAGTACCGGGTTCATCCGCACCTCGGGCTCGACCTTGGCCGCTTTGGCTTGGAGCCACTGGGCGACCCCGATCTCGCCTCCCGGAGAGCCGTCGACACCCGCAACCACCCGGGCGTTGTTCGACATGTTCTGGGCTTTGAAGGGGGCAACCCGCACGCCTTGGTTGGCGAACCAACGGCACAACGCAGCGGTGATCAATGACTTCCCGGCATCGGACGTGCAGCCGAGCACCATCAGCGATTTCATCGGCACCTCCGAGCACCCTGAAAGCAGACACTACGCGCCCGGCACATTCGCCGACGATCGCAAGCTAGCCATAGAGTTTCGCCATAACTATGGCGATCCGGGGGTTAGCCACATGCAGACCGAACTTCGAGACGTGGTGCGGATCCCATCGACCGCTCCTATCGACACGATGCTCGAACAACTCGAACTGGACGGTGGGGTGATCATCGAGTCGATGTTCCCGGCCGACGTCATTGGGCCGATGCTCGCCGCCGCCAACAAACGAGCGGCCGAGGTCGTCCCGGGGTCGGCGACCCAAGGTATGGGCGACTTTGGCAAAGTCTTTGCCGGAACCAGCACCGTCCGGTTCTCGAGCCTTGGTCAGCTCGATCCCGCCTACTTCGCCATGCTCGACAACGAAGTGTTTGCGGCACTCGCTGATGCCACGTTGCTACCAAGCTGCGGGTCGTACTGGGTCAATACCGGCCAGGTGATGTTTATCGGCCCGGGCGAACCCGCCCAGATGCTGCACCGCGACGCCGACAACTGGTGGCAGTTCGTCCGAGCGACGTGGCCCAAGACCCGCGAGATCACGCTGAGCGCCATGATTGGCCTCGAGCCGGTGACCGAGGAGTTGGGCGCCACCCGAGTCGTTCCGGGTAGCCACAAGTGGGAAGACCTCAACCTGTACGAGGACGTCGAATCGGTGCCGGCCGAACTGGGCCCCGGCGATGCACTGATCTACTCGGGCAACGTATTGCACGGCGGCGGAGCAAACCTCACCTCGGATCGTTGGCGGCGCGCCATGCACCTCAGCTTTGTGGTCGGCTGGCTCACCCCCGAGGAAGCTTCGGCCATCGACTACACCACCGAACAACTGGCAACGGAGTCGCCCCGCGTGCAGCGTTTGCTCGGCCACCGCTCCTACAACCCGAACCCGCTTCCCGGTGGTGGGTTGTGGCTGAAACAAGTTCGAGCGATCGAAGACCAGGCCTAGCTAGAGCACAAAAACGTGTGGGTTGTCGCGCAAGAAACGGTCGACTGCCACCGCAAGCGCTCGCACGATATCGGGGCCCGCTGCATCGCCGTCGACCGACCACTGCTCGTTGTCTTCCCGGCCCACCTCTTTGATGCCAGGAACGGCCATCAAGGCGTCGACCACGGCCTGATGTAGCGCATCGGAGTCGGCTTGGTCGGTCACAAACTCGCCGAGCGAAACCGAAATCGACCACGCAAACTCTGGCCAATCCCAACGGCTCGCACCCACCGCCTGAGCGCTCGGTTCAATCCCCTCGCACGAGCGGCGCCAATCCTCGAGAAGCTCCTCGTCGCCGGACCCGGCCGAAACGTCGACGGTCGCCGGATCGGTTTTCAATACGACCTCGCGTGGTTGCTTTTTGCTCCGTCTAAAAAATGCCATCGGCTCTAGCTTGGCAGAGCCGCCGACGGACCGGCTTCGAGAATCGCCACCAGCTCTTCGACCAACTGCGGGTCACCCTCGGCCAGGTTGGTGGTTTCGTACGGGTCGTCGATCAGGTCGTACACCTGAAAGAACGGAAACCGCGGCTCGACCAAGTTGTACCGGTCGGTCTTGACCGACAGTTGGCCTTCCCAACTCGAGAACGCCGCCTTCTTCCAGGCCCGTTCGGGTTCGGCGAACAGCGGACCAAACGACAAACCGTCGAAGGATTGCGGAACCTCGGTAAGTCCACAGAGGTCGACCAGCGTCGGGTACATGTCGACCGCTTCGACGATGCCCGAAATGCGTTGGCCGGGCTTCGACACGCCGGGCACATGCATGATCAACGGGATGTGGGTCGATGACTTGTGGTTCGTCCACTTGCCCCACCAGTCATGTTGGCCAAGCGAGTAGCCGTGATCGCCCGACCACACGATGACGATGGTGTTCTCGAACAGTTTGAGATTGGCCGCCCGGTCGAGGACTTGGCCGATCATCGTGTCGACCTCGGTCACCGACGCCAGGTACCGAAGCATCAGATCGTTGACTTCGTCGGTCGACATGTCCTGACCGGCGACCCCGGCGCACTCGACTTGGTACTGCTGCATCGTCACGCCCGGCCCATCGGGTTCGACCGGGCCGTCGTAGGCCGCTAGCGCCTCGGCCGACGGCTCCCACGGACAGTGGGCCTGCTCGAATCCAATGCCGACGAAGAACGGCCCGTCATCGGCGGTTGCTTCGTCGAGCATGTCGAGCGCCAGCCCGACCTCACGGATCCCGCCTTCCTTCACCCGCTCGTCCCAGGCATCGTCGTGGGCGCCGCCTCGCGGGTCGCGGATCTTGCCGGCGCCGAAGGTGCGGTAGCCGTTGTCGCGGAAGTGCCGCACCATCGACACCGCGTCGGGCAAGGTGGCCTGCCAGTCGTGGTCGATGCCGACCAGCCCGGTCGTTTCGGGACGGAGGCCGGTGAGGATGCTGGTTCGCGAGGCGGTGCAGATCGCCATTTGGCACCAGCACCACTCAAACAGCGCTGCCTGGCTGGCGAACTTGTCGATGCGAGGTGTCTTGACCTTCGGGTGCCCGTAGGCGCCGAGGGTCGTGCCGAGATCGTCGACGGTGATGAACAAAACGTTGGGCTTCTCGCCGGCTGGTGCCGAACTATCGCCGTCGCCCGAGCAGCCGATCAGGGTCCCGAGTCCGAGCGCACCCATGCCCTGGAGCACGGTGCGACGATCGAATCGCTGGCTCATCCGCCACCGCCACAGAATGAGCGACTCGTCTCGATAGCAAATGCTTCCGCAGCGGGGCGGTCGGCGTCGGGAATCGATACCGATTCGACGATCTGTGGGTCGCCAAACACTCCGTCGATGATCGCCGCGTCGTCGATGCTGGGCAGAACGAGGCAGACCCCAAACTTGTCCTCGCCACTCTGGGCATGGAACCGGCCAGCGATTTGATCGCGCAGCGGGCCGGCCCATTCGGGAAGCCCGGTGTCGAACTCGCCGAGCGACCCCAACTGGTGGTCGGCAAGGAACCAGGTTTGGCTCAGGCAGATTCCGTCGTCGCATTCTGGGCCGGTGACGAGCAGGTCGTCGGTTTCGCCAGCCGCAAAACTACGGAGCGACGCAAGCTCTTGGTCTTGGCGGGCCGGCCCGTCGGCGTCGAGCGCCAACGCAACGCTGGCCGCCACGCTCGAGGCCACAACCACCGCGGCGCCGGCGCCAATCACCTTGCGGAGTCCGCCCAAGGCATCCCACCGGACGCCAAGAAACAGCGCCAGCCCCACCCCAGCTAACCCGGTGTAGATGGCGTAGCGCGGAAACTGCATGGCCTCGGCACCATTGGGTGGCACCCGCGACTTCAACACACCCGCGGTCCAGATGAGGGTCATCAACATGATCATCAACGGAAAGTGGTCGCGCCGCTGGAGCTCACTTCGAAACAGTGCCAGGGCCGCCGCGCCGATCGCTACCAGGCCGACGACCAGCCACAACGGCCACCAGGTCCACTCGAGAAAGAACACGTTGGCTGCATTGCCGAGGCCCACGAACGTGGTGGCAACCGAGTAGGCGAAACCTTCGACCATGCCGCCAACGTTGCGAAAGACGTCGCCTATGCCGGCGCTCGAATGTGGTCGACGGCCACCGAGCAAGAGCTGAAGCCACACCAGGTGCACCGGGAACAACACGAGATGTTTGAGCGGCAGCTTCCGGCGCTCGGGCGAGCGGATCGTCTCCAACACGAAGTACACCAGGCTCGCGGCAACCGCAGCGGCCCCCGAGGCGTCGCCCATGATTAAGGTGAGCGGCACAACAAGGCCCGCATGCAGCCACGTCGGTTTCTCGATCTGGCGAACCATCGAGGCGAGGTAGGCGATGGCCACCAACACAAACAGCATCTGGAACTGAAGCAGCGACCACGTGAAGTTGGTCGCCGCCGTGCTCGCAAACAGGATCGCACTGACGACAGCAATCGACCCGGCCGCCACCAACGGGCTCATCTCGCGCCGGGCAAACCGCACGATGATCGCCAAGGTGGTCAGCAACGAGACAACACCCACGATCGAATCGACCGTGGTCGACAACCCGAACCACTTGTAGTTGGCGATAAACACCACGAGAGTCGGAATGTGGCTATGGGCGAAGTTCTCGTATTCGTAGGTGATCGAATCGAAGAACCCGATCCGGCCAGCTTCGTAGGGCGCCAACACGTTGGCGATCCAGTGCCACTGGTCGCCTCGATACGTGTCGGCGTTCAGCCGCACCGTGTTGACCACGTACAACACCACCGAAAGCGCACTCGCCACCCACGCGGCGGTGGTGATCAGCTTTGAACCACGGCCATCAGCCGACATGGGTCGCATGACTTCGCGATGGTACCGGCGATGCTCAGATCGCCAAATTGTCGCCTGTTGTAAACCTTCGCCGACCTAGAGAACTCGCAACACCCAATAGGTTGCGTCTTCTTCTGCAATATACGAAGCACCCTCAAGCCGAAAGAGCTCTTCAACCCGACCAGCACCGACCAGTTCCGCAACAACATCAAGAAACGTCGTCGATCCCAGGTAGCTGTTGCGCGTGCTCGTCAAAAACACTCCACCGTCGCGAACGTTTCCAAGCAGGGAGCGAAGCCCCTCCGGGGGAAGATGTCCGTGCAGGAACAGCCCACACGAAACGACAATGTCGTAGCGGTCGACCGGCCGCGGCGGGACTGGACTGTCGCCACCCAGGTCAACGTTCGCGAAAAGCTCGGCGTAGGCACCGGTTAACCGCGCCTGGTCCACCATCTGCTCAGATAGGTCGGCGCCGTCAAGCTTCGAAAACCCACGCCGCACGAACTCAACACCAACCTGACCCGTCCCACAGCCAGCATCGAGCACTCGGACGTCGGGTCGCGGCATAGACAAGTACGCGGTCTGACATAAGGCGCCAAGATCACCCAGCACGCGCGGGCCCTGATATTTTTCGACCCGGGAATCCTCGTCGTAGTTCGCTGCCCAGCCGTCGTAGTAGTCGGTAAGTTTTGCGGAATCACCATCAAGGTGATGAGCGCCCTTTATTCGCTCATCAGCCACCGACGTGATCGCTCCACCGCTGGGGTTGTCACTCGACATCGCTGCCCTTGACCGCCACTTCGTCTGGCCGATGAGCATGCTCACGAAGGTCGATGACCTCGTCGTCATCGTCTGGAGGCGGCACATACCCGTCGTGGTACACATCGGCCTGCTTGGGTTCGACTGTCATGTCGGTCTTTGGCCCAAAGACAACGATTCCGGCGGCGGCCACCAACAGAACGGCCGCAACATAGAACAACCCGGTCGGCGATTCATCAAAGGCGAAGAATCCAATCACCCCGGCGAACAATGGGTGCATCAAGTTGACCAATGCGACGATCTGGCCTCGTATCCGCTGCATGCACCAATTGAGCGTCGAGTGGCCGATCACGGTGGGTAACAACGCCAGTCCAAGCACCGGCCACCACTCGCTCACTCCACTCGGAACGAAATCGTCAGCGACAAACAACCCTGCGATCCCGACGACAACGCCTCCAAAGAAATACATGGGCACCACGTACAGCCAAATCGATGGCAATTTCGAGAAGCGCCGGGCGAGGACGAGGTACACCGTGAGGAACAACATGGTGAGCAGTGCAGTGAAGTCACCGAGCAGGAAGTCTGGCGAGACCGCAAAGTCGCCGCCGAGCAATAACCCAAGTCCAATCATCGCCACAACGGTGGCGAACACCTCGCGTTGATTGATTCTCTCTTTGTAGATGACCCACAAAACGATGGGCATCGCAAGCGGCATAAGGTTCACCACCAACGATGCGTTGGCCATGCTCGTGTTTCGAGCAGCGAAATTCCAGATACTGAGTTCCACACCGAGTAGCACTGCCGGTGGGCCCACGGCGATAAAGAGCTTCTGTACGGAAACCTCTGGATGTTTTCGAAGCTGCTTCAAGAACACCGGCGTAAGGAAAATCGCCGCTATCAGCATCCGGTAGGACGCAAGCATCACCGGATGTAGTGCCGACTCGCGGACAAAGTACGCCGACCCAGAGGTCGCGACTACCGCAAGGAAGAGAAGGACGTAGCGCATTGGTGTTGTTCCTCATTGCCTAAGGGATGTGAAGTTTCGCCAAACACACAGCCGACATAGCCGGAGTCGATGACGAATTGGATGTCTTGGAGGTAGTCCTCGACCCCGATAAACGGCAGGACGTATCGATCGCCGTTTGGGGCGGTACCCACGTAGCGCGACGAGTCGAGAAATATGAGCGAGCCTTCGGCACGCTGGTCGACATACTCCGACCAGTCGCGCTGGGCGGATCGATCGGCTTCAACCCGGAACTGACCTCGATCCAATGCTTCGGCGATGCAATCGAAGATCCAGGTGATGTTCTGTTCGGCGTTGGCGATCATATTGGTGGTGATCGACGGGCTTCCAGGGCCGTTCACGAGAAAAAGATTCGGCATATCTGCGACCAGCATTCCGAGGTACGTGGAAGGTCGGTTGGCCCAAAGCTGAGCCAGTGTGGTGCGATCGCCGTTCTCGATGTGGACTGCTCGCACGGCGCTGGTCTGATCCTCGAATCCGGTCGCCAGCACCACCACGTCAACATCGAGTTGCGCACCAACTTGGCGATGCGCAGCAGCGTCGCGAAGGTCAACCAACGTAACGGGACCTTCGAGCTCAATTCCTTTTGCATTCAACGACCGGACCGGCGTCGCTCGCAGATCGATCAGCTCGACGTTCGGGCGATTGAAGCTCTCGTAGTAACCCGTTCCGACACATAGCCGCCGGGCACCAAATGGATGTTGAGGCGATAGCCGCTCTGCAGTCGCCGTGTCGTCTACCGCGCTAGCAATCTTTGACCGGATGAAGTCAGCGGCACTTTGGGCAAGTTCAAGGCTCGTTCCCATGTCGTCGTAAGCAAACACGAACGTAAAGCCGCCGTATTGCCATCGACGTTCGAACTCGGCGATCCGCTGAGCCTCGTTGTGAATGGTCGAGGGCCCACAGCTCGGTTCGTATTCGGCGCCGATCCCCACCGTGTTGGAGGCGCATCGTTTCCGAAAATCGGGATAGGAGGACTTCACAAACGACTCGTAGGACGGATCGACAAGCGTGTTCTGCGATGGCACCACGTAGTTAGGGGTTCTTTGGAGAACGAAGACCTGCTCAGCGACCGCGGCGATCTCGGGAACGCACTGGATCCCGGACGGACCTGTTCCGATAACGGCAACCCGTTTGCTCGAGAGGTCGAACCCGTCAGGCCAATGCGCAGTATGGAATAGTGCGCCATCGAACTGGTCTTGTCCGTCGAACAGCACCTGACGGGGAACTGAATGACCGCCGGTCGCCAAGATGAGCCACCGAGCGGTCAGGCGGTCTCCGCCGTCGGTCACGACGGTCCAGCATGAGCGTTCATTGCTAAATGACGCAGAATCGACCCTGGTCCCGCAACGGAATACTTCGTGTACCCGGTGACGATCGACAACATGGTCTATGTATCCGAGGATCTCCGGTTGGGCGGCGTAGCGCTCGGTCCAGACCCATGACTGTTGCAGGTCTTCGTCAAAGCCGAACGAGTACTCAAGGCTTTCGATATCGCAGCGCGCTCCCGGATATCTGTTGGTAAACCAAGTTCCGCCCAATCCATCGAGTGCCTCGAGACCTTGGACGGTGAAACCGCGACGACGGGCCTCGATGGCCGCGTAGATACCAGCGACGCCCCCGCCAATTACGGCGACATCTACAGCGATGTTCGTTGCCGTGGTAGTTGAGTCGGTCATTGGCTAGCGGTTCTAGATAATGAAATCCACCGAAGGCGACGAGCTGATGAGGTCGCCATCGTCGACATCGACGAACCGAGCGAACCTGTCCTCTTTCCCAGCGACGATCGGCGCTTCGGTTCCGATTCCGAGTCCGCCACCAAAGTTGAACTCGGCGGTCCAACGAGTTCGGTCCATGCGAGCATCAGCACCGACGAATCGAAGAGCGATACCGAGGCGTCGCTTCTCGCCTTCGCCCCGGTAGGGCGAACTCCGATGCCACACATACTTGTTGAACAGCAGAGCGTCACCAACGTCGAAACTGTGCTCAACCTTGTGCTCCTCGAAGAGTGGCTGCATGGCCGCGTTTGCATCGGCAAACGCGGCGAGCAGATCGGTCGGCGCGTTGCCGGCGTTCATTGCCGGCGCAAGCAACGTGCCCATATCAAATCCATGGCGAGCCGAGATGACACTCTCGGGCACATACGCCATGCCTCCACCGTCGCCTACAGCGTCAATCGGGCTCAACGGAATCCACAGGGTGTACCCAAGGTCGCGAGCCCGAACGTAACCAAAGCTGACAAAACCGTAATGCCACGGGATACCCGAGGTTCCGCTCGCGAGTTCGAACGCCTGGGCTTCGCATGGAATGAGCTTGGTGCCGGTGACCGCGCGCAGGACAGCACCAAAACGAGGATCGCGAAGAATCGCTTGCATATGCGTGGTCTCATGCAGGCGGTACGCAACCCTCGAAAGGTTTGCCGCGTATCCGCCAGCCTGCTCAGCGAGCTTCTCCTCCGACAACTGGCAGATACCGTCGATCGCCTCATGGGTAAAGAGTCGGCGTAACCGCACAAACCCGTCGCGAGCGAAATCTTCGATTGTGGCATCGCCAATGTCAGGATCGTCGACTATCTGCTCGATAGAACCAACGCCCTTGGTTTCGCTGACAGACAAAGCTGTCCCCCTCAGATCAGATTCGGTTGTGGCGCCACTGATCCAACGCGATGTCGCTGCGTTTCCCCTGGATGTGACGAATGCCGACACTACGAGCCAAGTTGTCAACGCGCAAGGGTGCCTTCCATGCAAAGCTCGTCTGGCCTGGGAAAACTTTCGGTTGCACATTCGACAAATCTGCGAAAGTGTGACATTGATCACATCCGCGATGACTCGGGTGGGACACGACGAACGGAGACAACAGGCATGTCGGAATTCCAAAGCGATCGGGCACGAACCGCTTTAGCTACCGTTACTGAACATTCGCTACTGCGATCGTTTCACGGACCGATCGAGCACTCATTGCTTGTTGCTGCGGCCAGCCAGTACTGGTACCCGATCAGCTGGTTTCCTTCGTTCTTAGGCAACGCCGTCGGAGCAGCGGTCGACCTTCCCACGCAGAACTCGATCGCCCACATCCTGTGGCAAGAAGTCGGCCAGGGGCGCGCCGAAGACTCACACACCCAAATCTTTGTCGACACGTTCGCAATGGCCGGGATATCGCCCGACGCGATCGTCGACCAACCCATGACCCCGGCGACCGAGCGCTTGATGGAGCTCTACCGAACCTCCACGGCCACTCGGGCCGGCGCAGTCGGGTCTCTTCTCGCAACTGAGGCGATCGACCTGACAATCGTTGAAGGACTCGGGGCGGGATTGCGGCAACACGTTGCTGCCCAGCAGGAACTGCCATGGGTTGATATTCACGTCGAACAAGAGCCAAGCCACACCGAACAGTCAGAGTCCGCGGCAACCGAGACGATCGACCTCGCCGAATCGGAACGGATCGAGGAAGCTGCGATTTCCATGTGGAACGCCTGGGCTTCCTTCTTCACCGAGGTTCCTGCGGCCATTCCGGTCGGATCGCCGTGATCGCCAAGATTCAAGCGACTAACTGAACACAGTACTTCTACCGAGCCAACGGGATCGCCTGGCAGGCTCAACGGTTACAGCCGACTAGCCACTGCGTCTGGTTACTTCAACCCGGCACCGGTACCCTCGGGCTTCCGGCCGAGATCTGAATTGGTTGGGAATGCCTCGGGAGGCAATGGTGGGAAAACGCGGTGCGATGATCGCAGTGCTCGGTGCGGTTTTGTTGCTTGGCGTTCTAGCTTTGCTTCCGACCGTCGACGCCCAACGCGCCCTCGAATGCGGCGGCCAACCAGTAACGCTGCAAGGAACGACCGGCAACGATGTTCTGCGCGGCACAAACGGGGTCGACGTGATCCATGGTCGTGGCGGAAACGACAAGATCATCGGGCGAGGCGGCGACGACATCATCTGCGGCGGCAAGGGCCGCGACAACCTCATCGGCGGCGGGGGCGACGATCAATTGTTCGGCGATGCAGGCCGCGACCGTCTCCGAGGTGGGCCCGGGGTCGATGCGCTCGACGGTGGCCGAGGAAACGACCGGTGCGTACCGAACGGCCGCGACTGGATGGTCTTTTGTGAAGCGCCCAGCCTGAAGCGCGGCATCAATCTCGCTGGCGACTTCGAGGTCGAACCGCGAGGCTCGTGGGGCACCGCCATCGAACCAGGCTTCTTCGCCTTGGCCGCCGAAGCCGGATTCGATCACGTTCGGATTCCGATCCGTTGGTCATCGCACACCGGACCAGCACCGTCGTACGAAATCGACGAGGAGTTCGCCCAAGAGGTCGACGCGCTGATCTCCGAGGCTGCTCGCTACGGGCTGACGATCATCATCGATGTGCATCACTTTGAGGAACTCGACGTCGATCCGGCAGGCGAACGGGCGCACTTCCTTTCGATCTGGGATCAGCTCGGTCGCCGCTACGCCAACCAACCCGACACCGTGGTGTTCGAGTTGTTGAACGAACCGATCGGCGTCTTCGCCGACCAACCCGAGGTCTGGAACGACCTGCTCGCCGAAGGCCTTGACGTTGTGCGCCAGACCAACCCCGACCGCACCGTCATCGTGGGTCCGGTGTCGTGGAACCATCCGAGTCGTCTCCAACAGTTGGTGCTGCCCGACGACGACAACCTGGTGGTCACCATCCACTCCTATGACCCCGGATACTTCACCAACCAAGGCGCAGAGTTCACCGATGCCGACTACCCGACCGGAGTGCGCTGGGCGCCCTCGACCTACACGGTTGACTACGGCTGGAACTTCTTCCATTGGGCGGGGTCGATCGAAGAAGGCCGGGCCGGCCTCGATGTCACCTACGACGATGCGTTCTCGGCGATCAACTTCGAGCGGCTCGATGCGGCGGCCGTGCCGTTCAACGACCACGCCACGCTCTTCATCGAAGCCGACTCAGCACTCGACGACGCGTTGATTTTGTGCCGACCCGCCGGTGCGGGATCGGATGCGGCCTTTGTCGAATCCGAACTCGACGGAGCGTTCAACAGCGACGATGTGTGGGAAGGTTCGGCGTCACTCGCCGGGTGCGCGGGCACCAGTTCGATTGCCATTCAGAGTCCCACCGGCGATCGCACGATCCGGTTCTGGGGAGTCGGGCTGTGCGGCCCAAGCGGTTGCGAAGAACTGGTGGTCACCAACAAAGGTGCGCTGCAAGCGATGTTCGCCTCGGCCGCCGCGTGGGCCGAAGCCAACGGCGTCGAGCTGCACCTTGGCGAGTTTGGGGTTTACAACGCACCCGACGAGCCGGTGCATCGCCGGTCGAGGTCGGCGTGGATCAAAGCGATGCGCAAAGCCGCCGAACGCCACGACATCGGCTGGGCGTACTTCGAGCTAAGCAGCGAGTTCGGCGCCTACGACCACGACCGTGATCGGTGGCGACCAGGCGTGCTCGAGGCGCTGCTCAACTAGCGCTGCGGGGCGCTACTTCAAGGCCTCGGCTGCTCGTTCAATCTCGGCCACATCGGCGGTGGTCGGCACCAGGTAGAGCTCATCTACCCCAGCCGCCTGGCAATCGGCGGCGATCTGAGCCAGAGCGTCTGGGCTCGAAGCGGTAACCGCCGAGCGGGCAAACGACTCCATGTCTTCACCGAAGATGGCCATGTAGCTGGCGGCGTAGGCGCTGAGCCGGTCGGGAGCGTCGTCGCCAAGGGCGAACCATACGCTGGTGCTGATCCGGGGCGTCGCTCCCCCAGCGGCCGCCCACCATCCTTTTGCCGTTTCGATCGTGTCGGCCAAGGCGGTCGTGTCGCCAAAGATCGTCCACGCTCCATCGATACCGGCGGCCCATTTGGCAGCCCGGGCCGTGGCCTTGGGCCCCATGACCCCAGCCATGAGCGACG
>CALHTF010000026.1 GCA_938038815.1 uncultured Acidimicrobiales bacterium | reverse complement strand
GGTGGTGGGTCGGTGATGAGCGTCCGAACGCGGGTGCTTACCGAAGCCATTGCGGACTCATCGACGGACCAAGAAGATCTCGCAGTTTTGCGAGGTCGTCCTCTAGGTCGTCCATGAGTCGCGCCCGGGCCGCTTCCGACGCGGTCGAGCCGCGCAGGTTCAGCGATCGGATGCGCTCGCGCATCTCGAACGGGATGGCCGCTTTCACACTTTGCTGGAGCCAGCTGATGTTGCGGCAGGACGTGAGCAACTGCTGCATGCCGGAGCTGCGCAGTTCACCAGAGGAGTTCACTGCCCTGTCATCGACCGAAAGTTGCTCCGGATTGAGGCCAAGCCACTCGATAAGTCTGGTGCAAACGCCCTGGCTATCGCTGGTGAGATCGTCGTAATCGACCACCGTGAGCCGGTCGCCGAAGGCCGCCATCCACGGGGTGAGCTGTTCGGCGTATTGGCTCATCGAGCGGTAGTGCCACAGGTGGTGCCAGCCGTCGGCCATGCGCGACGGCTCCGCGTCGAGGGCGTCCTCGAACGATTCGGCCAGCTCAACGCCCCTATTTTCCAGGTATTTGAAGGCGGAATAGGCCCGGTCGACGGGGTCGCGCAGCACCACGATGACCCGCACGTCGTCGCCGAGGTACCGCTGCACGTTTTTGATGGCTTCTTCGCCGTAGTACAGCATCGAGACCGACGCATCGATCCGAACTGGCGTGCTGTGGGCGGGCAGGAAGGCGTTTTCCCAGTCGGCTACCGACAGCGCGATTTGGGTGTTGATCGATGTGTCATCGCCTGGGCCGCAAAACTGGGGGGCTTCACCGTCGACCGCTCGGTGACCGAGCGACAGGAAGTGGGTTTCCTTCGGGTTGCTCGTCGCGACCAGTGGATGCTGGGTGAGTTGGTTGACTAGGAAGGTCGATCCGGCACGGGCGGCGCCGACGATCAACACGTTCGGGCGAGCCAAGCTGGTCGCGCCGGCGGTGGATTCGACGGACCGGTCGACGGCTGGGTCGATGGCTGGGTCAAGGGCGGGCGGGAAGTGGGGGTTCACAGAAGGTCCTGGTAGAGGGTGTCGAGGCGGTCGGCCATGGTGGTGGGGGAGAACAGGTCATACGCACGTCGACGGCCGGCTTGGCCCTCGGTGTCACGCAGAAGTGGATCGTCGATACGGCGCATGGCTTCGTGGATCAACAGCTCGTAGGCGCCCCGAGGAACCACCGCACCAGCGGTCTGGTGCTGGCCATCGAGAATCGCTCGGCGCATGCCGGTTACGTCGAACGCCACCACCGGGCGGCCCGCAGCCAATGCTTCGCCGACGGCGATCGATTGGCCTTCCCAATGCGACGGCTGGACCACCACGTCGGCGACGGCCAACCAGGGAGCTGGGTCGGTGCGGCCGGTGTGGATGATCGATGCCGGAAGGGTCTCGGGCAGGTCGAATCCATCCTGAGCCGGGCCCACCAGCACGAGCGTGACATCATTGGTCATCTGATCCCACAGGTCGATCAGGCGCTGCTGGCCCTTCTGGGCACACAGGCGACCAACACAGACCGCGACGCGCCCGGTGACGCCGAGTTGGCGCCGGGCGGAGTCTTTGTTGGTCAGGCTTGAGAAACGTTGGAGGTCGACCGGTACGCCAACCTCGTGGTAGCGGGCGTCGATGTCGGCATCGATACCGTGCCGGCTCTCTTGGGCGTTCACGGTAACGATTGCGTCGGTGCGACTGGCCAACGTGCGCTCTACCTGGGCCCCCGCAACCTGGCTCGACCGGCTATCCATCAGGTGGACCCAGCCGTGCGGGTGAAAGATCGCTGGCACGCCCATCTTGATCGTGCGGCCGGCGATACCGGCGAAGAACGAGTGCAGATGCACGACGTCGTAGTCGGCGGCCAGCGCTTTGATGGCCCGTCCGGCGCGTTGGAGCTCGAGGGGGTTCGACCGGCCGATCGGCAGCTGATGAAACGTTGCGCCGGGGGTGAGGTCTTGTTGGCCAGCAATGCCGACCCGGTGGCCCCGAGCGATTTGGCTCTGGGCGACGAGTCTGACCCATTCGGGTACGCCGCCGTCGGTTGGCTCGAGAACGTGCAAGATGCGAACGCCCGAGGGGTCGACGGTGACCGGGGCGGTTGCGGTGTCGCTTGTGGGGGGAGCGATGGTCAACATGTCAGTAGGCGCCGGAGTCCGATGGTTTGATGACCACCAAGATGGTCTTGGCCAGGATCGCCAGATCGCCGTGCAGGGTGTGACTGGCCGAGTACACGTAGTCGAGTTCGGCCCGTTCCTTGTACGAGATGTCGTTGCGGCCTGAGACCTGCCACAGCCCGGTGAGTCCGGGGCGCACGGTCTGAACCTGCGGGAGCCACAGGCCGTACCGAAGAGCTTCGTCGGCCGGGACCGGACGAGGTCCGACCAGACTCATGTCGCCCCGCAGCACGTTGAGCAGCTGGGGGAGCTCGTCGAGGCTGGTCTTGCGAAGGAAGTGACCGATCCGGGTAATGCGGGGGTCGTTCTTGAGTTTTGCCGTTTCGGCGAACTCGGCCCGTAGCTCGGGGTCGTTGGCGAGCACCTCTTGGAGGTAGTCGTCGGCGCCGACCCTCATCGAACGGAACTTGTAGCAGCGGAACGGGACGCCGTTTCGTCCAATTCGCTCAGCGGAATAGAACAGCGGACCGGGCGAGCCAATGCGGATCGCCAACGCCACGACGGCGATGACCGGTAGCGCAATCAACGAAATGATGAGGCCGACCAGCAGATCGAATGGACGCTTGAAGAGTCGGTTGGTTTCGATCAGTGGAGGTTCGGGGGTCGAGACTGGTTCACCCCACGTGAGGTCGTGGCGAACCTGGGGGGTGTGCACCACGGTTGGTGCAGCGGCGGCGACCGGCGTTGGGCGGCGACGCTTGTGCAGGTTGGTTCGATTCGCCGCAGCAGAATCGACCGCGACGGTGAGGTCGAGATGCGATGAAGGCTGGTTCGCCATCGAAGGTGACTGCATATGGGAGCCAGTGTGGTTTCGATGTACTTCGTTCCACCAGTGCCAAAAGGGCCACTCTCAGTGGTAAATTTGACTCTGACGAAACCGAGGTGTGGTGGCGTACTCTCCATAGTGATGCCAGTAAATCAGACCCCCCACCCTGAATCGGCCGACACCGACCTTGGAGCCTCGGTGCCCACGGTGAGTGAACTTTTCGCCGTCGTCCGCCGCCAATGGCTGCCGTTCGCCGCAACGGTAACCGCCTTCGTACTTCTCATTGGGTTGTTGACCTCGCTGTCGACTCCTACCTATGAGGCCAAGTCCGAAGTGCTGTTGCGCACCGACTCGACCGCCCAACTCTTCCCCCTCGGGTCCGAGGAAGGCGATGCTCGTATTCGTTCGGTCAACGCCGAACTCGAATATGTGCGAAGCGATGCCTTCGAGCGGGCCGTCATCGACGCCGCCGGCATCGACCAGTCGGTGGAGAAGATCGAAGACCTCGACGTTCTTGTCAGCGCAAAGAAGCTGCCGGCCGCCGATCGCCGCGAGGAAGCCACCACGCTTGTCTTTGTCGCTTCCGCCGCCGACGCCGAGCAAGCCGCCTCGTTGGCGAACTCGTTCGCCGAAACCTATGTAGAGGCCCGACGGGAGTTCGACCTGGCCGATCACCAACGCCGCGTCGCTCGGACCACCGACGATTTGGCCGGGGTTACCGCTCGCCTCGATGAGCTTCAAGAACCAATCGCCGAAATCAACCGGTTCATCGCCAGCAGCCGGGATCTCGAGCAAACCATCGTGCTCCTCCAGGAGCGGACCAATATCGAAGGCCAACAGGCGACCGAACGAGCCCGGCTCGAATCCGAGCGCAGCCGCCTGTCGGGAACTTTGGGTGATCTTCGGGCCGAAGGTGTCGTGCTCGAGAGCGATTCGTCGGGGGCAATCGTCACGGTCGCCGCCGATGCGCCTGCCGGTCCGTCGAGCCCCAACCCGGCTCGCAACCTGATGCTTGCCCTTATCGCCGGCTTGCTCAGCGCAGTCGGGGTTGCCTTGTGGCGAGACCGTGCCGATCGCACACTCGCCGCCGCCAGCGACCTCGAAACGCTTGGTCTCGACGTTCTCGCAACGCTTCCGGCTTCGTCGGCCGAGCGGTCCGGCGAACTCCTTTCGTTGGCGACCACGATCGACTTCGCCCGCGACAACCAGACCCAGGTTGTGCACGTGGCGAGTACGAAGGCTGGCGAGGGCGCAGCGGTCGTGGCGGCCGAACTCGCGACGACCTTGGCCCGCTTCGGACGACGGGTCGTGCTTCTCGACGCCGATCTCGCTCAGGGTCCAGCCGCCGGGATGTTCGGACTCGCTCCTTCGCTCGGCCTCACCGACATGCTTGCCGAACCGATCGATGCCCTCGAGGAGACCTCGGTCGATTCACTGTTCTTGTTGGCTCCGGGTACCACCGACCGTCCGTCGGCCGAGGTGCTCGCCAACCCGAAGCTTGCCACCTTGTTTGGCCACCTTCGTAATCACTTCGACGTCGTCGTGGTTTCGTCGCCCGAACTCTGCGGCCGAGCCGATTCGCGCTTGGTTGGACGCCAGGCCGATGCCCTCGTGTTGGTGGCGGCCGAAGGCAGCGTGCGATCGAACGAACTGCGCGACGTGCTCGATGTAGCGGTCAACGACCGCCGCAAGGTGATCGGCGCCGTATTGAACCAGGCGCCCGAGAGCGTCTACTCACTGTCGGACTCGTCGTCGTCTTCGACCTCTTGGTCGAGTCGCCCTGCGGCAGCTAAGGCCATGGCCAAGTTCGCCGATCGTTCATAGATCAGCGCAAAGTGATGCTCGGCCGCTGATTCGCTACCCGGAATAGGAGGACGCCCGAGCGACCGCACCGTGGCGGTCGGGTCGTCGGTCGAGACGTTGTAGCCCCGGGGCTCGGGCAGGAGTTCTTTGTCGCCCCAAAACACTGCCGGGTCGAACTTGGGACCCTTGGGGGTCGACCGCTTCTGGTTCTTCCCGCCCTTTTTCTTCTTCTTGTTCTGACCGCCACCCTTGGCATTGGGGTTGCCCGATTTCGCGTTCGGGTCCTTGCTGTTGGGATTGCTGTTCGGGTCTTTGCTGTTGGGGTTCTTGGCGTTCGGATTGCCGTTGCCGTTGTTTGACTTGGCGTTGCGGTTGCGGCGGCGTCGGGAGTTGCTCATACGCCTACCTCCTCGGGCTGAATTTCGCCGCTTGACTCATGAGGGTCGTCGGCCGGTGCGTCATGGGACAGTTCGTCGATCTCGTCGATTTCGAGCAGATCGTCGAGGTCGAGACCCAACGCCTGTTGGAGCTGGCTCGAATCAAGATCGCCGATCGAACTCGACTTTGGAAGCACCATGTCGGCGATCTGGCGTTTGCCGGCCACAACTTCCTCGACTCGTTCATCGACCGTGCCGGGGCAGACCAGCCGGTGACAGATGACGGTGTTCTTCTGGCCGATGCGCCACACCCGGTCGCGTGCTTGGTCTTCGACCGCCGGGTTCCACCAGCGGTCATACAACACCACGTGGCTCGCTGCGGTGAGGTTGAGGCCGGTTCCGCCCGCCTTAAGCGAGAGCACCATGGCCCCCGCGTCGGGGTTGGACTGGAAGTCGTTAACCAACTTGTCGCGCTCGGTCCGAGACAAACCGCCGTGGTAGCAGCGGATTGGCTTGCCGGTTCGGTCGGTGAGGTACTCGGCGAGCTTTTCGCCCCAGCTGGCGAAGTGGGTGAAGATCAAGATCCGTTCGCCGGCACCAAAGACCACATCGACAATTTCGTTGAGGCGGGCCAGCTTGCCCGAGCGACCCTCGAGCGGGCCGCCATCGTCCTCGTAGTTCACCGGGTGGTTGCAGATCTGCTTCAACGCCGTGATGGCGGCAAGCACTGCGCCCTTGCGTTGGCTCGATCCGGTATCGGCTTCGGCGGTTGCGACGGCAAGATCGTCGAGAACCGCTTGGTACAGGCCGATCTGCTCGGGGGTCATCGCACAATGATCGAGTTCGTCGATGCGGTCGGGCAGTTCGGCGGCGATCGCTGGTTCGGCCTTGGTGCGACGGAAGACCAGCAAGCCGTTCAGGGCTCGAAGCGCTTGCTCGGCGCCCTCCTTGCCTTTGGCTTCGGGCGTCATGTTGGCGATGAACGGTGCTCGGGCACCGACCAGGCCAGGGTTGGCCCAGTCGAGAATCGCCCAGAGGTCGCCGAGGCCGTTTTCGATTGGGGTACCCGTAAGGGCGATCCGGTTGCGGGCCTCGAGGCGACGCAGTTGCTGGGCGGTATCGCTGGTGGGGTTCTTGATCGCCTGAGCCTCGTCGAGCACGGCTTTGTTGAAGTCGATCTCTTCGAGATCGTCCATGTCGCGGACTGCGGTTCCAAAGGTGGTGATCACCAGGTCGTAGTCTTCGACGCCATCGATCAACTCGTCGCCTCGTAGCCGGTTGGCGCCGTGGTGAACGAGCACTCGAACACCGGGCACAAACTTGCGAGCTTCTGAGGCCCAGTTGCCGACCACGGCGGGCGGGGCGATAACGATCGACGGACCATCTTCGCTTTGGGCCGCCGCAATGTTGGCCAACATCGTCGGGGTTTTTCCCAGACCCATGTCGAGGGCCAAGATGCCGCCCAGGCCGGCGTTGTCGAGGAAACCGAGCCAGGCCAGCGCGTCGGCTTGGTAGCTGCGGAGTTCGCCGTCGAAGCGGGGTGGCTTGGTGGGCGGTTCTTCGGGAAGTTCGTTGATGCTGCGCAGCAGGTCGGCCGCCCAGCCTTCGCCAGCGACGGTGATCCCGCCGGGGGCGCCGCCTTCGAGCCCGAGTGCGTGGCGCAACATGTCGGCGCCGGTAAGGCGGGTCTGGTCGGCCCGTTCTTCGAGCGCCCGTGCGGCTTCGGCGAGGTCGGCTTTGTCGAGTTCGACCCACTTTCCTCGCGACTTCACCAACGGGCGAGCTTCGCGGGCCAGCGCCATGATTTCATCGGCGCTGAGCTCGACATCGCCAAACACGGCCGACCAACGCACGTTCGCCAGCTGCTGGGCGCCGACGACCGTGTCGTCGGTTTCGGAGGTAAGTCGAATCGAGGCGCTGGGCTTCTTTCTCGACAGGGCAGGAACCCGAACGTCGAATCCTGATGCGGTGAGGGCTTCGCCGCCCTCGGTCATGAGCCGCCACGCCTCGTCTTGGGAGAGGATGACCTCGCCTCGACGATGTCCGCCTGGTCGCAGGAGTTCGGGGAACAGCCGCTCGCATCGCGACAGCTGATCGTTCAGCGCTTTGGCCCGAGCCTTTGACGAGGTAACCAATGCCGCTTCGACCGGTTCGGTGTCGCCGTCTTCGGTGGGGGCGAGCACGGCGGCATGCCATGCCCCGATCTCGTCGGGCGGGTCGAGTTGGATGATGAGTCGGTCGCCGCCGACGCCGATCACGTGTTGCGCCCAGCGGTTGAGCTTGCGGGCGAGATCGCTGCCGGGCTGGTTGGGAAGGTTAAACGTGGTGCCGTCGAGGTTGGCGAGCATCGTTTCCCCAGCATCGGAGATGTTCGACGGCTTGGGCGGCGCGGCCGGAGCCTCGATGCGCTCGGCGGCGTTGCGGGCGATCGCGTCGACCAACTCGGCGATCACCGAGATGACAAAGGTGTGCTTGTCCTGGCGGGCGGCCGAGGCCATTACGGCACCGGGAAGCGCGGTGACCAAGGTGTTTACCCGGCTGGCGTCGAGCAGGGTGGGAACCCAACGGACACGAAAGTTCGGCTGGTCCTTACCTTGTTTGCGGCGGCTCGCTCGACGCTGCTTGAGCTGGGGAACCATGCGGCCTTGGGCAACTTGTTCGACCGCTGCCGCGGTAGCCAAGCCAATCCACGGAACGCTCGGCCCAACACCGTCGACACTGCGGACCTCGCCGAGGGCGACCATCCAGCCGAGCATGTCGGTGAGCGGAGCCGAGAGCGACGGGGCTCGTCCGACGTTGGGAATCTTTATCGCTTGGTGTTCTTGCCAGTCGATCGCTCCCGCCCCCAATTCTTTGAGCCGTTCGAGGACCTGTTCGTGCGATTCGATCGGTGCGTTGAGGCCCGACGCCCAGGCGACAACCTGGCCCTCAGACCACGACAGTTGCAGTTCGGCAACGCCGGTTACTTCGACCGGCTGATTGCGAGGCGGCCGGACCGGCTCGGCGGGCGGTCCAATAATGGCGGTGAGCGCGTCGTCGATTCGGTTGACCTCGGCGTTGAGATCGTCGAGAACGTTGTTGCGGCCGGGGCCTTTCACGCTGCGTTCGGCGCGCTCGTAGATGAAGTCGGCTTCGTCGAGCATGTCGAACAGGGCAGCGACCCAACGAGGCTGGTCGGCCTCGAGCGTGGCTAGGTCTTCAGGGGATGAGGTGCCGTCGAGATTCGCCTGCACGAGGGAATCAAATTCAGCATCGGTCAGCACAGAAATGGCGACACGGGCTTTCGTTTGGGCTGACGGCGACTCGAAACACAAAGAGGCGTGACGAGTTCGTCAGCAGGAATTTTCTCAGACTGCGAGTGAACCAGTGCGATGGTGCAAAGGTGAGGCGCTTCATGCGCCCGCAGCCTTTGGCCGGGTCGAACCGCGTGAACCGCAGTACTCCGTACGCTAGTCCAGTCGGCAGCCGAAGGGAACTTCAGAGGGTTTGGGAGCAAATCCTACGGCAGTGGATCGGGCTGTTCGGCAAGCCAGTAGATCTGGTAGCCAACCAGTCCGAGCAGGGTGGGCGGGATGACAAAGGGCGCCGTAACCGTTGCGAGGGCGGCGGCCCTCCAGTCTTTGCCCCAGAAGACTGCGGCTACGAACGGCAAGCCGACGGCGACGGCGGCGGCCCATCCGCCGAGTACGCCAAACACAAAGAGGCCCAGCAACGCCATACCGATAATCGAGCTGATGATCCAGGCGATGAGTCCGACCCGGCCAGCGAAGGTTCCTTTGAGTTTGGTGTTGGCGGTAACCGCCGCCCACATCATGTTGCGGCGAAGCCACGGCACGCCCGATGCTTCGAGCACCCTCAGGAAAACCTCGTCGACCAGGTGTTGGTCGACGCCGTCGGGTTTGTCCGAATCTGAGCCGGTGAACCGGTCGTGGAGCAGCGCGGCGGGGGTGTGGCGCCCGTAGCTGCGAAGTAACCACAGCACCGGCGGTGGCACCGAGGCGAGGTCGGTGCCGTCGCCGCCGCTGTCGCCTTGCAGATGGGTTGGCAGCACGTACAACAGCTCGTCGGTCACTGCCTCGACCCGCTGAGGGTCGTCGATGCGCCGAGCTACCGATTCGGTCACCTTTGATCGGTCGCCGACAAAGCGAACCTCGCTGCGAAGAAAGAATCGGTCTTCGTTATGTTGCTCGAGAACGATCCCTACCGTCGGCCCAGCAGGCCCGCCGAACGTAAAGCTGTCTTCCCACATGCACCCAGGGTAGGCACGAGGGTGGGTGGGGCCCGGTTACTCCCAGTTGAACTCGCCACGGGCGGCGAGTTGGACCCAGGTCTTTCCGGGGGTGATGAAGATCGGCTTGTCGGTTCGTCGATGGGTGTAGGTCACCACGTCGGAAAGCCGCGACCGGTTCCAGGTCGCTCGGATAACCCGCCCCTTGGTGAAGATCAGGGCTCGGCCTTCACCGATGAAGACGTCTTCGGTGACCACCGAACGGCCAACATCGCGCAGCCCCGAATCCACCCGTTCGACCTCGGCGATGATGACGTTTTCGGCGGCGATCTGTTCGCCCGAAGCGACGTAATGGGGTTGGCCACCTTGCCAGCGCTGCCACACCTTCTTGCGCGGGTGCCACTGCCAGTCGACCAGGTTTGCCTTGTAGGAAATGCGAGCCCGCTTGGCCTTCTCGCCGCCGACCTTGTCGCCCTTGTCCCGGAACCGGAACTGGGTTTTTGGTGGACTCGACTTGAGTGCGTTCTGGATTGGGCCGGTTCGCGAGTAGAGGTTGTGTGGCGCTCGTTTGCTGCTGATGCGGTCGAAGCTGCGGGCACAGGTTCCTTCGCTCACGTCGACCAGGCGTTGGTCGCGAATCAGATCGACGAACACCCGGTTGCCGCCCGAGTACAAGAAGGCGGGCCGGCGCAGCGAGTTCACGATGGCGATATCGGTGCTGCGGACCGAACGGACTGGACCAACAACCGTTGCTTGGGTTTGGTAAATGGCGAGGAAGCGGGTGATGCCGGTCTCGACCTGTTCTTCGACCACGATGTCGGCTCGTTCCAGACCCGACTGCGGGCGGGCTTGGCTGGTGTTGGCGACCTTGACGACCACGGCAGGCTTTTCGGCACGCCGTGATTTGGTGCCGGTGAGCGGCGAAATTCCCTTGGGTGCTTCTTTGGGCGCACCGATGATGGGGTTGACGACCTTGACCTTGCGGCCGAGGAATCCAACGAAGCCCGAGTAGCCGGGGAACGGGCGCTTGGAACCATCGACATCGGGGGCCGGTGTGGTGGCTTTGGTAAACGGCTTGAGTTTCCGGTTCTGGGTTTTCCCCGGCTTGTTGACCACCGAAATGTTCCCGGCCTTGGGGCAGCGGAACGGCTCTTGCCCGGCGCCTTCGACGCCGAGGTCACCCTCAACGTTGTCGGCTCCGACGGGCGACGTCATCGTGGCGAGCAGCACAAAGGCCACAATCCATACCGTAAGACTTAGTGAAAAATAACGAAACGCGCTGGGGTGCCGCAATCTGTTTGTCATATACCACTCGTTTTAATCGCTCGTCCCACCTTCACCCCACCCGGGGCCGGCGAGCCGAGGGTCAGGCCGACGCCAGCTCTTGCACCGACTGCCACACGTCGTCTTCGAGTTCGACCTCGGTCACGTGGGTCTTTGCCGAGCTGGGGCTGCCGGGCAAACGGGCGCCGGGTTGGTCGGCTACCGATGCCGCAAGTTCGGCCAGGTGGTCGTAGAAACCAGTGTCGCTAAACGCTGACGGGTCGATCGCAATGTAGAACTGGCCGAGGTCGTGGGCGGGGCCTTCAGGAGCCTTGAGTGGTGGCACATCGACACTGCGGCGACCACCGGTGAGCGCCGAGGCCAGAACCTCGACCAGCAAACCAAGCCCGAACCCCTTGTAACCCCCAGCCGACACCAGCGAACCCTGTAACGCTGCGTTGGGGTCGGTGGTTGGTTGGCCATCGGCGTCGACCGCCCAGCCGAGGGGAATCGACTCGCCGGCGGCGGCCGCCATAGTGATCTTTCCAAGGGCGACCGCACTAGTGCTGAAGTCGAACTGGAACGCGATGCCGCCGTTTCCGTCGGGCACCGCCATGGCAAACGGGTTGGTGCCGAGCAGGGGAGTGCTACCTCCAGGTGGAGCCACCCGGGCGCTGGCGTTGGTCGAGCCGATGGCGAGCAAGTTCTGCTGCGCCAGTTGTTCGGTGAAGTACCCAAGCGATGTGCAGGTATGGGCGTGTTCGATCGACAGCGCACAGATGCCGTTGTTGCGGGCCGACTCGACAGCGGCGGGCAGCCCGGCAGCGAACGCCGGTTGGGCAAAGCCGAAGCCCGCATCGACCCGAACCACACCGGGTCGGTCGTTGGTGACCACCGGTTCGATCGCTCCTTGGACCCGACCGGTCTTGAGTTGGGTGCAGTAACTCTCGAGGTAGTAGAGGCCGCAGATCTTGTTGCCGTTACGTTCGGCGATTCGAACCGCGTGGGCGACCGAACGGGCGGCCTCGGGTGATGCACCGTGACGGAGCAACGCTTCGTTGGTGGTGCGTTCAATAGTGTCGAGTGAAACCTGCATGGCCCGACCCTATTTGTGCCGCGCCACCAACGACGAGTCTGGCGAACCCGCCGCCAAACTGCATCAGGTGTCTGACACTTGATGCAGTTTGAGCCTTAGTTCTGGTTGGCGCCTGGTTGAAGGTGCGCTCGACGGGCCTTGCGGTTTGGTCGCTTGGCGCCGCCCTGGCTCTTGGTGCCGCCGTTGTTTGACTTGGCTCCACTCTTGGCTTTGGGCTTGCCCGAACCGGACTTGGCCGACGAGTTGCGCTTGCGGCCCTTGCTGGCTCCGCCACTGCGGTCGTTCGGTCGCGAGTTGCGGTTGCGACCCTTGCCGTCCTGGCCCCGTCCGCCTTTGCCTCGGCCGCCTCCGCCGCGCCGTTGGGTACCTTGACGCTCGGCGTCGCGATCCTCTTCGGGCGAACGAGGGGTGAGATCGCGTGCCGGTGCGTTCGATAGGTCGCGAAGCGCGGCTGCGTTGGGGTCGGTAAACGGCTCTTGCAGATCGACCTGGCGTTGCATCTTCTTGGCGTCTTTGACCTGGTCGGGCTGAATCATCGAGACCACGACGCCGCTTTCGCCGGCCCGTGCGGTTCGGCCCGAACGGTGCACGTAGGTCTTGTGATCTTCCGGCGGGTCGTAGTGGATGACCGAGGCTACGCCATCGACATGGATTCCTCGAGCGGCGACGTCGGTGGCGACCAAGGCGTGGACCTTGTTGGTCGAGAAGTCCTTCAGCGCCCGGGTGCGTTGGTTCTGGCTGCGTCCACCATGGATCGCCGCCGCCTTGATGCCGTGGCGGCCGAGTTGTTTGGCGAGCCGGTCCGAGCCGTGACGGGTGCGGCAAAAGATCACTGCGGGCCACACCGCATTGACCGCCTCGACGGTGACTTCGAGCCGTTCGGTGCGGTCGACGTTCCAGAACACGTGCTCGGCGGCGGTGATGTCGGGGGTCTCTTCGCCAACCTCGTGCCGTACCGGATCGTTCTGGTAGTCGCGGGTGAGCTTGGCGATCGCGCCGTCGAGGGTGGCCGAGAACAGCACGGTTTGGCGGTTGTCAGCGGTCTGGTCGAGCAGGCGCTTCACCGCGGGCATAAAGCCCATGTCGGCCATGCGGTCGGCTTCGTCGAGCACGACTTTGTCGACATAACGAAGGTCGACGTCGCGTCGTTCGATGAGGTCTTCGAGGCGGCCGGGGCAGGCGACGAGAATGTCGACGCCGTTGCGCATCGACTTCACCTGGGGGCCGTACCCGACGCCGCCGTACACGATGCCGATTCGCACATCGCCGGCAAAGGACTTGAGCTCGGTGGAGATTTGGTCGGCGAGTTCTCGGGTGGGTGCGAGCACGAGCCCGCGAGGCTTGTGGGGTTCGCCTTTGCCGACTCCGGCGACCAGCGGAATGCCGAAGGCCAGGGTCTTGCCCGAGCCGGTGGGGGCGCGTCCGCAGACGTCGCGGCCAGCGAGCGCGTCGGCGATCGTCGCGGCTTGGATTTCGAAGGGTTCGTCGATGCCTCGGCGAGCGAGCGCGTCGCAAACATGGGCAGGTACGCCTAACGCGGCGAATGAGGGGGGCATTTGGGTTTTCTCTTTCCGGTTACTCAGTCGCACGCTGCGATCTGAGGGTTGATTCACGTACCGGAAGAACAAACACCCGACTGGCGAATCCAACGACACGAGTGTCGAAGCACCGCTAACGGTAACAGCTGTCCACCAAGTTCATGCAGCGAGCGCCAATACCCGGAAATTTTCGCGCTCAGAACCCTCAGCGTGCGCTGTGGTGTCGCGGGGCATGTCTGACATATGTCGCGGGGCATATCTGACAGTGGGTCATTTGGTGCTCGTTGTGGGTCGGCCGCGTCGTGGGTGGAGCGGGTAGTTGGTTTTGCCGGGTTTGAGGGTCAGGTCTCGGATGAGTTCGGTGTGGTGGAAGACGTGAACTTTGGTGCCGGTTGCGATGATGGTGATGGTTTCGCCGGTGAGGTGTTTCCCGGCGGCGATGAGGTTGTTGTTGAATCGGAACCAGCCGTTGGTTGCGATGGTTCGGGTGCCAATGTGGTGGCCGTCGAGGTTGAGTGGCCGGTCAGCGGGCCCGGATTTCGGTAACGCTTTCCAGCGGCTGTTCGGGGTTTGTCGATCGATGCTTCGATGGGGTCGTTGCTCGTTGTAGACGACGCTGAACTGGTCGAGGAGCTGTTGCAGTTCGGTGATCGTGTCGGGTTGGTTTCGGGCGGCGAGCCATTGGGCTTGGGTTTTGTGGAAGCGTTCAACTTTGCCGCACGTTTGGGGATGATAAGGCCGCGACCTGATCGCCGATACGCCGATCGCGGCTAATGGTTTCCCGAGCGCTTTGAATGATCGGCCGTTGTCAGAGAGCAACCGTTCACAAAAACCCCAGACAGAAGCGCCTGTAATGAGCGTGGCCCAGGCGCCAGTCAACGTTTCACCGCAATGAACTTGAGATGCGACACAGACCCGTGATGCGTCGTCGATGACGTTGATGATCTTCACCGCCAGCCCGCCCGCGAGGGTGAACTCGGTGCCATCGATCTGCCATAACTGGTTCGCCCGGGCAGCCTGAAACGTCCCATGTTTGGCCGGTGTCTTTTTCGGGTCTGGGGTGATGAATCCGCGGGCTTTAAGGATCCGATAGATCGTCGATACCGATGGAACCACCAGGCCAGCCTGTTCGAGATGCCAGCCAATAGTGGCCGGCCCGGCATCTAAACCCTCATCGACGAGCTGCTTACGCAGCTCCACGATCCGGTCCTCGATCTCGATCGGTGTTTTGTTCCTGATCCGTTTCGGTGCCCGCGACCCCGGCTCGAACGCCGCCTCGCCCTCGACCGCATACTTTCGACGGATCCGATAGAACGTGTCACGCGACAGATCATGCGCCGCGCAGAACTCGACCACGTTCACACCATCGGTCTTCATCGTCGCAACAAGCCGCCGGACACTCAAAGGAATCGCCATCCCTCAACTGTCCGACATGTCCCGCGACATGTGTCAGAAAAGATCTGACACACCACAACCCTCAGCGTGCGCCAAACGCGAAAATTTCGAGGGTTAGCAGGCGTTTTGGGCGCAGAGGACCACGCACAGGTCGGCGAGGCGTTCGCTGCGCACCCGGTACCAGGCCCACTTGCCACGTTGCTCGCGGTCGAGAATTCCGGCTTTGACCAGCTGCGCTAGGTGATGGCTGATCGTTGGTTGCGACTTGCCGAGTGCCTCGGGAAAGTCGCACGCACACGCCTCGCCAGCGCTCGCAATGATGTTGACCAACTTGAGTCGCGTCGGGTCGGCGAGCGACTTGAACACCGTCGCCACTTCGTTTGCCTGGTCGTCGCTGATGGTTTCGGTTAGCGGCGGGCAGCACAGGCGGGTTGCGGTCGAATCGGTCGAGGCCATGACGTCAGGGTAGTAGATAGTCTTCCGAAAACATATTGACAAATATCAATACGAAGGTTACGTTTAGGTCTCAGCACATATTGACGACTGTAAATATGAACTACTCCGCTGAGTAGACCGACAGGAAGAGAAGCCGAATGCGAGTCCAACTAGCTCTGAACGTGACAAACCTCGAGGAGTCGATCGACTTCTATGAGAAAATGTTTGCCACTCCGGTCCTGAAGGTGAAGCCCGGGTACGCCAACTTCGCCATCGAGAACCCGCCGCTCAAGCTGGTGATGTTCGAAACCCCCGACGCTGGGGGCACGCTGAACCACCTGGGTGTGGAGGTCGAGACCGCCGAGCAGGTCGAGGCTGCCGAGCAGCGAATCTCCGGAGCCGGACTCGCAACCACGGGCGTCGACGACACCGTGTGCTGTTACGCCGGCAAGACCGAAACATGGGTCGAAGGCGGCTCGGACAACCGCTGGGAGTGGTACGTCAAAACCGCCGACACCACCGAACACGATGGGGGAGACGTAACCACTTGTTGCGCGCCATCGGGCGAAGAAATTTCCTGCTGCTAAACAGCTAGCGCGTGCTTTCGCGCAGGTCGGTTGTGGTCGCGTGTTTGGCGATCAGGTCGGCCAGTTGCCCGGGGTGCTCCCAGATCACCTGGTGACCTGCCCCGGGGATAACGACGAGTTCTGCTCCGGTAATCGCCGTTGCGATCTGACGGTTGTCTTCAAGCGGGGTGAGCTTGTCGTCGTCGCCTACCACCACAAGGGTCGGTGTGGCGACGCGGTGCAACCGCCCGCTGACATCGTGATCGAGTAAGCCCTCGGTGGCGCCTCGACGGGTTTCGTCGGGGCAACGAGTAGCCGATTCGAGTGCTTGCTCGATCATGAACAAGCTCGGCTTCTTGCCAAAGATCGACAATCCGGTGGCGACCACCAAACGCTGCTTTAGCGCATGGATCAAGTCACTCGGTCGTTGCGACCCGAGTCGCAAGCCGAGTTGATTGAGCGGCCCGTCCATCGCGGCCGACGTGGCGACCAGAACGGTGGCCCGGACCCGCTCGGCGGTCAGTTCCGGCTCGTCGACCAGCATGTTCATGATCGCCATGCCACCCATCGAGTGGCCGACCAGCACCAGGTTGGTCAGGTCGAGTCCCACCAGCAGTTGGGCGAGGTCGGCTCCTTGACGACGGCCGCCAAACCCTTCGCTGCCGACCGTCGACGCTCCGTGGCCGCGCTGATCGATGCCGGTGACGGCAAAGCCGGCGTCGAGGAGTCGTTCGGCGATCGGGCCCATGTCGTCGTGATTCGACGTGAGGCCGTGCACAAGGACCACGTGGGGGGTATCGGGTTCGGTCGACGTTGGTTCGGCGGTGAATGCCGCGATCACCGTGCCATCGTCGGTGGTGATGGTGGTAGCTCGGCCGGCGGGAAACTTCGGCGCTCGGCCTTCGAGCGGGTCGGGGTTTTTCGCCCAGCGACGCAGCAACCCTTTGTTGGCGAGCACGACCGCCGCGGCACCACCCAGCAACGAGCCGACGACGGCGGTTGGTTTTGGCATGTGTGTCTCCCCGGATTCCTAGGCGTTCACGAACGCTCGGCCGATAAAGAACGCCATCAGTGCCGACACGTACCCGACCAACAACAGGCCGGCGAGGATTCGCGAGCTTCGGCCCGAGTCGCCCCGGGCAAACCAGCCACCGACAAGGAACGCGCCCATCGGCGTGAGGCCACCGATGTAGTGGATGTAGAGCTGGGAGATCCCTTGGCCCTGATCGAGCAGTTTGATGCCGATAAGGATCTGCACC
The DNA here is from genome assembly GCA_938038815.1 of uncultured Acidimicrobiales bacterium. Classification (GTDB taxonomy): domain Bacteria; phylum Actinomycetota; class Acidimicrobiia; order Acidimicrobiales; family SHLQ01; genus CALLQB01. The sequence goes on along the minus strand of CALHTF010000026.1, from coordinate 24,938 downwards.
GCAAGAGCCAAGCCAGCGATGGCAACCACCGATCCGGTGAGCTTGTTTATTGGTTGGTTCAGTACCGCGTGACGCAGCACGAGCCCGACCGCGGCGGTCATGGTGAGCAAAACGATGATGCCGGTAATGAGATGCGCCGACCGGTCGACGATGAAGTTGTCGATCCGGCCGTCGCCTAGGTCACCCGCTTGCAGCAGGATCGTGGCGGGCGAAAGCGGGCCTGGGGATGCCATAGCGTCTGATCCTAGGTTCGGCGCTTCGCTAGTCGCGAGCTGTGCGAAAGTGATTCAGACACCAGGCGAATAGGTTCACTCGGAGCGCGATTGTGTCGACACCTCTGTGGTGAGACGCTCCGCCGCCCGCTGGATCACCTTCCTTGTACTGCTCGCGCACGTACTTACGGTTGGCGCGCTCATGGTGAGCTGGGCGTCGTCCTCGTCGGCCATTGCCGAGGAGCACACCGTTGCCCTGCTCGAGAGTTCGGCGGGTGACACCGCTGTCCAGGCCGAGCTCTATCTCAGTCCCGCCGAATCGACCGTGACCTTCGGATCGTCGATTCTGGCCGACGGCAATGTGGCGCCCAAGGAGATCCGCGGTGCCATCCTCGACTCGCTCGATGAGCATCCCCAACTAGCCGGAGTTTTCGTCGGCGAATCCGATGGCTCGTTCTATTTCGTCAGCCGGACCGAGGATGGATTTCGGGTAAAGAACATCACGGTGAACAACAAAGGGCGGCGCAAGGTAGCGCTCGACTACCTCGATGCCGACCAACAACTCGTTGCGTCTGAAGTCGACCCCGAGGACAGCTACGATCCCCGCACCCGACCCTGGTACAGCCAAGCGATCAACGGTGGGGGCGAGGTCATCTGGACCGATCCGTACGTGTTCTTTACCTCCCAGCAGCTCGGTATCACCGCCGCGTCGCCGATCGTCGTCGACGGCGAAGTGGTCGGCGTGGTCGGGGCCGACATGGAGCTTGGCGCGCTGTCGGATTTCTTGGCCGAAGATGTCGCGACCGACGGTTCGTCGTTGATCGTGAACGAGACCGGCGTGGTGCTGGCCCATTCGGATCGCTCACTCGTGCAGTCGACTACCCCCGAGGGTCCCGAGACCATGCAAATCAACGACCTGCCCGCCGGGCAAGGCCGCAACGCTATGGCGGCGTGGCTCGAGTCGGGTAGCGATTCGGCTTCTACCTCCTTCGAAGTCGATGGGGCCAAACACTTTGGTGCTTTCCGAACGACGTCGGTCGCGTCCAAGAACTTTGTGATCGGCGTGTTTGGCGATCAAGAAGCGGTGAGCAGCGATGTTCGAGATACCCAACGGCGCGAACGCAAACTCCAGTTCTCGGTGGGTGGCATTGCGTTGTTGGTCGCCGGGCTACTCCTTATGCGGGTCGCTCGGCCCATCAAGGACCTCCAGGCCGAAGCCACCACCGACGCCCTTACCGGGCTGCCGAACCGGCGATCGATTCTCGGCGTCGCCGCGCAGCTCGACGACCGCGACACACCTCATGCGCTGGCGATGATCGATCTCGATAACTTCAAGACGATCAACGACACCCATGGGCACTCGGTGGGCGACGAGGTGCTGCAAGCGGTGGCCGATCGCCTTCGCTCGGCGCTGCGGACAACCGACTTTGTCGGTCGGGTTGGCGGAGAAGAGTTTGTGGCGGTGTTGCACGATGTCGGCCCGGAACAGGCGGCCGACTTGGTCGCTCGCCTGTGGAAGGCGGTGCGGATCTCGCCGATCAAAACCTCGATCGGCGAAATTGTGGTGACCGCCAGTTTCGGTGTGGCGACCGCGGTCGGCGCCTCAAACCACACCGACCTGTTGGCCGAGGCCGACCGAGCGTTGCTGGAAGCAAAGGCGAGCGGACGCGACCAGGTATTGGTGCTGGATCTGGCGGGCGAACTCCTCGTCCAGTAGCGCGCCCCCGTATCGGCGGGCGCGTATCGAGAGCGGCTAGTCGACGTAGCGACGAGTCTTGGCCTTCTTGCCCTTGATCGTGGTCTGATTGAGGGTTTTGATGACCGAATCGACCGCATCGTCAGGCACCCCGACCACCGCAAACCGGTCCGAGATCCTGATCGGGCCGATCTGGTTACCGGTGAGTCCGGTCTCGTTGGCGATTGCTCCGACGAGGTCGCCCGGTCGGATTCCCGACTTTCGGCCCAGCGATACGTACACGAACCCCGAGTCTTTGCTGGTGAACTTGGCGTTACCGTTGGTCTTGTTGCCCCGCTTGTTCTTGTCGAACCGACCCTTGCCTCGGCCCTTGTCGCGGTGGTGTCCGCCACGGTCTTCGGCGAAGCGCTCCGAGGCGTCGGCGATCTCGACATCGTCGCCGGGGTTGTTGGCTGCGCCGCGGGCCTCGGTAGCGATCTTGATTGCCGCCAACGCGATGTTGCGATCGCTGTCGACTCCGGCCAGGCCGTGCAGTACCGGGTTGAAGTCGTCGAGGTCGTCGGCGGCGAGCGCCTCGCGAATCAGTTCAACCGTTTTCTCCGCCTGGCGAGCACGAAGGTCGGCGACCGACGGTACCGTGCTGAAGGAGAACTTCTGTTTGGTGAGTCGCTCGATGTTGCCGAGCAAGCGTCGCTGGCGAGGGTCGGCCAGCGTGATGGCGACGCCGGTTCGGCCGGCTCGGCCAACCCGACCGATGCGGTGCACATAACTTTCCGGTGCCGACGGAACGTCGTAATTGACAACGTGGGTCAAGGTGTCGACATCGAGACCGCGGGCGGCGACGTCGGTAGCGACCAGCAGGTCGGCGGTGCCTTCGCGGAGGCGACCCATCACCCGGTCGCGTTGTTGTTGGTCCATGCCGCCATGCAGTGCCTCGGCCCGGTACCCGCGGCTGTTCATGGTTTCGGTGAGCTTGTCGACCTCGATGCGGGTTCCACAGAACACGATCGTCGAGACCGGCGACTCCACGTCGAGGATCCGACCGAGCGCCGCCGCCTTTTGGTGACGCTTGATGATGTACACCCGTTGTTCGATCAGTGCCCGGTTGTCGTCGTTCGGGTCGCGTTTGATCTGGATGCGCACCGGGTCCGTCTGGTGCCGTTTGGCGATCGCGTTGATCCGGGGCGGCATGGTGGCCGAGAACAAAACTGTCTGGCGCTCGTCGGGGGTGTTCTCCAGGATTGTTTCGATGTCTTCGGTGAACCCCATGTCGAGCATCTCGTCGGCTTCGTCGAGCACCACGGTGGCGATGCGATCGAGCTCGAGCGATCCACGTTTGATGTGATCGATGATTCGGCCGGGCGTTCCGACCACGACGTGCACGCCGCGGCTGAGCGCCTTGAGTTGCTGATAGATCGGCTGGCCGCCGTATACCGGCGCAACCTTGATGCCGAGTGCTTTGCCGTAGTCGCGCATGGCCTCGCTGACCTGCATTGCGAGTTCGCGAGTGGGTACGACCACCAGTGCGGTCGGCACGGCCTTGGCTCCCGAACCAATCTGGTCGAGGACGGGCAACGAGAACGCTGCCGTCTTGCCGGTCCCGGTTGCTGCTTGGCCCAACATGTCGACCCCGTCGAGCAAATGCGGGATGGCTTCGGCCTGGATTGGGGTGGGCTGTTCGTAGCCCAGGTTGGCGAGGGTCTCGACGAGTTCATCGCACAACCCGAGGTTGTCAAAGCCGGGCGCGGGCGACGGTTCGGAGTTTTCAGAATCCGCCACAGGCGAAACAGACGAGGCCATAACAAGGTCCAAACAAGGGAGGGGACCCCTAAGGGTACGGTGCGGGCGCACCTCGACCAGCGTTGGGGGATGTGCGGGCCGCAAGGACCGAGCCAGACTTGTTGGATACAAGTGACGAACGTGGGCCATCCGGCACACCCCGCAAACAGAAAAACGCCCAATCTTTCGCCATTGTGGAAAAGATCGGCGAAGTTTTCCCGGTTTCGGGGTGGCGAATCGACCCAATATCCCTCATAGTTGTCCTTGCCCCGGACGACTTGTATGTAACTTGTCCGCAGGGCGGCGGCCTTCGGGCCCACCAAAATCCCCAAATCCCCTTCACGAAGAAAGAACATCGAACATGAGCAGCTACATGTCCGAAATCGAGTCCTACGCCGCACTGCGCGACAGCCAGGGCAGCCAATGGAGTGCCATCAGCGCCGAATCGGCCGCCCGGATGAAGCTTCAGAACCGGTTCCGCACCGGTCTCGATATTGCCAAGTACACCGCCGCAATCATGCGCAAAGACATCGCCGACTACGAAGCCGATTCGGCGTCGTACACCCAGAGCCTCGGTGTCTGGCACGGCTTTGTTGGCCAGCAAAAGATGATCTCGGTGAAGAAGCACCAGGGCAGCACCGACAAGACCTACCTCTACCTTTCGGGCTGGATGGTCGCCGCTTTGCGTTCGGAGTTTGGTCCACTTCCCGACCAGTCGATGCACGAAAAGACTGCGGTTCCCGAACTCATCGCCGAGCTGTACACCTTCCTCAAGCAGGCCGATGCTCGAGAGCTCAACCACCTGTACCGCGATCTCGACGCCGCCAAGGGCTCCGGAGACGCCGCCGCCGAGAAGGCCGCCATCGAAGCGATCGACAACTTCGAAACCCACATCGTTCCGATTATCGCCGACATCGACGCCGGCTTCGGCAACGAAGAAGCCACCTACCTGCTCGCCAAGCAAATGATCGAAGCTGGAGCTTGCTGCATCCAGATCGAGAACCAGGTATCTGACGCCAAGCAGTGCGGCCACCAGGACGGCAAGGTCACCGTGCCCCACGCCGACTTCCTCGCCAAGATCAATGCTGTCCGCTACGCCTTCCTCGAGCTCGGCGTCGACGATGGTGTCATCGTCGCCCGTACCGACTCGTTGGGCGCCGGCCTCACCCAGAAGCTCCCCGTTGTCGGCGAAGCCGGCGACCTGCCGAGCCAGTACATGTCGTACCTCGACCTTGAAGAGGTATCGCTCGACGACGTGCAGGAAGACCACGTCATGATCAAGCGCGACGGCAAGCTCATGAAGCCGATCCGGATGCCCAACGGTCTGTACAAGTTCAAAGACGACACCGGCGAAGATCGGGTAGTCCTCGACTGCATCACCAGCCTCCAGAACGGCGCCGACCTGCTGTGGATCGAAACCGAGAAGCCGCACATTGGCCAGATCAAAGGCATGGTTGACCGGATCCGTGAAGTCGTCCCGAACGCCAAGCTGGTCTACAACAACTCGCCGTCGTTCAACTGGACGCTCAACTTCCGTCAACAGGTCTTCGATGCCTGGACCGAAGAGGGTAAGGACATGGGCGAGTACGAACGCGACGACCTCATGAACGCCCGGTTCGACGGCACGCCGTTGTCGGTTGAGGCCGACGCACTCGTGCAGTCGTTCCAGGCCGATGCCGCTCGTGACGCTGGCATCTTCCATCACCTCATCACCTTGCCCACCTACCACACCGCTGCGCTGTCGACCGACAACTTGGCCAAGGGGTACTTCGGCAAGGAAGGCATGTTGGCCTACGTGGCTGGCGTCCAGCGTCAGGAAATTCGCCAGGGCATCGCCACGGTGAAGCACCAGGACATGGCTGGCTCGAGCATTGGCGACGACCACAAGGAGTACTTCTCCGGTGATCAGGCGCTCAAGGCCGAGGGTGAAGACAACACCATGAACCAGTTCTAGACAGAACGCACCCTGTGTGCCCCGGCACCTAGCTTGGGGGGTTACCGACGTGGCGAACGCTGTTTCGCCACGTCGGTTGCGGTTTTGGCGGTCGGCGGTCGGTTATCGCTGTTCGCAGTAAACGCACAGAGTGGTGAAAGATTTGCGTTTAGTGAGATATTTCGTACTCTATGGGTCAGTTTCATTAACTAACGTTTCTTTACGAGGTCAAAATGTCTACTCCCCGACGTGACTCGCGACGCCAACTAGTGGTCACCACATTGGCGGTCGTGCTGGCGGTTATCGCAACCGTGGTTGTCATGCCTGCACCCGCTGCTGCCCAAGATGGCGATGCCACGTTGCGCATTCGCAAAGCGAACCAGCTGATCCATCGCAGCGAACTTGGCTTTGAAACCTCCGGGCTCGCCGCCGAAACCGACTTCGCGCTCACCCAGTGTCCATCGATTGCCGAAACCGACTGTGTGCTGCTCGGCGAAGGCACCACCGACGCCAACGGCAAAATCCGTGGAACCTTTGAGGCGCGCCGCGAGCTCTTTGTTGGCGACGTGCGGTCGGATTGCGCGGCGATCGACTGTGTCGTGATCTATGAGGACGACGACAACCGGTTCGTCCAGGGCATCGACTTCCTCGACGACTACCCGATGGCCAACATGTTCGCCGAGCCGCTCAGCAGCCTGTCGGCTGGCGACACCGTAACGGCAACCGCCAACGCGTATCGTCCGAGCACCCGCGACGTCGACAACACCATCACGATCTGCCCCGAGAGCGACATCGACTGGGACGCCTGTACGGGCCTGGCGTCCATCGCTCCGAGCGAGACGGTTTCGTTCGAGGTTCCCGATTCGATCGACGTGTTCGGCCAGACCTACGACTGCGCCGCCAGTGGCCAACGTTGCTATCTGCGCATCGGCGCCTACGAAGCCCGGTGGAACCTCACCTTCACCCCCGGCGTGGTCAAAGACGTTCTGAAGTGGGGATCCCGCAAGGACCTGCGCAACGGTGAAGCGGTTCAGGTTCAGGTCACCTCCTCGACCACCGACCTGACGATCGTCCAGTGCGCCAAGCCCAAGGGGCAGAAGCGATTCTGCGAACCGGCAAACACCACCTCGAGCAACATCGCCAAAGCCAACCGGGCAACGACCCAAACCCTGACCGCCGAGGTTCGTCGTTACATGTACCGCAACGGCGCACGGGTCGACTGTGGCGCCGTGCGCTGCGACCTTGAGGTCCGAGGCGACGACGGCGAACGCCTGATCGGCAAGCGGGTTCGCATTCGCTTCCACCCGTCGGGTGAAACCCCAGAACCAACCATCAAGGTGCCCCGCAAGAAGGTCGCTCCGGAGGCCAAGGTTCGGGTGACGCTCCGCAACATGCCAGAGGCGACGTCGTATGTCGTATGGCAGTGCGTGGCCGGTACCGACGGCTGCACGCAGATCCACAAGGCCAAGCTGCGCAAAGCAAACCTGCGCAAGAAAGTCACCGTGGGCGCCGAGATCGACGGCTTCGACTGCACCGGAAAGCGCGGGAAGTGCACCATCGTCGTAACGACGACCGGGCCCGAGACCATTCGCCTTGAGGCGCCGCTCAAGGTCGGCTAACCCCAACCCAACGTCCCATGCGATCGCCCACCCGAATCCCTCGGGTGGGCGATTGTCGTTAACATCGCCCCGTGAAGGCACGGGCATCTCGGGTGTACCCCGGTTGGTACATCGTGGGCGTTACCGCCCTGGTGTTGCTGATTACCGCCGGCTCGCGTTCGGCCCCCGGGGCCCTGCTTGTCGAGATGGAGCTCGACACTGGTTGGTCGAAGACATCGTTGTCGATCTCGGCGGCGATCGGCCTGTTGGTCTACGGCGCGGGTGGCCCATTCGCTGGTGCGCTGATGGGCCGGCTCGGGCCGCGCCGGGTGACCTTGGTCAGCATCGTGGTCACCACCGTTTCGATGGTGGTCGCCTCGCAGGTCCAGTCGCTGGGACTTCTGCACCTCTTCTTTGGCTTCTTCGCTGGCCTCGGCGCCGGATTGGTCGCGAGCGTGCTCGGGGCGGTGGTGGCGACCCGTTGGTTCGTCGCTCGGCGAGGTCTGGTGTTGGGCATATTCGGCGCCAGCGTGAGCGCCGGCCAGCTGATCTTTTTCCCGTTACTCACCAAGGTGGGGGTCGAGACCAGTTGGCGAACCGCCCTCGGTCTGGTGGCGGTGCTAAGTGCGGTGCTTTTGGTGCCCGCGTTCTTGTGGCTGCGCGACAGTCCGGCCGAACTCGACCTGGTGCCCCTGGGCGCGGTCGCGGGCGAGACCGAGTCATCGCTCGCCCCCGAGGCAGGGGTGATGAGCAGGGCGGTACGACGCCCTGAATTCTGGTTGCTGGTGACAACGTTCTTTGTGTGTGGGGCGACCTCGAACGGGTTGGTTGGCCAACATTTCATCTCCCATGCCGCCGACCACGGCTTCACTCAGGTGACCGCCGCCAACTGGTTGGCGGTGATGGGCGTGTTCAACTTCATCGGCACGATTGGGTCAGGGTGGCTCACCGACCGGTATGACCCCCGCAAGCTTCTGCTGGCGTATTACGGATTCCGCGGTGTCAGCCTTTTGTTCCTGCCGTTGATTCACGACAACCTCAGCATCGGGCTGTTTTCGGTGTTGTTCGGACTCGACTACATCGCGACGGTACCGCCGACGATCGCGCTGTGTGCCGACCTGTTCGGCAACCGCAATGCCGGCCTGGTGTACGGCTGGGTCTTCGCCGCCCACCAGGTTGGGGCGGCAGGAGCAGCCTGGGCCGCCGGGGCGGCACGCGATGGTTTCGGCGACTACAACGCCGCCTTCTTGGCGGCCGGGATTATCGCCATCGGTGCCGGAATCGCCGCCTCGATGATTCGGCCGGTACCCGAGAAGGTTGTGCCCGGATAGGGGCCCGTTTCTGTGGCCCCGAAATTGGTTGTTCGATTACGATGCGAAGGACAAGGAGCAGCTCAAGAGCGTGGTAGTCCCCGAGCCAATTCAAGATCGAGGCCCCGACGCGGTTCGCCGACTCTTGGTTGATGCGGCGGTCGACGAAGTTTCGGATCGGCGCCCCGATGAGGTGACCGCCAAACAGATCGCCGAGCGAGCGGGCGTCAACCACGGCCAGATCCACCACCTGTTCGGGTCCAAGGATCATCTCATGGCCGAGGCGCTCCAGGCTCGCCTGAAAAGGGCCGACCACTTCAGCCGCGTCGATTCGGACCTCGTACCGATTCAGGCCCACGAGCGCCCCGAAATTTGGCGGACGATAGCCCACCTCGCAACCACCATTGGTTGGTCGACCGACGATGCCACCCAGGTGCCGAAGGTGCTCGTGCAGTTGATCGACCGTCACGCCGGGGCGACGAGCCGAGACGCAAACGATGCGGTAGTGATCGCCGAGGTGGCGGCCGTGGAGTCGATGTCGATCGGGTGGTGGATCTACGAGGACATGATCGTCGAAGCGCTCAAGCCATTTGGTGTCGACCGCGATGCGTTGGCCGGACAGCTCGCGGCGCGGTCCGTGCGGATCCTCGACCCTTCGGCCGATATTCGTGGGGCCAAACCGGTGCGGACGATGCCAGCGCCAGCCGTCGAGCTTCAACCCTCCGATGGTCCAGAACTGCCACCGCGAGGTCGCGACGAAGTCTCGCGACACCTGATCGAAGCAACGATCTCGTTGCTGGTCGACCGCCCGGTTAGCGCCTTGACCAACAAGGACATCGCCGCGCTTGCGGGGGTAAACCATGGCCAGATCCATCACTACTTCGATTCGAAAGAACACTTGATCGCCGAGGCGGTGCGCCACGAGGGCCGGACGTCGTCGCGGGGTCTCGATTTTCCGCTGCCGTTGCTGGCGCACCATCGCCATCCGCTGTGGCGGGCCCTGGTCTATTTGGCCGCCACCGACGACTGGGGGGTCGAACTCGCCCGGCAGACGCCGCTCACCGCTCAGATGGTTGGGTTCTTGTCGGAGAGTTTGGCACTCGAGCCAACCGACCCCGTTGTGCATGGTCAGGTCGCGGCAATCCAGGCTCTCGAGAACGGTTGGGAGGCTTCGCGCGATCGCGTCGATGCGGCCGCCGAGTATTACGGCGTCGATCACGCCGTCGTGTATCACCACGTTTCGCAAATGTCGTGTCGACTGGTCGACCACGAAAACATGAGCGACTTGGGCAGCTAGCCCGGAAAGAACACTTCGACCCGCCGGTCGAAGTGAGCGAGAAAACTCGTCGGCAACCCGGGTCGTCCGCCGGGCAGTATGTCGTTGACTTGGCTGTCGTAACAAGCGATCGCCGCCCGCTTGCGATCGAGTAGTTCGGACTCGAACGAGTAGGCGAACCCGGCGGGAAAGTGGTCGCCGCTCACCGGTCGCCAATTCCACGACCAGATCGGCACAAAGTGCAGACTCTGCTCACGTCGATCGACAAGATCGCTGACCACCTGGCCAACAACATCATGATCGGGGTGGCCGTCGTCGCCGAGCGGGGCGATGACATGGTCGGTGTGGGCCAACAGCGACGGCAGTTCTGAAGCGAGGGCGGCCCGGTGACTGGCGACGTCGCCATCGGGTAGTTGGAGTCGGACACGGTCGACATAGATGTCCGCGGCGAGGTACGCCGCCTCGGACTCCGCGGTGCGCCGGGCAACCAGGTGAGGAATCTCGTCGTCGGTTAGGTGCGGGTGCGACGCATCGCCGTCGGTCACCGCAACCACGGTGATCGACGCCCCGGCGTCGGACGCTGCGGCGAGCGTGGCGCCGGTAGGGAGGATCTCGTCGTCGGGGTGAGGAGCCACCACCACGATGCGGCCTGACGGAGGCCACGGCACCTCCGGCGCGGGGAGGGCATCGACGTAAGGCTGCCAACCGCTGGCTAACTCGCCGTCGGTTGGATCGATGGGATCGACTTCTTCGGTCATGGATTACTAGGTTACGGCTGTGACAACAGCATCGACTCCATTTCGTGACCGCCTGGCGACCACCGGCATCTGGTCCTTCACCGAGACCATGTCGGCGGCCGACGCCGCGGCGTTTGCCCAACGTATCGAGCAGCTCGGCTACTCGACCCTTTGGCTTCCTGAGACCTTGGGTCGAGACCCCATGGCCCACATTGCCTGGCTGACCAGCCAGACCTCGACGCTGAGTTTCGCCACCGGCATCGCCAGCATCTTCCATCGCCACCCAGGTTTTATGAAGCAGTCGGCCGACACGCTTGCCGAGCAAAGCGGCGACCGGTTCCTGCTCGGCATGGGCGTGTCCCATCGCCCGATGGTCGCCGACCTGCGCGGGCTCGACTACTCCAAGCCGCTGACCACCATGCGCGAGTACCTCGCCGCCATGGATCAGGCGATGTACGTTGCGCCGCCACCGGCGGTGGCGCCTCTTCGGGTGATTGCGGCCCTCGGACCGAAGATGCTCGAGCTCGCAGCCGAAAGCACCGATGGTGCTCATCCGTACTGGACAACCCCTGACCACACGGCGACCGCCCGCGGGATCTTGGGCCCCGACAAGCTTCTGTGCGTTGAACAAAAGGTGGTGCTCACCACCGATCAGAGCGCCGCCCACCTGGCCGCCGATGTTGCGCTCAAGATGTACGACACGTTGCCCAACTATCGAAACAACTGGAAGCGGCTCGGGTTCACCGACGACGAGATCGATCAGCGAGCTCCGCGATTTGTCGACGCGGTGGTGGCGTGGGGCGACCGCGACGCCATCCAAGCTCGGATCGATGAGCACTACGAGGCCGGGGCCTCCCACGTGTGCATCCAGCCTCTGCACCCCGATGGGTCGACCGGCGTGCCGCATTGGGAAGCATTTGAGGCGCTCGCCCCGTAGGGCAGCGTTCGATGTTGATCGAGTCGGTAAACCTCTGGGCGGTAGCCGCCTCGCTCGTTTTGGTCGCGATCGCCGCCGCCCTCGGCTGGTGGATGCGGCTCGGGATTACCCGTCGGCTAGTCGTCGCGGCCGCCCGGGCCGGGGTGCAACTGAGTATCGTCGGCCTGCTCCTAAAGGGAATTCTCACCTCGCCGCAAGCGATCTGGTGGGCCTGGGCCTGGGTGGTTGCCATGGTGGCTATCACGTCGGTGGTGGCCCGCCGTCGAGCGTCGCAGATTCCCGGCGGTTGGGTCGGCGCGCTCGTGTTGTCGACCGCCACCTGTCTAGCCGTGATCTTTGGGTTGGCGGTACTCGACTACGAACCGGTCACCGTGGTCGTGATCGCCGGAATCACGATCGGCAACACCTTGCCCAGCATCGTTCTTGGGGCGAAACAGTTGGTGAAGTCGCTCCGTGATGAGGCGGGCAAGATCGAAGCGCTGTTGGCGCTGGGCTTCGATGTCGGCGGCGTTACTCGAGTTGCCGGGGCCGAGATCGCTCGGACGGCGCTTATCCCGCAGATCGAACGGACCAACGTGGTTGGATTGATCGCTCTGCCCGGGGCCATGACCGGGCTGTTGCTCGCCGGCGCCGATCCGGTCGACGCGGTGTTGGTGCAGATCATCGTGATGTATCTGGTGCTCGGTTCGGTCGCCATCTCGGTGGTCGCCACCGTGGTGATCGGTCTTCGAAAGAGCTTTACGTCCGACCTGCGCCTGCTGCCGTTGGAGTATGGCGACTAGCGAACAAACGCCGACGCAAACAGCGCGGTCGTTTTTCCCCAACTGGTAGTCGCCGCGTTCTCGTTATAGGACGGTGCGTCGGGCCAGCTGAACCCGTGGTCGGCGCCCGGGAAGATCTCGACCTCGACGTGGGGGAGGGGTTCGACCGCGTCGAAGAACCGTTGATGAAGGGCGATCGACTGCACCTGGTCGGCATCGCCGATTCCGATGTACATCGGCTGGGTGATCCCGCCCGCCGTCAGGTGGGGCGAGTCGGGTTCGTCGTCGGCGAGGAATGACGGATGCCAGGTGGCGCCAGCTACGACCCGTTCGGGCATGCGCATCATGTACCGATAGATCGCCCGGGCGCCGAGACAAAAGCCGATTGTGGCGAGGGGAGAAGATCCATCGTCGCCCGCGGCGGCGAGTGCCGCATCGGCATCGGCCTGGATGCCGTCGTCGGTGAGCGAACCGAGTAGCGCCCACAGGTCGTTACGAAGGTCGGGGTTGGCGGCCACTGCGTCGGGCTCAAAGTGCAGCAGACGACCCTTGCGGTGGTAGAGGTCGGGCAACAGGACACGGTAGCCCTCGCCGGCCAGTCTTTCCGCGAAGGTGCGGGTGGCCGTTCGGACCCCCGGTGCATCCATGAACATCATGACCGTCGGGTGTTCGCCTTCGGTTGGTTCGCACACGACAACCGCCATCGGTTCGCCGTCGGAGGTGGTCTCTATGATCTCGGTCGCAGTCTGCATTTGCGCAACCTACCGTGCGAACGCCATGTCGTGAAGTGGCGTCGCCCCGCGGGGTCGCTTTGGCGGCGATGAACAGGCTCTACGATCACAGGGATGCAGCGGATCACCCCCAACGTCGTCGACCGGGTTCGTATGCCCCGTCGCGAGTTCTCGCCTTTTGCGCAGATCATGCGTCGTATTGGGATGGCGTTAGGACTGGTGTTCTTTGTTGCATTGGTCGTTCGCCTCGGTCGCGACGGCTACACCGACGTCACCGGCGATCCGATCGGGTTCCTCGATGCCCTTTACTACGCCTCGGTGACCGTCACGACTACGGGTTATGGCGACATCAGCGCGGTGAGCGATAGCTCACGGCTCGCCACCACGGTGCTGATAACACCGGCCCGCGTCATGTTCTTGATCCTGGTGGTGAGCACGACGGTCGAGGTGCTCACCGACCAGTCTCGACAACTTCTTCTTACCCGTCGCTGGAGGAAAAGCGTGAAAGACCACTACATCATCTGTGGGTTCGGTTCCACCGGCCAGGCAGTTGCCAACGATCTCTTTAGCCGGGGTGTCACCCCGGAGCAGATCGCCGTTGTCGACGTCGAAGAGGCATCGATCGAGTTGGCGACCAGGCTCGGAATCGTTGGAGTCGTCGGCGATGCGAGCCAGACCGCAGTGCTGCAACAAATCGGCATCGACACCGCCAAAGCGGTGGTGGTTGTGCCGAACCGCGATGACACGGCGGTCTTGGTGACCCTCACCGCCCGCGAGCTCAACCCCGATGTGCATATTGTCGCCGGTGGCCGCGAACGCGAAAACCTTCATCTGCTCCGACAAGGTGGCGCTAATGAGGTTATCGATGCCACCGCCAGCCTCGGACAGATGCTGGGGTTGGGTACCTATGCCCCGAGCGCCGCTCGGGTCCTCGACGATATTCTCGACGCCGGTACGGGCCTCGAACTCGCGGTCATGTCTCCGACGGGCGAATCGAATGCGGTACCCAACGGCGTCACGCTGATATCGGTGACCCGTGATGGCCGGCGCCTTCGCCCCGACGAGGTCGACCTCGATGCCCTGCGAGGGTCAGATCGACTCGTCGTTCTTCGTGAGGCGGCTTCGCAGAACGGCGACGCGAACGGGTAGCAACGGCCAATCGTCGGTAGTGTCGGCCCATGGTTTCCAAAGCGCATCCTTTTCGATTCGGTCTGCAACTTCACGGCCCCTTCCCGGGGCGTACCTGGCTCGACACGGCACGCATCGTCGAAGACCAGGGGTACTCGTCGTTGTTGATGCCCGATCACTTCACCGACCAGTTCGGTCCAATGACCTCGCTCAGCGCAGCGGCCGCGGTCACCACTACGCTCAAGGTGGGGGCCCTGGTTTTCGGTAACGATTACCGGCATCCGGTCATCATGGCCAAAGAGATGGCGACCCTCGACCAGATCGCCGAGGGGCGGGTCGAGTTCGGAATCGGTGCGGGCTGGATGCGGACCGACTACGTGCAGGCTGGCATGGAGTACGACCGGCCCGGTATCCGGATCGAGCGGCTGCAAGAGAGCCTGGAAGTTATTCGTAAGTGCTGGACCGGCGAGGAGTTCGATTTCGCCGGCGAGCACTACAACATCTCCGACTACACCGCCGGTCCAGTGCCGCACACCCCGGGTGGTCCCAAGATTATGATCGGCGGCGGCGGGCCCCGAATGCTCGGGGTTGCGGCTCGCAATGCCGACATCGTGGGCATTACCGCCAACCTCAAGGCGGGCGAGGTTGGTCCCGACGCCGTGGCCGACTCGATGCCCGCGTCGTTCGACGCCAAGGTCGCACGGATCGACGAGGCGGCGGGCGACCGCGCCGAGTCGCTCGAGATCAGTTCGTTGACGATGGGTACGGTGGTTACCGAGGATCGAGAAGGCACCCTGGCCGGCATGGCCGAACTGTTTGGCGCCGACCCCGACCAGATCGCCGATAGCCCGCTGCTGTTGGCGGGCACGGTCGACCAGATTGTCGAAACCCTCACCGAACGCCGCGAACGTTGGGGCTTTAACTATGTCGTGGTTCAGCCGGGCGACGACCCCAACGCGTTCGCCCCTGTAGTAGCAGCCCTAACCGGCAAATAGCCCCGAACTGGGGAGAAACTCGTACCTGGGCGTACCGGTTTCCTCCCCAGTTCGTTGGTTGGTTACGTTCGGGGGCCATGAGCGACACTCCCGATGACCAGGGCCGGAATCCGGCAACCGCCCACACGATCGCCGCCCAAGAGGCGTTCGCGGCGATGTTGCCACCCGACGACCCTGCCGATTTCGAGCGAGCTCAGCGGGGCTTTATCGCCAAGCGGGAGGCCACCGAGATCGCCAACGAGAACAGCGGGGGAGCGGCGGCGCTGCTGCCAATTTCCTGGGATACCAGCCGGTGGGACTTTGTGCACGGCGATGCCCCCGAAACGGTCAACGCATCGTTGTGGCGCCAGGCGAAGCTCAACGGCGAACACGGACTGTTCGAGATCATCCCCGGCTTCTATCAAGTGCGGTCCCACGACACGTCGTGCACCACCTTTATCCGAGGCACCGAAGGGTGGGTCGTCATCGATCCGCTCACCACGATCGAAACCGGTCGGTCGGCCCTTGAACTCGTGCAAGAGCACCTCGAAGATCTGCCAGTCACCGCCCTGGTATTTACCCACTCGCACGTCGATCACTACGGCGGAGCCCTTGGCATGGTCGACCGGGCCGATGTCGAGGCCGGCAAGATTCCGGTCGTGGCCCCCGAAGGGTTTTTGCATGCTGCGGTGGCCGAGAACGTTGCGGCGGGCCCTGCCATGGGTCGCCGGGCCATGTACCAGTTCGGGATGCTGTTGCCGTGGGACGAACGCGGTCACGTCGACCAAGGCCTCGGCAAAGGCGTCCCGGTCGGGCAGATCACCATGCTTGCCCCGACCGTCGATATCACCCACACCGGCCAAGAGCTAACGCTCGATGGCGTTCGGTTTGAGTTCCAGCTCACGCCCGACACCGAAGCGCCGGCCGAGATGCACTTCTACTTCCCCGATTTCAAGCTGCTGTGTCTGGCCGAGAACTGCACCGGAACGATGCACAACGTGCTCACCCTTCGCGGTGCGGTGGTGCGCGACGCGTTGGCGTGGAGTCGTTACATCGAAGAAGCGATCGACCGCTACGGCGACGAGGTCGAGGCCTGTTTCGCCAGCCACAGTTGGCCGCACTGGGGCCGCGAAGAGGTCATCGACTACCTCACCAAGCAACGCGATCTGTACCGCTGGCTGCACGACGAAACGATGCGAATGGTCAACCTGGGCCACACTCCCGACGAGGTCGCCGACCTGATCGAGCTGCCACCGGGGTTATGGGCCGAATGGAGTTGCCACGGCTACTACGGCACGGTCAGCCATAACGTTCGAGCCGTGTACCAGCGGTACCTCGGGTTCTACGACGGCCACCCGTCGAGCCTCAACCCGTACCCGCCCGAGCAGTCGGCCGAACGGTACGTCGAGTTCATGGGCGGAATGGACAACCTACTCGCCAACGCGCAGCGCAGCTACGACGACGGCGACTATCGCTGGGTAGCCCAAGTGATGCGCCACGCCGTGTTCGCCGACCCGACCAATCAGCCAGCCCGCGATCTTCAGGCCGCCGCGTTTGAGCAGTTGGGTTACCAAGCCGAAGCTGGCCCGTGGCGCGACGTCTACCTCACCGGTGCGCAAGAGTTGCGCACCGGCACCCTCGACTTCCCGGTGATCGCCCGCCCGCTTCTCGACGCGGTACGTGGGATGACCTTGCACCAGATCTTTGACTATCTCGCTGTGCGCCTCGATGGTGTTGCGGCCGCCGACGCGGGTGATTTCGACTTTGTTTGGTCGGTAACCGACACCGACGAATCGGTGGGTGTTTCGATCTCGAACGGAACGCTGCATGCCAGGGCCGGCCGAACACCGGCGAACCCGGTGGCCACCGTGAGCGCCGAGCGCGAAGTACTCAACGCCTTGGTTTCGGCCGGCGACACACTCGCCATGGCGATCGAAGCTGGCGATGCATCGGTCGACGGGGATCAGGCAAAGGTGACGGCCTTGTGGGAGCTGCTCACCCACTTCAAGATGTTCTACGCGATCATCGAGCCCTAGATCGCGAGATCGAGGGCCAACCACATCGAACGCTCACGCCGGGGGAGTAGTGCACCAGCGGGTCGCCGGTGGGTCGAGCGAGCCCGGCCGCCTGAACCAGTTGGTCATCGCAGCGTTCGACGGTGGCGTGGTGCAGCGGCCATGGCTCGTGAAACATGGTCGCGTAGGTGAGCCACGGACCCAGGTCGCCATAAAGCGCCCACCGAGCGGTGAGAAATCGATCGAGATCGGTCGCCTCGTCTGGCCCGAACGGCGCGCCGATCGTCACCTCTACATCCGACGACGCCCCCTTGGGTTTCGGCCAGTACCGCTCGGAGCGATATCGCCGGACGGGGCCGTCGCGATCGATGGTCATCGCCGCCCAGAAGTACGGCACCTGGTAGGTCAGGCGGGCGGTGAGGACCGAAACGAGCGCCGACGCTTCCAGCGACCAAAAGTACACACCGGGTTCGCCCGATTCGCCTCGCACGTAGGTGCGAACGTTGGTCTCGGGAAAGTGCAAAATTCGGGCCATGGTGGGCAAAAACGGCACGTCGACCCGCATCTGAAACGGCACCAGCCCAACCCAGGCCGACCCATCGAAGGTCTCGACCGTAAGGCCCGGTGGAAGCAGGCGCTAAACCTGGTCGGGTGGGTACCGCCAATGCAACATCGTGAGGTCTTGCCACTGCATGCGCATCGGGGTGCGGTCGATCGTGTGAGGGCACACTTCGGGGTACCGGTCGGCCGTCTCGAGCGCCATGGCTTCAGTATGGCCCTGGTGACGCTGGGGGCCGCGCTTCAACGTGACCCAATCATAAAGGCCACTGCCTGATGGTCAGGTTGGCCACGCCTCGTGCCGATACCGACTCTATGGGTCACGACGCTTTTGCCGAGACAGCGAAACACCATGCTATGCGGGCCGTCGCGCTCACCTGGTTTCTTGGCTTCTTTCTGGCGATGGTTGCTATGTTGACCGCCTGGGAGATCAGCGGAATTCGGGAGATACCGCTCGTGGCCAAGACCGTTCTCGCGGCGGCCGCAAGCGCAGCATTCCAAGCGTTGATTCCGCTGACCAAGATCGGTGAACACCATCTGGCAACGTTGGCCGCCAAACCAGCGACCGGTCGGCTGGCCAACGTGGCCGAAGAGATGGCGATCGCCACCGGGCACCTTCCGGGAAGTGTGTTGGTGCACGACTCCGATATCCCCAACGTTGGTGCGTTCCCTACTGAATCCGGGGTGGTCGTTATGGCCACCACCGGTGCGGTCGAGTTACTCGATCGGGCTGAACTGCAAGCGCTGGTCGCCGCTCAGTTCGCCGGACTCGAAGACAAATGGTGCCGGCTAGCTACCAAGGCCGAGTACGCCTGGGGCTTCACCATCTTTGGGGCGGTCGTCGGATTTGTGGTTTCGCCGTTTGTGGCCTTTCTTGCCATCGCCCTGATCTTCTTGCCCCGTTGGGTCGAGACGACCCGCGATCTTTGCGCTGATGTCGCGGCCGTCCAGGCGTCGCGTAATCCGGCCGCGTTGGCAACGGCTCTTCGAGACCTGCGACCCGCCGCTGCGGCAGCCCACAAGTTGCAGGTAGGGAACTTCTTCGTTACGGCGAGTCCGTTTCTGGTCTTGCCGAAACGAGTGCAGTCACGTACCACCGCGGGCGAAGGCGAAAAGTCCCGAACCTATTCGAGCGCCGATGAGATCGCGGCCGAACTCGGTTTGCGAGCCGACCGCGCCGAGAAGTTGGCGGCTGGAGGAGACCCGTCGGAGTTCACCGGCAAGGAGTACCGCCGCCGCTACTTCCAACTGGGTACGACCGAGACCTTGACCAAAGAGGAAAAGAAGCGGTCCGATGCGTTGGTCGAGAGTGAACGGGTTGAGGAGTTTGCCCGCCGAGGCAAGGTCGCCCCGACGGTCGAGGACCCCGTTGCGTTGGCCCGCAAACACCTTCCGGCCGACCACCGGTTCTGGGAACTGCATGCCCGGATGGAGCGGAAGGAAACCGGACTGCGAGATGTCCCCGCGTACCTCAAGATGGTGGGCGAACTCCACCGACTCGAGCAGGAGTCGGTTGTGCAATCCGTAGCGATGGCGACAAACCCGGCCAGCGTTGCCCAAGGCTGGTACCCGGACCCGCAGCACCCAAGCCAGCTGCGATGGTGGGACGGCAACGCCTGGACCCAACACGTGCACGCTCGTCAAAACGCCTAGCCGGGAACCGTCGCAGCCTGGCTTCGGCTGCTACGCGACCTACACTCGGGCATGGCTGGACTTACGATTTCGCCCAGTGGGCAGGCATGTGGGGCAACGGTAGGTGGGGTCGACCTCACGACCGACCTCGACCCCCGAACCGTCGCCGAGATTCGAGCCGCGTGGCTCGAGCACAAGGTGTTGGCGTTTCCCGACCAGGCGATGACCGACCACGACCTCGAACGGTTCACCCAGTACTTCGGTCCGTTCGGCGACGATCCCTACTTTGCGTCGATCGATGGTCACCCCAACATCGCCGCGATTGCTCGCCGAGCCGACGAGACCTCGCCCCTGTTCGCAGAGAACTGGCACGCCGACTGGTCGTTCCAAGAGTTTCCACCCGACGGCACCTGCCTGTTCGGAAAGGTGATCCCGCCCTCGGGCGGCGACACACTCTTTGCCGATCAGCAAGCCGCCCTCGCCGCCATGCCTGCCGAGTTACGCAACCGGGTCGACGGCAAGCTCGCAATCCACTCGGCTCGGGGTGGCTACGCGCCGGATGGGACCTACGGTGACGACGATGTTGCCGAGCGATCGATGCAGATCCGGCCCGACGAGTCGGCGTACGCAACCCGCACCCATCCGTTCATACGGACCCATCCCGAAACGGGCGCCGAGACGTTGTACTCGGTGCTCGGCTACATCATTGGGGTGGAAGGACTCGACGGCGATGAAGAGAAAGAACTGCTGTACGACCTCTATGCCTGGCAGGTTCGCGAGGAGTTCCAGTATCGGCATCCTTGGGAAGCAAACATGTTGGTGATGTGGGATAACCGGTGCATATTGCATCGCGCGACCGGGGGGTACGACGGGTACGATCGTCTACTTCACCGGTGCACGATTGGGTTCGGCACGTAAGAACCAATGCGCACCCTGTTGAGGACACCCATGCCGACAACCCATCGCCCCGTTCGCCGCCCACTCGTTGCTGCACTCGCGGTCCTTGGGCTGTTGCTCGCCGCGTGTGGATCGAGTGCCGAGCCGACGGTCAACCAGCCAGCCAACAACGACTCGGTCGAAACAAACGACGAGGCCGAGGTCGCCGAACCCGATGCCGGTGGCGAAATTTCTGGCGACGTGGGATCGGCCGGCGGCGCGCTCGAACGCGGTAGCGACGATGTCGACCTCAGCGCCGAACCAAACCCCGCGGCCGGCGATATCCGAGAGCTGATCAGTGCCCAAGCCAGTATCTATACGTGGACTCCCGATCAGGTCGAGTGCATCTCGAACGGCGTGATCGCCACGGGCGAGCCAACCCCGGGCGATGTGGCCAACGACGAGTACGCCCAAATCATCGCCGGGTGCGGCGCACTGCGTGGCCAGCTCGAGTTTGCTTTGGGAATCATGCTGGACCGAGGCGTGGCGTCGTGCTTGGTCGATGCCCTTTCTGACGACGAGGTCAACGACCTAGGCATCGTGGTGCTCGAGGACACCTTTGAGGCGGCCGAAGCGGCCACGAACGCCGCCCTGGCCGACCATCCCGAATGCGCCTAGCCGCCCAGAACTGAAACACTGCGGTTATGGATTCACTGTCGCTCGCTGATCAACTCGCCGAATACGATGCCGCGCAGGCGTTTAGCTTGGCGCTCGTCGAGGGGCTCGAACCCGATCAGTTGGTGTGGCGCCCCAACGAAAACTCGAGTGCGATGTCGTGGCATCTAGGTCATCAGGCGGCGGTAAACCACTACATGGTTCGCAACCTCACGGCGGCCGAAGTTACGTTCGATGCGGCCTTCGACAAGGTATTCGATTCGGCGACTCCCGAACCGGGTCGCGGCGAGTTGCCCACCCTGCCCGAGATTGTGGCCTACCGGTCGTCGATAGCCGAAACGACGCATCGCACGATCGCCATGATCGACAGCGGCGACGTCGGGGCCCCTGCTCAGCTAGCGCTGATTGCTCAAGGCATGTTGCGGGGCATCATCAACCACGAGTACCAACACGCAAAGTGGGTCGGCGAAGTTGCGGCGACCATGCTCGATCGCGACGAGCCGGTGCCCGCCAGTAACAATTTGACCCTGGTCGACGGGTACTACGTGCTGGGTTAACCAGCGGCGAGCCGGTTAGGACTGGGCTGCTCCGGCGCTGACCAGGATGCGGGCGCTCGCAAAGGAGCTTACGCCGACCGTCGAGCCACCAATTTCGATGGTGGTGGTGCCGTCTGGGGATCGAGCGGTGACCGTGCCGGTGTTTCCCGGCAGGATCGACGACGACTCGAGAAACTCGAGCATGCCGTCGCTAAACTCAAGCTCTTCGGGGATCCGTTCGATCGTGAATTCGTCGCCGGTATCGACACTTTGAAGCACCGACGCTTCCTCGGGTGCCTGGTAGCTCGACCCGGGGATGGGGTTGCCGTGCGGGCAGGTGGTGGGGTCATCGAGAACCCGAACCAGTGCTGCTTCGACATCGGAGGAGATGATGTGTTCCCACTTGCCGGCTTCATGGTGGGCTTGGGTCCACGACAAGCCGAGCATGTCGGTAAGGAAGCGCTCGGCGAGGCGATGCCGGCGGACGACCTTCGACGCCAACCCGTGGCCATCTTCGGTCAGCTGAATCTCGCCGCCTTCGACCTGGACGAGGCCGTTCTTTTCCATCTTGCGAATCATTTCCGAGACGGCAGGGCGCGACACCGAGAGGCGCTCGGCGACGCGGGCTTGAATGACCTCGACGTCGTCTTCGGCCAGTTCAAAAATGGTCTCGCAGTACTCTTCGAATGCTGGGTGGTACTCAGGGGTCTCGTACGCCATGGTCTTCACAGTACTCGGCCTCGCCATCTCGCGCTGGGGCAAAGCCGGGTGGCTGGGGTCACCTACCGACCGATCAGGGGCACCCGGCAACCACTAGGTTGGCGGGTATGAGCGAACTCGACATGTTTCCTGGTTGGTCGATCGATGCGGTCAACCTGGTCGAACACGCCGACAATCCGGTGCACACCGACGAGGGTGGCGTGGCGGCCGGGTACGGCGGAGCGGTGGTCGCCGGTACCACGATCTTTTCGTACCTGACTCGACCAGTCGCCGAGGCGTGGGGTGCCGACTGGGTGACCAGCGGTGGTCTTGAGGTGTGGTTTCGGGCGCCGGTGCTGGCCGACGAGCGCGTCGAGGTGGCTGGCGGGCCGGCCGAGGTGGTCGCCACGGTGGCGAATCGAGTGTGCGCCCGTCTTGCGCCTCGCCTGACGAACCCACCCGTCGGCGAACCGGTGGGCAAACGACTCGACCCGATGGTGCTCACCCTCGACGACCAGTGGGTGGGCTACGCCAAACGGGGCGGGGAGGATCTCGAACTCTACGAACGTGAGGAACTGGTGCATCCGGTCGTGTGGGCGTGCCTCGCCAACCGGGTGTTCGCCACCCAGTTGGTCGCTGGTCCGTGGGTGCACACCCGAAGCAACATTGGTCACTTTGGTGCCGTAGGCCCCGGAGCAGAGGTGGTGATCGAGTCGTTCGAGACCGATCGGTTCGAGACCAGATCGGGAGAACGGGCTGTGGTAGACGTGCGGTTCACCGTGGACGGTTCGCTGGTATGTGCGGTCGAACATGAGGCCCTGGTGAGCCTCAGCTGACCCTCTGGTGACAAAGCTTCGTGGCTCGAGTGTTCGTGGTTAGGGCAACGTAAGGGCTTCGACGCGTGCGGCCAACGCAGTGGCGCCTAACGCGCCCCGGTGGGTTTCGATGGTTCCGTTGTCGTTAATGAAGGCGAAGCTGGGTTGGGAGGTGATCCCGAACGTTTGCCAGAGATCGCCGGTGTCATCGATGGCGTGTTCGAACCCGCTCACGCCATAGTCGGCGACGAACGCTTCCATGTCGGGCACCTCGGAACGGCCGGGCATCCCGATGAACAGAACTTCGGATCCGAATGTTTGCTGCACTTCTGCGACCGCAGGAGCTTCACGTACACAGGTTGGTCACCAAGGGGCCCAGAACCAGAGCACGGCGTCCTGGCCTTCGAGCGACGCAAAATCGATTTGGCCACCCGACACGGTGGGTGCGGACAGTGCCGAGAGTCCGGACTCCCCACCTCCGTCGGCGACACCTGGTCCGCCCGGCGTGGCTTGGCTGCCACCGCATGCGGCCAGAAGCAAAGATGCGGCGAGGAAAAACCCTCGTGCCGAACGTCGAACCGATCGTCGTTTGTTGGAGGTCACAGACCAAAGGGTAGCGACCGCCGGTGGCTTACTTGTGTTCAGATCGCCGAAGAATTGCGCGGCCCGTTACGCCCACAACCGGTCGCAAACGTCGAGCCAAAGCTTGGTGGTGAGCCGAAGCGACTCCACATCGATTCGCTCGTTATGGCCGTGAAAGCGCGACATGAACTCGCCAAGACCAATCTGAGAGCTCAAGAGGCCGGCGCCGTACGACGGCACGCCGCGCCGACGGAAGAACCGGGCGTCGGTGCCGCCGGTGACCATCGACGGGAGCACCGATGCACCGGGGTAAGTCATCTGGATCGAGTCTACCAACGCTCCCCAGAGGGGCGTGTTTGTGTCGGACTCTGACGCTTGGCCTTCGTTCTCGTGCACCGCTTCGATTTCGACCGAGCCCATCAGTTCGGGGCCGATCGCCTCGTGCAGATGGGCGTGGACATCGTCGTTGGTTTCGCCCGGCAGCACTCGGATATCGACGACCAGGGTGACCTTGTCGGGGATGGTGTTGCTCTTTGAGCCGCCGTGAATGATGTTGTTGGAGAAGCTGGTGTGACAGCACGAATGCAGGTTGCGGGCCAGCGTTGGTTCCATTTCGGCGAGGGCTTCCTCGATGCGACCAGGGTCGAGCAGCTTTGCCTCGAGGTCGGCGGAGAAGTTCTGGGCTTTAATTCGGCTGGTGAACAACTCGTCGATGCGGGCACCCGGGTTGTACGCCTCGATGCGCCGCACGATTTCGGCGGCCTTCGAGATTGCGTTGTTGGTTCGGTAGGGCATCGAACCGTGGCCCGGTTCGCCACCGATGGTCAGTCGCTGGGCGGCCACGCCCTTCTCGGCGGTGGTGAGCAGAACGATCGTGTCGTCGCCGTTGATGAGCGGCGAGCCGCCGTATTCGGTGAGCACGTAGTCGCACTTGAGGGCGTCCCACTGGGTGTCGACCAGCGGTTTTGCTCCGTGGACTCCACCGGCCTCTTCGTCGGCGACGCCGAAGTACACGATGTCGCCTGGGTAGCGGGTTTCGGAGTCGGCGATGTGACGAAACGCGACGGCCATCGAGGAGGTGACATTCAACATGTCGACCGCGCCTCGGCCCCACACTTCGTCGCCGATCAGGTCGCCGCCGAAGGGATCGACCTTCCAGCCGTCGGGCGACACGGGCACAACGTCGGTGTGGCCCATCAGCATGAGCGCCGGAGCGTCGGGATCGGTGCCGGGTAGGCGGGCCACGATCGAGTCGCGCCCGGGAAGGACCTTCAGGATCTCGATGTCGGCGCCGGTACCTTCGAGTTCGTCGCGCAGCAGGTTGGCGTTGCGGGTCTCGTGACCCGACTCGGGGGTGCCGTCGTTGACACACTGGTTGCGGATCATCGCTTGCAGCAGCTCGGTGGTTTCGCCGGTCAGGGTGTCGAGGGTGCGCTCGGAGATGGCCATGTCTGGACCCTAGTGGTTGACCAACTTCG
>CALHTF010000025.1 GCA_938038815.1 uncultured Acidimicrobiales bacterium | reverse complement strand
CCGGGCTCGATCAGCGAGGCGGCTTCGACCGGTTCGACCACGCCGAGTTGCGAGAGCGTGGCAATCGCGTCGCCGATGGTGGTGGGGTCGACCGGTTCGCCGCCCGACCAGGTGGTCACGCTGAACCAGTCGGCGGCCACCGCCGGGTCCAGATGGTGATGCGACGCAACGGCGGCGGTCGCTTCAGCGATTGGCAGTCCTTCGAAGGTCTTGGCCCAGCGGGCTGCGACATCGAGCAGGGCCTTGACGGGTTCTCGGTGTTCGGCGAGCACATCGTCGCGAACCGCAATCGTGAATGATGGCCACGGGGTTGGCTGAACGCCAGCGAGCAAGAAGTCGCCAGCCTCGACCAGCGGCGAGGTCATGAACTTGTCCCACAGGAAAACCTCGGCGTCGCCCGCCAACAGGGCCTCGTGTGCGCCGTCGATGGTGCCGACGACCACAAAGGAGTCCTCGTGATGCAGCGTGATGCCGAGCCGGTCGGCCAGAACGTAGGCCATCAGGTGCGACCCCGATCCAAACCGCGAGATTGCGTACCGGTGGTCGGCCGTGATCTGGCTTTCGTCGTCGATCGGGCCCGCAGCGCTGGTATGCACGCCCCACTGCAAGGGAGAGGTGGTGTAGAGCCGCACAATCTTCGACGGGTTGCCGTCGGCGATTGCCTTGATGGTTCCGTCGGTGAGCGCCACCGCAATGTCGAGATCGCCATCGGCGAGGGCGGCCATCATTTGGCCGGTACCGCTGTGTTGGTCGCGCCAGTCGAGGTTGATCCCGGCTCGGTGGAAATCGCCGTTCGCGTTTGCGAGGTGCCAGGGAAGATTGAAGTGTTCGGGGACGCCCCCGACCACAAGAGTCTGCATCGCTTCACCCTACTGGGCGGCCGAGGACTCCCGCGACCGTATGGGGGCCGCGATCGGAACCAGCGATAACGCCAGCACGGTGTACAACAGGTCGGCACTTCCGCGGAAGGTGAGGTGCGAGTCGATGAGCATCAGCACCGCGGTAGCGAGGAAACCAACGAAGGCCCCGGTCGCGCACGCGGCGAGCCAGGGGTCGGCCCGGCGTACTCGTTGCCAGCTAGTGCGTAGCGCGGTGATTTGAAACCACACCACGGCGCCCAGCAAGAAGATGCCGCCTATCCACAACATGGCCAGATAGCCGCTCTCGAGGAACACCTTGCCGGTGACGATCAATTCGCTTTCGGCGGTGGTTTCGGGCCGCACACTCCACAGCCAGTTGTCGTCGGCCCGGAGTTCGGGAAGAAAGAAGCGCTCGACGTTGGCGAGTCGGTCGGCCCAACTGCGTGGCAGTTCGTCGAAGCCCTGAAACTCGTCGAGTCGCTTCTTAAAGACCGGCCAGAGGGCCACCAGGCCGATACCACCCACGAGTGGCAGCAGTCCGAGGTAGCGAGAGAAGCGGTTGGCGACCATGGCGATCACCAGGGCCAAGAAACAGGCGATCAAGGTCGACAGCTGGCCGGTTGCCATCGCGGCCAGGAAATAGAGCCCGGACGCTCCGGCGAAAATCGCCGTGCGCCGCCAGTTGCGTTCGTCTTGTGTACTGCGGCGGGCGAGGTCGCGAAAGAACAACGAGAGGGCGACGGCCAGAAGGATCGAAAAGTACATGCCTGCCAAGATGGCGTTGCCGATGGTGGCCGTGGTCTTGCCGATGACGAAGTGTTCTGTTTGTTCGGCGCCGGCTCGCAAGAGCAAGTCGTTGACCCGCACGATGAACACCGTTTGTATAAGGGCGATGGCCGATACAACCAAGCCCGACGCTCCAGCGGTAAGTACGACCCGTTTGACGTCGTCCGCGGTACGAGCCGCGATACGGAAGACGAGGTAGATCAGGAAGTACTTGGGGAACACCACTAGCTGTCCGATTCCTGTGCCGGTGATCGGTCGGCCCCGACCGAAGGCCAGCAGCGCTGGCAGCACCGAACCAGTGAAGGCAACAATCGCGAAGGCGAGGTCGACCGCGTGGAGCGATACTCGTAGCCGTTCACCTCGTAGCACTTGTCCGACCAGGCATAAGCCGATGCCTAGCAGGACGGCGAACACGACCGCTTCGTGGGTTCGGAGTCCAGGGACGAACAGTCCGCGGACCTGAAACGCGACAAGCGGTGTGATCGCCACGAGCGAACAAGCTCCGATAAGCGGTCGGTAGGCCACGGCGCCGACGAATACCGCAGCGATAAGCCCCGCAAATGCCTTGTCTGGTCCGAAGGCGACCGCGGCCCCGAACGCGATCGCGGCGGCGGCAAGTGCGGCGGCGACAGCCCACGCCGTGCGGTCGGCGGGCGCGAGCGCGGGCGAAGTCATGACTAGTCGAAGATCGGGGTATTGGGCCGGCGGAGAAGCACGAGTGCCGCGCCCGCCAGCACCAAACCGCCCACGAGGCCGAGCGCTGCGCTACGGATTGGTCGTGGTTCGACCGGTTCATCGGTGACCCAAGGCGTTGCACCCGGGTCGGCGACGACTACGGGTGTCTCTGGCCGAAGCTCGTTCCAGACATCGACCTGAATTTCCAAATCGTCGAGGATACGTTCGTAGTCGGCTTCGGCCTGTACCTGGGCGTCGACGTCGCCCGAGGCAACCGCCGCGGCGAGTCGCTCGCGGATCGAGTCGCGTTCAGCGTTGAGTTCTTGAATGACTTCTCGAGACTCCGCGAGCCCTGGCGATGACTCTTCGATGCTTACGCTTTTGAGATAGGCCTCGGTGTAGTTCTGGATCACCATCAGCGCATCGTCTCGGCTTTGGTCGAGGTAGGAAATGCGAATAACAGTACTTTCCTCGTTGACGCCCGTCTGCAGTGTTTCGACGGACAAGTTGTTCGAAATCTGATCGGGTGTCCGCCCGCTCATCTCGGCGACGGTCTGGGCGAGGGTACGCGTTTCGGCCCGTAGTTCTTGGGTCGAGACCAAGCGGTCGGTGGTTCCGAACGAGGGGTTTTCGAGGCGATGGATCACGTCGACCTGGCCTCGGTACATGTCGGCGTTGGTGGACGCCAGCATGAATCCGAGGATCGGTGGAACGGCGATAAGCAGGGCCAACAGGCCAAGCAGAGCTTTGGTGGGAAGTCGCCACGTCGGGGAATCGGGCATAGCTCCAAGGGTAGTCGTTGGTTCTGGCCTCAAAGAAGGGGCCGTTTGGCCTACTGGTGGAGTGGCTAGTCGAGCGCTGCGCGGGCGGCTTGGGCCACTTCGAGGTCGGCTTGCTTGGCCACGAGTTGGTCGCGGCTTTCCTGCACCAGTTCGGGCTTGGCGTTGTTTACATAGCCTTCGTTGCTGAGGCGACCCTCAAGGTTTTTGATCTGGCCCTCGAGGTCGGCAATCGCCTTGTCGAGCCGCTCGGCCTCTGCGCCAACATCGACCTCGTCGACCAAGTCCGAAACGATGACCTGCGAACCCTCGAAGGCGATCGCGCTCGACACCTGCGGGAGCTCCTCGTTTGCGCTGGCGACCGTGCCGACGCCGGCCAGGGTTTCGACCATGCCGCCGGCGTCAGAAATCAGTCCGCCAACCTGGTCGTCGACGTGGATGGTGATCCGTTGCTTGGGCTTGACCTCGCGCTGGGCGCGGAGGCGCCGGATTTCGGTGGCGAGGTTGTGGGCCCGGTCGAAGGTTTCGGCGGCGCTTGAGTCGATGACCGCGCCGTCGATGCTCGGCCAGGTGGCATTGACCACCAGCGGCGACTCGGGCAGATCGACTCCGGCGATGGTTCCGATCCGGGCGGCG
The DNA here is from genome assembly GCA_938038815.1 of uncultured Acidimicrobiales bacterium. Classification (GTDB taxonomy): domain Bacteria; phylum Actinomycetota; class Acidimicrobiia; order Acidimicrobiales; family SHLQ01; genus CALLQB01. Next base: position 3,000 of record CALHTF010000025.1, on the reverse strand, counting down.
CTCACCGCCGGCCACAACGCTTCGGTCACAAACGGGCACACCGGATGCATGAGGCGCAGGATGGCGTCGAGCACGGTGCCGAGCACGACCTGTTGTTCGGGTGTGTCGCGAACCGTTGGCTTGATCGCTTCGAGGTAGTTGTCGCAGAAGTCGTTCCACACGAAGTGGTACAGCGTGTCGGCGTACACGTTGAAGTGATACTCGCCGAGTGCGTTGTCGATGGTGGCGGTCGTTTCGGCGAGCCGCGACAGGATCCACCGGTCGACAAAGGCGGTATCGGCAACGGCGACCGGTTCGGCGGGCGCATCGGCTTCGATGCTGCCCAACGCAAAGCGGGTGGCGTTCCACACCTTGTTGGCGAAGTTGCGGCCGACGTCGAACTTGGCTGAGGTGTTGCGAGCGAGGGGTTGGTCGTCGGTGGGCTCGACCTGGCCGGTGGCCACGCCATAGAGGCTCACCATGGTGCGGCCGTCGCCAGCGGGCGACTGCTGGATCGGCGCGGCAACGGTGTGGCCGGCTGCCGTGATGATGAACTCGGGAGTGAATGCCTCGCCGGTGTGGGGGCAGATCGTGTCGACCGGCATCCGCAGATCCTGGGTGTCGGTGGTCATCTGCGCCAGGCTGAACCGCATGGCGTCGGCGCCGTGGGTGTGGATGATGTCGCGCGGGTCCACCCCGTTGCCGAGGCTCTTCGACATCTTCTGGCCGTGACCGTCTTGGATCATGGCGTGGATGAATACGTCTTGGAACGGCAGTTGGCCGTCCATGAAGTACCGGTTGAACATCACCATCCGGCTCACCCACAGGGTGATGATTTCGCGGGCCGTGGTGAGGAGCGAGGTGGGGTTAAACGAGTCGAGCAGGCCGACCGTTTCGGGGAAGTCTTCGGGCCAGGGCCAACCCATGGTCGACATTGGCCAGAGGCCCGACGAGAACCACGTATCGAGCACGTCGGGGTCGCGAACGTAGCCGTCGGCTTCGAGCGCCGCGACGAGTTGAGGTTCGTCCATCGAGGTGTCGGCCCGTTCGAGTCGGCCGAGCGAGCTGGCCGGTGGCACGCACACGCTCTCTTCGATTTCGTCTTCGGTCACCAAGCGCACGAGGTGGGCGGCGCCAGCGGAGACCCATGAGCTTTCGACCGGACGAGCTTGGTCGACTCCGGCGCCGTCGAGCGCGGCGGTGATTTCTGGTGATGCATCGGCCACCGACACGGTGCGGTTCCACACCGGGATCTGGTGACCCCACCAGAGCTGGCGGCTGATGCACCAGTCGCGGATGTTTTCGTGCCAGCTGTGGTAGCTGCGGGCGTAGCGGGGCGGCATGAAGCGCAAGGCGCCGTCGCCGGGGGTATCGCCCGGGGGAGTGACGCCTTCGGGTACCTCGCCCGCTTGGTCGGCGGCCTGGGCCCGCAGGGCCGAGCCTCGAAGCCGGTCGTCGGTGACGGCCACGTACCACTGGTCGGACAACCACGGTTCGATCGGCACGTGGCTGCGGTAGCTGTGGCCGACCGAGTGCGAGTAGTCGATCACCTTTTCGAGCAGGCCGTTGGCTTCGAACCAGGCGACGATTGCCGTGCGGGCATCCTCGCGGCTCATGCCGACAAACTGTCGGGCTTCGTCGCTTACGTCGGTCCAGCCGTACTTGTCGGTGATGCCGCCGTCGGGGCCCATGACGTTGATGACCTCAAGGTCGTGGCGCAGGCCGATATCCCAGTCGTTGGGATCATGAGCCGGGGTGACCTTCAAGAAGCCGCTAGCGATCCGAGCCTTGGCTTCACCCTCGGGGTCGGCCATGACCACGTAGTCGTCCTCGACGATCGGGATCGTGCGGCCCACGATCGGCAGCAGTACTTCTTTGCCCCGCACCGCGTCGGCTTGGGGATCGTTCGGGTTCACGGCCACACCGGTGTCGCCGAGCATGGTTTCGGGACGGGTAGTGGCGACGACGACATGGCCCGAGCCGTCGGCGAGCGGGTAGCGGAGGTACCACATGTGGCCCTCGACCTCTTCCATCTCGACCTCGTCGTCGGCCAACGCCGTGCGGGTCACCGGGTCCCAGTTGACGAGCCGCTTTCCGCGATAGATCAGTCCGTCTTGAAACAGCGTGAAGAAGGCGTGGCGGACCGCCGTCGCACACACGTCGTCCATGGTGAACCGAGTGCGGTCGTAGTCGCAGCTGGCGCCGAGTGCTTTGAGCTGTTCGAGGATGACGGTCTCGTATTCGTCTTTCCACTCCTGGGTCTTCTCGACAAATGCCTCGCGGCCCATGTCGAGGCGCTTGATGCCCTGGGAGAGCAGCCGCTTTTCGACCACGGTCTGGGTGGCGATGCCAGCGTGGTCGGTGCCGGGCATCCACAGCGTGCGGTCGCCCCGCATGCGGTGGTAGCGGGTCAGCACATCTTGCAGCGTGTTGTTCAGCGCATGGCCGAGGTGCAACGCGGCCGTGACGTTGGGCGGCGGAATGACGATCGAGTAGGTCGGCTCGTCAGGGTCGGTGGTCGGCTCGACCGCAAAGGCGTTGGCTTCGTCCCAGCGGGCGAGAACGTCGGTCTCGGCGTCGGCAGGGGAGTACACCTTGGCGAGTTCTTGGGTGTCGGGATGGTTGTCAGGGGCAGCGCTCATTGCCCCGCAGGTTAGTCGTGTCGGGTGGGGTTCTTGGTGCTCGCAGTGGTGGGTCGTTAGGCGCTGATGCCGGTGGTGTGTTCCCAGCCGGTGGCGATGCCGGTCCAGTTTTGGGTGGGGCCGGTTCGGGTGGGGGTGGTGGAGTTGGTGGCGCTTGCGTTGCCGAGTTGGCCGTTGTTGTTGGCTCCCCAGCAGTAGAGGTGATTTGGGAGGCCAGGGTTGGTGTGGATGGCGCAGCTGTGGTTTTGGCCGGTGCTGATGCGTATCCATTTTTGGGTGTTGTCGACGAGTTGGGGTGTGTTGGCGTCGGTGTTGGTTCCGTTGCCGAGTTGGCCGAACCCGTTGGCTCCCCAGCACCACAGGGAGTTGTCGGTTTTGA
>CALHTF010000024.1 GCA_938038815.1 uncultured Acidimicrobiales bacterium | reverse complement strand
CCGGCTCCGGCGCTTCGCTACCACCTCTCTCCGCCTTCGGCTCCGGCGCTTCGCTACCACCTCTCTCCGCCTTCGGCTCCGGCGCTTCGCTACCACCTCTCTCCGCCTTCGGCTCCGGCGCTTCGCTACCACCTCTCTCCGCCTTCGGCTCCGGCGCTTCGCTATGTCCCTCTACCTGTGCCCCTCGCCCTACGCGAGCTCCGGGCTCTTCGGCCCGCTTTTTGTCAGCTTCGCCCCAGCTCTGACGTTTTCTGTGGGCTCGGGCCACACCCTTGGCGTCTCTACGTCTTGCCCCGTGTTTGTTTTGTGCCGTCTTCGGTTCTAGTGAAGAGGAATATCCGCTCGCACCCTGACCTTTCTAGGAGCTCAGGTCCTGCGAGTTGCGCAGCAACTCGGTAAGGGCTTCGGCCGCCCTGGCGGTCGAAACCGACGGGCGCTGTGCCCGAAGTACCGGCAAAGCGCGTGCAGGCCGTTTCTGATCGCGTTTGACCCGCTCTGAGCCGATCAAACGCGAAAATTTCGGTCGAACCGGCGAGATCTGTTCATATGAAACTGTTTGTTCTACCTTAGAACTAGTGAATAGGTGCCCCGATTCCCCCCGTAGTGTGATGCGGCGACCGCGCCGCGTGATATTCGCGATCGTTGCCTTGGGGTTGTTTCTGGTGGCGTGTAGCGACAACGCTTCACCGGTCGAGGGTGGGCCGAGCGCCGCAGCGACCGGCACCGAACCCGGCACCAGCACCGGAGGCTCGATCCTTACGAACTCGGTCGAACCAGATGTGGCCGCCGCGATTGTGGCGGCACTCGAGGCTGGTCCGATCGACCTCGAGGGATTCGAACCAGGGCTTGAATCGTGCGAGCAACTCGACGTCGAAGCGCTGGGCAACATCGTTGGCCAAGCGGTAATGACCAACGACGTCGAAATCATCAAAGACAACGAACCCACCAGCGCCGCCCGGGTCTGTGTTCTGTACGCCGAAGACGACCCCGAAGTCGACTTAATCCGCATCATCGCTACCGCCAACACCGGGCGTTGGTCAAACACGGTGATCTACAACCAGCAGCTCAGCGAACCACGCGGCGAACTCGGCGACGCGCTCGGCGCACCGCTCGAATTCGCCTGGATTGGTGGCGACAACTTCGGGTTCTCGACCATCACCCTCGACCAAGGGCAGTCGTCGCTGACCGTCGAGGCCCGAACCCAAATCTCGGGCGTCGACTTTCAAGTCGCCGCGCCGCACACTTTGGCTGCTCTCGCCCAAATCTCAGCTCGCCAGCTCACGAGTCCCGGCCCGGGCAGTGGTTCGGCCACGATCAGCACCTGCGGCGACCTCGCACCCAGCGCCTTCTCACCATTCGTACAGGGAAACCTCGGACCCTTCGTCGCCTCAAGCTTCCATGGCGCCCTCACCTGCACCGCCACCACCGCCGAAGGCAGCATCGCCCAGGTGGTCGTGTCGGAGTCCGACGACCAGGCATATGCGATCGGCCGGGCGGCGACGGTCGCCGACGCGTATCGCAAGTCCTACCGAGACCTGCGAGAGCTCGATGCGGGCGCCGACGTTGCCTGGGCCGTCGATCGATTGTTCGACGACGACCCCGATGCCACCCGCCAGTCGACCCTGCTCCAGGGGTTCGGCGCACGAGACGGCGTGTTCGCTCGGGTCGGATTCCGAGTCGACACCAAGGTCGAACGGCTGCCTGATCGAGTCGCCGAGGCCGCACTCGCCGCAGTCTTTGATGGCACGAGCCCAACCGAAACAGAACCCGCGCCGCCCCCAACGATCAAGCTCAGCGGACCGGTCGGCGAGTTCGTATCGACCGGAGCGAAGATCCAGGTAGCTCCGTTGACCCGCGGACTCGCCGCTTGCTCGGATCTCGACATTGCCCCCTTCGAGAAGATTACCGGCCGCGACCTTCTCGCCGTGGCCGTTCGGGACGCCGAGCCAAGCGACCGATCTTCGGTGGTCTGCGACCTGGTTCATGCTGACGATGAAACCCTCATCGAAATCCGGTTGGCCGCCGCAACGTCGCAAGCAGGCGAAGCCGACTGGGACATCGATGTCTCGGACCTGGTCGAACTCGAAGGTATCGACGACCAAGCATTCTGGAATGAAGGCGACGACGGTGTGCTCGCCCTCTACGTGGTCGAGTCCGATGCCCGGTTGTTCGTCGAGGTCACCAAACACGAGTGGACCCCTGACGTCGACCTGTTCTGGAACGCCCAACAGGCCGCCAAGGTGCTCCTCAACCCAGCGTCGTAGATGCAAAACGACGAAAGACCCGGGGGGACCCGGGCCTTTCGATCGATCTTTCCGCCGTGCTTAGCAGGCCTTGAAAAGCGCGCTTCCGTCGGTGCTCGAGAGGCTCTCGTTGACACAATCGATCAGAACGGCGCTGCCGCCACCGGAAGCAACGGCCCGCTGGCCAGTGCCTCGAGTGGTCGAGGCAAGACTGTCGCTGCCGGTCGCCAGAGCGAAGCCCTGATCGCTGTCGAACGCGATCGCCGTGCCACCCTTGCGGGCTCGGGCCACACTTCCTTCGCCGCTAGCCGATGCGAACGAGCCGGCGCCAGTGGCGTGGGCCCGGTTGCCGGGCGTGCTGAAGCAGTTGGCGGTGCCCGTCTTCACTACGGTCGTGCCGTTGACTGAGATACACACATGGGCCTTGCTCGCAGCTCCGGCAGTCGGAACCGCAAAAGCAGAGGCGATTGCCAAAACGGCGACGACGGTTACAACCTTGATCAGGTGACGCATTGAAGAACTTCCTTCTTGGGGGGGTAAGGGGGAGCTGGCAAAGCGCCAGCGGCTGGGAAGCTCGCCTACTGTAGCCCCGACACCTTCGGTTCTACTATTCGGCCTGATCGAAGCTGATCTCACCGTTGGTCAGCTGGGCGAGCGCCTGGTTTGGCTCGACGAACTTGTCGGCCAATGTCGCTCGGACCTCGGCGTCGCCTTTGTCGTATTCGCGTTTGTTATACGTCGGATACTCGGCGCCATCGTGAGGGGTGAGACCCAAAAACTCGAACGCCCGGTGAACCGTCTTCTCCGGTTCGCTAAGCAGCAACCGCTGGTCGAGCGCCAAAACCTGGTCGCGCCCAAGATGATGGTGATAGCGCTCGAGCTGTTCGGCGTAACGACCTCGGGCCGCGTAACTGAAGTGCATGTCGTTAAAGCTGACATAGGTCGGATCGGCGGCCATCTTGGTGTGCTCACCTTCTAAGCGAGATTCCTCGGCCGCGATCGCCTCGGCCAGCGGGAGGGTTTCAAAGCCTCGCGCTAGTTCGTGCTGGTGGTGCGAGATCGCTCGGTCGACCGGGTCGCGAAGCAAGGCGATGACCTTGGTGTTGGGCAACATCCCGGCGATCCGGGCCGCGATCTGGGGGTGATACAGGTAATAGGGGCTGCCCTCGCCGACCATGGCGGGTTCGCCGGTCCGTTGGGCTAACTCATCGAGGGTGGCCTGAAGCGGAAAGTGCGACCGGTACCAGGCGGGCGGATGACCGAACCCCGAGTCGTACCAGTGCACGCCTTTGTTGCGGATCGGACCGAAAACGTTTGGGTGGGCAAGCAAGTAATAGAACAGCGAGGTGGTTCCGGCCCGTTGGGCGCCCACGATCAAGAAGTTGGGTAGGGCCCGTTTGGCGGCCGACACGCGGGTCGCGGTCGTCGTGGTGGCGCGAATCAGTTTTCGAGCCGGAGTTGGGAGAGAGAATTTTCCGAGCGAGCCTCGTCCGTGAGCCATCAGGCTGCCTTTCGTGAATCTTCGTCGAGGTCCTCATGGGCATCGAGTCCCGCGATGAGCGACCCACGACGGTCTTGCAACTGCGTTGACAATGCGCCTTCGCTGTTTCGGGCGATGGCTTCGAGTAGGTAGAGCGTTACCAGTAGATCGGCGTGGTTCGGATCGACGTCGAGGTCGGCGAGCCGCTCGGCTGCCTGCTCGGTCACCGCCCGGCGAGCCTCGGCCGGTTCATGTTTGTTGACGAACCGCTCAACCTGGAACAGATAGTGCACGAGGTCGACACCGACCGGTACATCGGTGGCGAATCGCTCCCAGTCCCACACCAGAAGCCGGCCTCCACCGAGCGGTTGGGTGTTCCAGGGCGACCAATCGCCGTGGAAGCCGCCGATGTCGAGCGAATGACCTTCGGCGATAGCCGATTCGAGCATGGTCAGCGGGCGCTGGTCATCGACCGCCAAGTCCGAGAGGCGGTCATAGAGTCGGCCCACAAATCCACTGTCTTCAAGAGCGACGGTTTGGCGATCGATCGACGACAACTCGACCAGTGCGTCGATCGTCTCGCCGGGGGTTGTTTCGGGGCTGCGCGAGTTGTCGATGGCGAGCGGCGACACAGCAAGCACGTCGAGTCCCCTCCAAGTTTGATTGCTCAGGACCTCGGGCGCCACGATGATCTCGGGTTTGGTTTGGAGCACCTCGGCAATCGCCGCCGCTTCGGTCTGCACCAACGAACTGGTGAGTGGGTCCCAACCAACTTTGGCGACGATGTGAAGGTCGCCTCGGCGGTCGAGTCCTCGCACGACGGGTTTGCGGTTGGGACGAAGTGGTCCACAACTCGCCGACAACACAACGTCGACTTCGGCGACCTCGGCGAGCAACTCGCGCATAGTGGTCTTGGGTGACGACAAGCCGAGTCGACGAGGCAGCAATTTGGCGACACCCGGTAGACGAAGCGCCTTTCCGGCCGCAGCACGCAGCGCTCCCTGTCCGGGTTTTCCGACCGCTTCGGCGACGCCGCGGCGCGACGACGTGTCGATCAGCATCGTTGGGCGCGCCGGGTTCGCCAGCCCGAAGTACGTCTCGCTCGGGCTCGACAACGACCCCCGGGTGAACGACAGATGCGCCTCTTGATCGCCGCCAAGGATCTTGGCCCACCACTCGAGGGGAGAATCACTGGCTTTGGTGAGTTGGTCGACCATTAGATCCACACGCTCATTCCGTCACGAGCGGAATCGTCTTGCGCATCAACCCCCGCCAGGTCGACGATCGGTCCAGCGCCCAGGTCGGCCTCGACCAGCGATGTGTCGGAATCGCCGGGCGCGCGATCGGGGCGCAACAGCGCGGCGAGCGCGATAAACCCGATATGGAGCGGCGCCGGCAACATGTTGTAGAAGAACATCTGCAGCAACAGCAGCGAGAAGGTCACGTGCAGCCAGAGTCGTTCGGGAGTGAGGTCCTTTGCGGTACGAACGGCCATCATTCCCAAGAAGCTGACAAACATGATGAGGCCCGGGACGCCCTGGGAGTACAACACGGTCCAGAAGTGGCCATGAGTTCCGACGGCGGGCAGGTTGGGGTTGTCCGGATCCGAACGAGGAGCGCCGTACCCGAAGAAGGGTGACTCGTCGACGCCATCGATAACCAAGGCGTACAACGCACTGCGACTTCCGTTGGCGTGGTCGCTTTCGGCGCGACCTTCAACGAACCCGTAGAGCGGCGAAACCAAAACCAACAGCACGACGACGGCAAAGGCACCGACGATACGGAGCGCCTTGGCTCGCTGGCCAGCTTGAGCTCGGCGGAAAGTTACGTACATTCCGGCGGCAAACAACGACAACCAAAGACCCCGGTTTACCGAGATGATCGCCGGCACGGTGAGCGCCACCATCGCCAGCGGCATGAAGAGTCGACCCTTAATGCCGCGCATCCGCGACCACGCCGCGAGCGCAACCGGCGTGAGCAGCGCCGTGTTGGCGCCCCACTGGTTCGTGAACAGGAAGGGTGCGGCGGGGCGGTTGAAATCAAAGCCGAGGAACTTCTGTACCTGGGCGAACTTGGGTCGAACCAACGAGACCACGAAGTCACTCGACTTCAGCGATCCGGGCAAGAGCCGTTCGGTCACACTGGTGATCTGGATGTCGCCGAACACCAGGCCGAGGTAGCCACCCACAAGCGCACAGAACCAGAACGCCGTCAGAAGCCGGAGGATCCGGTCGAAGGGCAACATCTTCTTGGGCATGTTGTAGACCCAAAGGAAGAAGATGGTGGCCGAGAAGTACAAGGCGGCTCGATACCCAAATGACACGTACCGCTCGAAGCGCGGTTCGAGCATGGCGGCCGAGAGCATCATCCAGATCAAGAACCCGATCCAAATACCGAATCCCTTGGGAACTCGGATCACCTTGCGGCGGGCGAGCTGCACCGCCATCGGCATGGCGGCAAAGATGAAGCCGATCTGGCTGAGGCCCAAAATCCACCACAGCGGGTACCCGACGAAGAGCGCGACGATTGGCAGATCGGGCCGCTTTAGGCGGCGGTAGATCTTGCCCGCTCCCTTGACGGTGAGTCGACTGGTCTCCTCGAGAATGAATGCGGCGGCCACTGATGGGTCCTAGATCGACCGACCGTGGCGCTGGATTCGAGCGACGAGGAAGTCGGGGGTAACCACACCAGCGGCCATCAAGATTGCGAGGTACGCCCGCTTCTGCTTCGGGTCGAGCTTCAAGGTCTCGACCGCCGTGGAGATCGTCTCGCTTCGTTTGCCAAGCGCGCCAAGCGCAAAGGCGATCTGGCCCTTGATGCGGGCGAGACCTTCCTTGTCGTCATAAAACTCGGGGTAGGTGTCGAGTAGGTACTCGAGACCTTCGATCCGCATCTGCCAGCGTTCGGCGTAGAACGAGGCTTGATGCCACAGGACCTCGACCAGTGGCTCGGGAACCGCACCAACGTCGGTTATGCGGGCCGCACGAAGAACAAACTCGTAGTCTTCGCCATACCCGCCGGGTACGTCTTCGTCGACCATGCCGATCTCGTCGATGAGTTCGCGCCGCATGATGAAGGTCGACGGATGGGTCGACTCGAACATGCGCGAGTTGATCAGGTCGGCGAAGGTCACCCGGGTCTTGGTGGGTACTCGCGGCAGTCGTTCGCCTTCGAATACCACGTTGATCCCCGACGATGCCATCAGGCAATTCTGGTCGGCGTCGAAGACGTCGATCTGCTTGGAGATCTTGGTGGCATCCCAAATGTCGTCGTCGTCGCAGAACGCAACGTAGGGCGTATCGGTCATCGATAGGCCGGTGTTGCGAGCGCCCTGGAGGCCAGGGGTGCGGCTGTTGTTGGTCACTCGTACCTGGCGCGGACCGTCGAGTACCTCGATACCAGGATCGGTTTCGGTCTGGTCGTACACAACCGTGACCTCGATCGGGCCTTCGTAGTCCTGGGTGGCGATTGCCTTGAGGGTCTGGTCGAGCAGTTCGGGACGGTCGCGGGTCGCGACCACGACGCCGACTCGGGGGCGGGTATAGAGCCCGAGTTCGTCGCTCATGATTTATCTCCTGACTTCAGGGAGGTCTTGTAGCCGTACCGGCGCAGCAGCGGGAACGCGATTGCGGTCACCAGATTGCGCATCTTTGGTTCGAGCTTTTCTTGCCATGCCTCGTCGAGGCGTAGGGCAATCTCGCCGTGCTTAAAGCGCGACGGGTTCCCGGCTACCGAGTGGGTCGGCTCAAGGTTGACGGTGATCGACGTATCGTCGCCGCCGAGAAATTCGAGATCACCGAGTTCGACCCCAGCGAATCCGATGATCCGACCAAGGGTCGATCGGGGGTCGGTGATCAGGTCTTCGTACTGCACGGTGAGCACGGGAATCTTCAAACCTCGCATCGAGCTGAAGATCACGTTCCACGACAACCAGCGCCAACCCATCAGACCAGGGTGGTACTGGTTCATCAACGCGTCGCCGTCGGTGACTTCGACCTTCTTCTTGGTTTTGGTCCACGAATACGCCACGCCTCGGGCATCGCGAATGAGATGCACGATCCGCAGGTCGACACTGTCGATCTGGCGAAGCATCAACGCGGTCGAGATCTGTTTGCTCGAGTCGACGACCACCGGCACGCCAGCAACGTCGCGGATGGCCCGCAGAAGCGAAACCAAGATGTCGCCGTACTCGGCGAGCGGTTCTTGGATCGACCGGAACACGAACGGGGCGAGCAGATGCGGTACGAACCGGTTGCGGTCGACGGCGTTCTTGGCCTTCATTACCGAGTCGAGGTCGAGCTGGTCCCAGCCGCCAAACGCCCGCTCCGCGACCTCGTTCCAGAACTCGCACGACTGGAACTTGGTACCGCAACCACAAAGGTTGTTCTCGACCAGACCGCGTTGCCAGATGTGGACGATCTCGCCACCGGCCACCAGTTGGCCGTGCTGGCCCAACATGTCGTTGAGCAGGGTGCTGCCGCTGCGGCCAAGGCCGCCGACATAAAGCACCGGCACCTTGGCGGCTCCAGCGGTGGGGAGCAGATTGGTAACGGTAGCGAGCGACGTCTGGCCGTCGCCGAGGTCAGCAACGATCTGTTCGAGTTCGACACCGGCCCGTTCGGACCGGTCGGTCCACTCCGAGACGGTGAGCGCTGGGTTCTTGACTGCCCGGTCGAGCAGCGAATGCAGTTCGCGCTCGGTTTCGGCCAGGAGTACATGTCCGTGGCGGGCCAAGGATCGAGCCAGCTCGGTCTGGTCGGTAGTGGTCTCGTCGTGGTGTTCGGTGCGAGGCACCACCACGATCCGGCGGCCGTTCTTTCGAGCGGCCCGGATGAGCGACAGGTCGGCCCCAGCGATGATCAGGTTCGATTCGCCAACCTCGTGGGCGATGTCGTCGTGCAACAGCCAGTCGGTCGATGAAACCTCGGCCAAAGGCGCTGCGGTTCCGTGTTGGACCACCATCGAATCCTGAAGTTCAGAGTTCTTGGCGGCCCAGGACTCGAACCAGGTGGTGAGGCGGGTGAATGGCTGGGGTTCGGTACCGGTGAGTACGAGAACGCGCAGTGGTTCTTGGGCAAAGAGTTCGGCGGTGTTACTCATAGCGTTTCTCCGAGGACGGTGGCGAATGGGTGCCGGGTGAGCTGGTGTTCCCACTCGACGACCGTGGTGTCGGCGAGCCGGGCCACGAGCGAGCGGCGGCCGGCTGGGGTTTCGGGAGATTCAAAGAAGATCGAGCGAATGTCGAGGTCGCGGGCGCTGAGCAAGAACGGCAAGGCCAGCCGACCTGATCCGACCAACACCACACTCGCGTCAGCCTGCGTCAGCAGGTCCCGAGCAACGCCCTTGGAGCCAAGCATCGACTTGGGCTTGCCAAACGAGGTGTCTACCTTGTCGATATGTCCGGGTAGTCCCCTAGCGGGAACGCCGGGGCCCAGAATCCAAGTCGGAGTCGTGGCCGTCTGAAGCTGGGGAAGCGAAGCGAGAAACGCGGCCTGTGCCGACGAAGAGATCGCCAGGACGACCTTGTCGAACGGCGATGCTGGCGAGGGCTCGGCGACGGTTAGCGGTGCAGTCATGCATCGCCCTCGGGGTGCACATCAAAGTCCCAACCCTGGTTCGCACCAGGTGCTGTGGGCTGCGGGACCGCCGGGCTTTCAGAAACTTGGGCCTCCGGCACCGCTTGGGATCCGAGTTCAGGCGTGACCATCGCAGGTACAGGGACCGCCGGCGCGGTATCGGATCCAACCGCTGGATAGACAGGGGCTGCGTTCGGCTGGGCGCGCGATGGGGCCGCCTCGGGACGGGCCGGCGCCGGGTCGGGGGTTGGGGCCGTACCGACGGCGGGCGCGGCGGGGGCCTTGACGACAATGCCCGGGATTACCTGATCGTTGTCCGAACGCAGGTCCCAACGGTTGAAACGGTTCACGACCGCGCCAGCGACATCACTGCCGATTCGACGCAGCTGGATCCGCAGATCGGTCAGCTCGTCGCGGCTGGTACGGCCGGGGGCGACGACGACATAGGTAGCGTCGACCAACGCGGCGAGGGCCAGACCATCGGGGTGAGAGAGTGCCGGTGGTGCATCGATTACCACAAGAGCGCCACGGCTTTGGGCCACCTCAAGCACCGTTTCGATGGCTCGCGACGACATGGGTTGGGCTACACCGCTGCCTGCACCACTGGGAAGCACTCGGACTCCCAAGATGTCGACCGTTGACTGCAACAGCGTCGTTGCGTCGGACTGGGTGCCGGGGCTGCGGAGGTAACCCTCGATGCCCGGGTGCCCAGTGAGGCCAAAGATCCGGTCGATCGCCGGATTCTTGCGGTCGGCGTTGACCAGCAGAACCGGAACACCGGCTTGGCTGAGCGCAATCGCGGTGTTGATCGCGGTAAGGGTTCGGCCTTCTTCGTCGTTGGCCGAGGTGATGAGGATCGATCCGACCTGGCGATCGCGAGCCAAGATGGCGGTTGCGAGACGACGGAAGGCGTTGGCGCCTTCGGTCTCGGCTCGAACTGCGGTGATAACCGACGGGTTGTCTTCGGTGATGCGAGGGATCTCGCCCACAACCGGGCCACCGAGGTCGGCTTCGACCTCTTCGAGGTTGCGGACTCGACGGTCGATCCGGTCGATCAACATGGCGATCGCCGAACCGGCGAGAGCGCCAGCGAGCAACGCCAAGAGCAGGCCGAGCAAGCGGTTGATTCCCGACGTGACGGCTTCGGGGTTGGTCGGCTGACCAATGATCTGACCCGAGCTCATGTCGAGGGTTTGCAGACGGTTGATCTCGGTACGAAGGTCGATCGCCTCGCGCTCATACTGGGCGAGGTTGGTCTGGGCGATGATCAGCTTGGCCGAACCGGCGGGCGCATCGGCGACCGATTCGATCGCGCCATCGAGGCGGCCCTGAACGGTAGCGAGCTGAGCCTCGTTGTTGGCGACCAAGCGGTCGCGCTGCTCCGTAGCGGTGGCGAGCTTGAAGTTCTGGTACTCGTTGGCGGCCGCTGCGACACCCGCTCGGGCGAAGTCGGCGGTCGGCCCTTCGAAGGACATGTCGAGCAGCTGAGTGTCGTCGCCCGGGAGAACGGTGAGTGCCTCGAGGAAGTCCTCGGTGCTCCAGTCTTCAATGTCGAATCCCTGAGCGGCGAGCGCGGAGATCGAGGATTCGGCCACCGGCGTTGAGCTGACGATACCGGCTTCGGTCTCTTCGTTGATGAGGTCGCCCTTGTTGTTGGACACCTCGTTCAACACATCGGCGCGCAACAACATCGTGGCGCTCGACTCATAGGTGGTTTGCCGGGCCGGCAACACCAGGAATACCAGCAGCGCAAACAGCAGTGCGGTCGCTGCAACAATCCACCACCGACGACGCAGGACTGCGCCGTAGTAGCCGAGTTCTAGTTCTTCTTCGTTCTCCATCGGAACCTCCGTACCGATTCCATATCGGTCAATTGACCACTCGGATAACGACTCGGATTGCGGAAAGTTGTGATTGGTCCAAACGGCCCATAAACACCGTTCTCGGCGAACCCGTCAGCACAACTCATGGACTCTGCGGATTTGCCGACAGGCAACCCATGAAGACGCGCACGCCCAAGCACGCAGTGGTCGTTGCTGGCGCGCCGCGTTCGGGAACCACGTGGGTCGGTGAAGTCTTGGCCCAAGCCGACCACACCTCCTATGTGCACGAACCCGACAACCACAGCCTGTGGCCCCTCGCACTGGCGGCCAAAGCAGGACTCGGACGCCAACCGGCACTCGACCCCGATGACGAAGCTCCACTGCACGATCGGGTCTGGAACTTGGCACTTAGTGGGGCCGACAACCTCGACCGCCCGGCGTGGTTCATCCGCAAAGCGGCGATGAAGGCCGCAACTCCCGAACTGGCCAGCGAGATCCTCGACACGCCGACCGACCAACTCTCCTCCAAGGCAGCCCGGCTACTTGAGGCGCTTCGCAAAACACCGACCGGCAAGATCGCACCGGCAACCGGTCCGTTGGTCGTCAAGACGGTTCATTCTTGTTTTGGTCTGGAGCGGGTTGCTGAACGATCGGGTGGCCCGATCGTGGTTGTGGTGCGCAACCCCCGCAACGGAATCGCCAGTTGGTTGAACATGAACTGGCAGGTGCACCGCTTTGAGTCGAACCCGTTAGTGGTCGACCGGATCGTCAACGACCTCGGCGTCACTCCCCCGCCGACCGGCGACCACGTGATCGACACCGCGTGGACCTATGGCTTGCTCGATGCAGCGCTTCGAAAGGCTGCCTTCTCGAACCCCGACTGGCTCCTCGTGGAGCATGAGTCGCTGAGCGAGAATCCGATCGAGGGTTTCCGCGACCTCTTCGACAAGACCGGCCTCGCGTGGAGTTCGGCAATCGAACGCCACATCGAAGCGGGCGATAAGGCAGGCGACGGGTACAACACCACTCGGGTGCGGGCCGATCTTCGCCATGCCTGGAAAACCCGCCTCACCGAAGACCAAATCGCCAAAGTCGAACAAACCCTCACCCAGTTCTAACCCCGAAATTTTCGCGGTGAACGGCTTCGGGGAACGCTGAGCGCGATCAGAAGCGGGGTTCGTGGGACACTTTCGGGGTGAACGATGGGATCACCGGAAGTGTTGACCGGCGCATGGCGAAGTCGTGGCCGTCGACGCATCAAGAGACCGTTGGCGGATGGCTGGTGCGAGCCAACGGGGGCACCACCCGGCGAGCAAACTCTGCTTTGGCGACCGCGACCGATGACCTGAGCTCCACCCTCGATGCCGTCGAGGCGTTTTACGCCGAGCGGCAGGCTCGCACCTTGATCCTCGCGTCCGAGGCCACCGCCCCCGATCATCTGACCGAGGAGCTGGAACGTCGGAGCTACGTTGCCACCGCGCTCACCAACGTGATGTCGGCCGATGCGACAGCGGCACTCACCGCTGGCGGTCCGCCACCCGAACACATGGTCCGGACCACCGAGGCGTTAACCGACGAATGGTTCGACCTGTTTTGGTCGACCCGCGACCAAGCGACGGTGTCGGCCGACGCCTACCGGTTCACGCTGACGGCCCCTCCCCAAGCGGTGTTCGCCACCGCCCACGTGAAGCGAGTTGCCGTTGCCGTAGGCCAGGCTGTGGTGTGGGACGATGCGGCGGTGATCCAGTGCATGGTCACCCGCTCGGACTTTCGCCGTCAGGGTCTGGCTGCCGCGCTGATGCACGGGTTAGCGAGCGCCTGTGTTTCGCGAGGCGTTCGTCGACTCGAACTCGGCGTACTCGCCGACAACCCCAACGCCATCGCCCTTTATGAGCGGGCCGGGTTCGCCACGAACTACCGGTACCAGTATTTCGCCAAAACGAACTAACGCCGATCACCGCCGACCTTTAAGATCGGGCCATGCGCACTTGGGGGTCGATGGAGGAATTCGAGGCGTTCCTCGATGCCGGCGGCATCGTTGAGGTAGGCGACGACATGCCCCACGAGTATCGCCAAGCGGTGTTTGCGTTCATCGAAATGCACGCCAACAGCGAACTCATGGGCGGACTCACCGAACGCGACTGGATTCCACGCACCCCAGGGCTGCGGCACAAGATGTCGGTCCTGGCGAAGACCCAAGACGAGATTGGCCACGGCCATCTGCTGTACATGGTGGCGGCCGATATGGGCATCAAAACCCGCACCGAGATGCTCGAGGACCTCTTCGCCGGCAAGAGCAGGTTCCACAACGTCTTTCATTACCAAGCGGTCACCTGGGGCGATCAGGTCGCCATCGCGTTCCTAGTCGACGCGGCCGCGCTCGCCAGCCAGCAAGCGGTGTTCAAGAACTGTTCGTACGGGCCGTACCGTCGCATTCTCAAGCGGATCATCTCCGAGGAGGGCTTCCATATGCGGCTCGGTGAGGACCGCATGATGCGGATCGCCGAAGGCACCGAGGCACAACGCAAACTCTTTCAAGATTCGCTCGACCGATGGTTCTGGCCAGCCCTCCAGCTGTTCGGCCCCGATTCCAAACCAAACGACAAGCTGCTGCGGTGGCATATCAAATCCGAACGCAACGAAGTGCTGCGCGACAAGTGGGTCCAGAAGTTCGTGCCCATGCTTCACAGCTACGGGTTCACCATCCCCGACCCTGACCTCCGTTTCGACGAAACAACCCGGAAATGGGTTCTGGGTGAGATCGACTGGGAACCGCTCAAGCGGACCCTGGCCAACGGAGGCCCCGACTCGACACGCCGAATCTCTGAGGCCCGCGACAACTACGAACGCAGCGGTTGGGTTCGAGAAGCCCTCGCCCAGTGACCGCTACAACGTCGCTGCTCGATCGGTGCCGCCAGGCAATCGCTACGGTCGACGATCCCGAGTATCCGGGCGTGTCGATCGTCGACCTCGGGCTGGTCGAATCGCTCGACGTTCGCGGCGCGACAGCCACCGTTGGGCTCATACCTACATTCTCTGGGTGCCCGGCGCTCGACATGATCGCCAACGATGTACACCGGGCCGTATCGCAGGTCGATGAGATCTCCACGGTTGAAGTGAAGTGGCTCTCAGCGCCGGTCTGGTCGGTCGACCGATTAGCCGAGGGCACCCAACAACAACTCGCCGTCGACTTCACCGTGGCGGTGCAGATCGGAACCGGACCAGTTCTGTGTCCCCGGTGTGGCACGGCGACCAGCCACCTATCGATGTTCGGACCTAGCCGGTGCCGCTCGGTTCACCGATGCGAGTCGTGCCGCGAACCAGTCGAAGTGATGCGGAGCTAATGGCTACCTACGAAGTGTTTCTAAAGAAGGACGGACGCGACGAATACCGCCATGCCGGGTCGCTCGAAGCTGCCAACGACGACCTCGCCGTTGTATTGGCTCGCGAGAGTTACGTTCGTCGGGCCGAGGGCGATCTGTTGTGGGTGGTCGAACGGTCGAACGTGATCGTCGCCGACGACGACTTCCTCACGCCGAACGCTGATAAACCGCATCGTCATCACGACGGCAGCGCAGTCGCCGCTCGCCGCAAGGCGGCACGCAATGACGAGCAAAAGTCGTGAACGACCTGCCACCGCCAGTCGTCGACTACCTCTTGGCAATCGCCGACGACAAGCACCTGATGGGTCAACAACACGCCGAGTGGATCGGCGTAACACCGTTTCTCGAAGAGGACCTCGCGTTCTGCAGCATCGGCCAGGATGAGCTTGGCCACGCGGCACATCTGTACGCATTGCTCGCTGGCGATGACGACACCGCCATCGACGAGCTGGCGTACCGACACGAGCCCGGCGCCTACCGGTCGTGCTGGTTTGTCGAACGAGCGACTCCCATTTGGGCCGAAGCGTTGGTGCGGCACTGGATGTTCGACGCCGCCGACCAACTGCGGTGGAGTCTGCTTGCCGGTTCGTCTCTATCGGCGCTGGCCGATCTTGCTCAACGGGTCGAGCGAGAAGAGCGCTATCACCGCCTCCATAGCGACACCCTCCTCGACGGCCTGCTGGCGAGTCCGGTTGCCGCCGAACCGATCGGCGCAGCCGTGACCGCACTGGCACCGTTCGCCCTCACCATGTTTGAGCCGGTCGCCGGCGAACCCGACACGGTCGCCGAGGGCGTCGCGGAAGCACCTTTCGCCACGCAGCGAGACGCCTGGAAACAACGCACCGAAGCCCGCTTCGCAGCCGCTTGCACCATCGACTGGCCCGATGATCCGCCGTACGGCGACAACCGCACCACTCGCTCGGCCGATTTCGGTCCCCTCATGGCGCGTATGCGCGAGGTGATCGATCTCGACCCGTCGGCCGTCTGGTAGTTAGACCTTCCGGAACTCCCGGACCGACAAAAAGCCGAACACGACGAGGATGCCTGCGACCCACAACAGGGTTCGGGTTAATGGACCGGCGATCTCGCCACCCTGGGTCATCGCCCGGATGCTGTCGACCGCTTGGGTGACCGGCTGGTTCTCGGCGAAGACCCGCAACCATTCCGGCATGTTCTCCACCGGAGCGAACGTTGAGGCGGCGAAGGTCAACGGAAACGCCGGGATGAAGCTGGCGGCCTGCACGCCCTCGACCGACTTGATCTTGAGACCCATGTAGGCGAACGGCCAAGTCATCGCCCAGGTAAACAGCACGACGAGCACAATCGACACGAGGAACCAACCCAACCCGTTGGGGATCCGGAACCCGAGGATGAAACCGATCGCGTAGATCACCGAGGTCGTCACAATCGATCGGGCGGCGTCGGCAAGAGTTCGGCCGGTCAGATTGGCGGCCGGAGCCATCGGTAATGAACGGAACCGGTCGATCGCTCCCCCGGCGAGGTCCTCAGCCAAGCCAACAGCAGTGTTACCGCCACCAAACAGCGCGGTCTGCACCAGGATGCCGGGGATCAAGAAGTTGATGTACTTCTCGCCCGGGATGTCGAGCGAACCACCGAACACATAATTGAACAACAGCACAAACATGACCGGCGAGATGAGCGAGAACACGATCACCTCGGGGCGGCGCGACATCCGCAGAAGGTTGCGGCGGGTCATCGTGACGGTGTCTCGGAGCAAGCTGCCGGTCATCGCCGACCTCCCTTACCCGAAGGTGCAGGTTCGTCAGCCTCAACCTCAGCGGCGTGGCCGGTGAGGGCGAGGAACACCTCGTCGAGCGTCGGGCGCTTCACCCCAAGGTCGGCGAGTTCGATGCCTTCGTCTTCGAGTTGTCGCCCCGCCGCCAGCAACGCCTCGATTCGGTTCGGTACCGGAATCGAAACCTCACCCGTTCGATCGTCGATCCACGGATCACCGTTACCGATGGCTCCGACGATACGACCGACATCATCGATCTTCGAACGATCGACCGGCGCGGCGAACAACACATCGCCACCGAGCCGCTCCTTCAGTTCGTCGGCGGTACCTTTCGCGATGATCTTGCCGCTGTCGATCACCGCGATACGGTCGGCCAACTCGTCGGCCTCTTCCAGATACTGCGTGGTGAGCAAGACGGTTGTCCCGCCAGCCACCAACTCCCGCAAGAAGTCCCACAACTCGAGACGAGTCCGAGGATCGAGTCCGGTGGTTGGCTCGTCGAGGATTAGCACCGTTGGTTGGCCAACCAGGCTTGCACCAAGGTCGAGACGGCGACGCATGCCACCCGAGTACGTGCGCACCAACCGGTCGGCGGCGTCGGTAAGCGACAGGCGCTCAAGAACTTCAGTCGCCCGATCCGCAGCTTCTTTGCCGCTCAGTTGGTACAGCCGGCCCACAATCTCGAGGTTCTCCCGCCCGGTCAGCACATCGTCGACCGCCGCGAACTGTCCGGCGAGACCAATGAGAGGTCGAACCTTGGCCACATCGCTCACGTCGAACCCGCCGACCGTCGCCGTGCCAGAGTCGGCTTCGAGCAACGTCGCGATGATCTTGACCAAGGTGGTCTTACCGGCGCCATTGGGGCCGAGCAGTCCAAGCACCTCACCTTCGGTTACCGAAATATCGACACCGTCGACCGCCTTCACAACGCCGTCTTTGGTTTTGAAATGCTTGACGACATCAGTCGTCTCGATCATGGCGTTCACGCAGGGATCCTTCCGCCGATTGCGGACCAAAAAGGCGACTGGGCGGCAGCCCCGAAAGAACTGCTGCCCAGCGTTGTTAGCCTTTGTTTCTCGAGTTGCGCAGCAACTCGGTAAGGGCTTCGGCCCCGCTAGGGGTCGAAACCGACTACTTCTTGATGTCTACGACCTCAGCAGCGGCATCGAAGTCGGCAGCTAAGCGCTCTGCGATGTCTTCGTTTTCGCTGGAGTAGAACTCCATTGGCTGATAGTCGGGAGCATGCGGGATGGTGTCCCGGTACATGTCGAGGCCCGTTCCCGCAGGGATGAGCTTTCCGATGATGATGTTCTCTTTGAGACCGAGCAGCGAGTCGGACTTGGACTCGATAGCGGCCTCGGTAAGAACCCGAGTGGTCTCCTGGAACGACGCAGCCGACAGCCACGACTCGGTAGCCAGCGATGCCTTGGTGATACCCATAAGTTCTGGGCGGCCTTCGGCGGGACGCTTGCCTTCCTTGACCAGCTGGCGGTTGGCGTCGGCGTAGGTCTTCTGGTCGACGCGCTCACCCGGCAGGAAGTCTGAGTCACCAGGCTCGTTCACGGCGACCCGGCGGGTCATCTGGCGAACGATGAGCTCGATGTGCTTGTTATGAATCGATACGCCCTGATCGCGATACACCTTCTGAACCTCGTTGACGAGGTAGTTCTGGGTTTCGCGAACGCCCTTGATCTCCAAGAGCTCCTTCGGGTCACGAGGACCTTCAACGATCGCATCGCCGGCAACAACCGACTGGCCGTCTTCGACCTCGAGGCGAGCCTGAGGCGGAACGATGTAGGTGTCTTCGTTGCCTTCATCGTCGACGACCATGATGTTGAGGCCCTTGCCTTCATCTTCGCCGATCCGGATCGTTCCCGAGATACGAGCGAGGGTTGCCTTGCCCTTGGGCGAGCGAGCTTCGAAGAGCTCGACCACACGGGGAAGACCACCGGCGATATCGCCACCACCCGCAACACCACCGGTGTGGAAGGTACGCATGGTCAGCTGGGTACCGGGCTCACCGATCGACTGAGCGGCGATAACACCAACCGCTTCACCGACCTCGATGGTTCCGCCGGTCGCAAGCGAGGTGCCGTAGCAAGCAGCCGAGATACCGAACTCCGAATCATCGGTAAGAGGTGAAAGAACCCGAACCCGATCGACCTTCTTGTCGTCGCGCATGGCTTCCATCATTGGTTCGGTTACTTCGGTACCAGCCTTGTAGACCTCACCGTCGGAAAGCTCGACATCGTCGGCCAAGGTACGGCTGAGCAGGCGAGTTTCGAGGTAGGTACGACGACCGGCTTCATCGGGCTCGATGTCTTCGAGCCAGATGCCGCGAACCGCGCCCTTGGTCTTGAACGGATCTTCGTTGTTGATGATCAGTTCCTGCGCAACGTCGACCAAACGACGGGTGAGGTAACCCGAGTCGGCGGTACGAAGCGCCGTATCGACCAAACCCTTACGGGCACCCGGAGTAGCAATGAAGTACTCGAGCATGGCGAGTCCCTCTTTGAAGTTGCTCTTGATCGGGCGAGGAATCATGTCACCACGAGGGTTGGCGACCAGACCGCGCATACCGGCGATCTGACGAACCTGCATCATGTTGCCTCGAGCACCAGAGTCGACCATGACGTCGATCGGGTTAAAGGCAATGGCCTTGAGGCCCTCCTCCATTCGGTCCTTGACCTCTTCGGTCGCAGCCGTCCAGATTTCTACTTCCTTCTGGCGACGCTCACCGTCGGTGATGATGCCTCGGCGGAACTGCTGTTCGACCTTGTCGGCTTCTTTTTCGTGACGGTCGAGAATCTCGCGCTTTTCGACCGGCGTACGGACGTCGTCGATCGAAACGGTGAGACCCGACTGGGTTGCAAAGCGGAAGCAGGTGTCCTTGATGCCATCGAGGCTTCGAGCAACAACTGCCTTGGGATAGTTGCGGGCCAGATCGTCGACGATGGTTCCCATCTGACGCTTGCCGACCCGGAAGTTCACCCACGGGTACTCGTCGGGGAGCACCGAGTTGAAGAAGACCCGACCGACCGTGGTCTGGTGGTAGGTCGCCGCAACACCGTTGGCTGGTGTGTCGATGAGCTTCGGGTGACGGAAGTTGATCTTGGCGTGAATATGGATGTCGCCCATTTCGTAGGCTTCGCGAACCTCGTCGAGGCTGCGGAAGCTCTTGCCTTCACCGGCCAGGCCTTCGCCTTCGGTGGTCAGGTAGTAACCACCGATGATCATGTCCTGGGTTGGGGTGACAAGCGGGCGTCCGTTGGCGGGGCTCAACACGTTGTTGGCCGACAACATCAGCACGCGGGCTTCAGCCTGAGCTTCGGCCGACAGAGGCAGGTGGACCGCCATCTGGTCGCCGTCGAAGTCAGCGTTGAAGGCGGTGCAGACCAGCGGGTGAAGCTGGATGGCTTTGCCTTCGACGAGCACGGGCTCGAACGCCTGGATACCAAGACGGTGCAAGGTTGGCGCCCGGTTGAGCATGACCGGGTGTTCTTTGATGACCTCGGCGAGGACATCCCACACCTGCGGGCGACGACGCTCGACCATACGCTTGGCCGACTTGATGTTCTGGGCCAACTCTTCGTCGACCAGCTTCTTCATCACGAAAGGCTTGAACAGCTCAAGAGCCATGATCTTTGGTAGGCCACACTGGTGCAGACGCAAGGTCGGGCCAACCACGATGACCGAACGGCCCGAGTAGTCGACGCGCTTTCCGAGCAGGTTCTGACGGAAACGACCCTGCTTACCTTTGAGCATGTCCGACAGCGACTTGAGCGGGCGGTTACCCGGTCCGGTAACCGGCCGGCCACGACGGCCGTTGTCGAACAGTGCGTCGACGGCCTCTTGGAGCATGCGCTTTTCGTTGTTGACGATGATCTCGGGAGCACCGAGGTCGAGCAAACGCTTGAGCCGGTTGTTCCGGTTGATCACCCGACGGTAGAGGTCGTTGAGGTCCGAGGTAGCAAAGCGGCCACCGTCGAGCTGCACCATCGGGCGCAGTTCCGGCGGGATAACCGGCACGACGTCGAGGATCATGGCCCGAGGGTCGTTGATCCGACGTTCGTGCTCGTCGCGACGGTTAAATGCGGCGACGATCTTGAGGCGCTTGATGGCCTTTTGCTTGCGCTGAGCCGACAGAGGCTTGACGCCTTCTTCGGGATCGATCTGCGCCCGCAGCTTGACCTCTTCGTCGTCGAAGTCGATCTTGTCGATGAGGCTGGCGATCGCGTCGGCACCCATGCCGCCCTCGAAGTAGTCGCCGTAACGACCAACGAGTTCACGCCAGAGCATTTCGTCTTCGATGATCTTGCGGGCGAAGAGATCTTTGAACTCTTCGAAGCCTCGGTTGACCACGTCAAGCTCTTGCTCGAAGCGCTCGCGAATGGCGGCCAGGTCCTTCTCGGCGGCCCGCTGGCGAGCCTTGATCTCGGTGTCCTTGACCTTCTCTTTTTCGAGCTGCTTGATCTCGTCTTCGAGTTCTTCGTGACGCTCGGCGAGCTCGAGTTCCATTTCCTTGTTGATGAGCTCGCGCTCGCCAATCAGGTCGGCTTCGAGGTTCTCGAGATCGACGTCGCGCTTTTCTTCATCGACAAAGGTGACGATGTTGGCGGCGAAGTAGATGACCTTCTCAAGCTGCTTGGCCTTGAGCTCCTCTTTGGGTGTGGTGCCCATGAGCAGGTAGGCAAGCCACGACCGGGTACCACGCAGGTACCAAATGTGAACCGCAGGAGCGGCGAGCTCGATGTGGCCCATGCGCTCACGGCGCACCTTCGAGCGGGTGACTTCAACACCACAGCGTTCGCAAATGATGCCCTTAAAGCGCACCCGCTTGTACTTGCCGCAGTAGCACTCCCAATCCTTGGTCGGGCCGAAGATCTTCTCGCAGAAGAGTCCGTCCTTCTCAGGCTTGAGTGTGCGGTAGTTGATGGTTTCTGGCTTCTTGACTTCGCCGTTCGACCACATACGGATCGAGTCCGCGGTTGCGAGGCCGATGCGGATTTGGCTGAAGTTATTGACGTCGAGCATATGGTTCCTATGCGTAAAAGTTTTTGGGTGGTGACGTAACTGACTGGGTGATCAAGCGGGGTGATCGGTAGGTACTAGCGGGCGGCGCGCTCAGCGGCGCGACGGGCGTCTTCTTCGTCAGAGCCGCGCTCGGGACGGGAGAGGTCGATACCGAGTTCTTCGGCGGTACGGAACACGTCTTCGTCGAGTTCGCGCATTTCGATCTCTTCGCCTTCGAGGCTCAAGACTTCAACGTTGAGACACAGGGCCTGCATTTCCTTGATGAGCACCTTGAAGCTCTCGGGGATGCCGGGCTCGGGGATGTTCTCGCCCTTGACGATTGCTTCGTAGACCTTAACTCGGCCGAGCACGTCGTCGGACTTGATGGTGAGCAGCTCCTGCAAGCAGTAAGCGGCACCGTAGGCCTCGAGGGCCCAAACTTCCATCTCACCAAAGCGCTGGCCACCGAACTGAGCCTTACCACCGAGCGGCTGCTGGGTGATCATGGAGTACGGACCAGTCGAGCGGGCGTGGATCTTGTCGTCGACAAGGTGAGCCAGCTTCAAGATGTACATGTAACCAACGGTTACCCGGTTGTCGTACGGCTCACCGGTGCGGCCGTTGTACAACTGGACCTTGCCGTCGGGCTGCATCATCCGAGTGCCATCGTCGGCTTCACCCGAAAGGTTCTCGAGCAAGCTTTGAATGGTTGGCTTGTCGCCAGCCTTATCCTCTTCGTCCCAGTGCGCACCGTCGAACACCGGGGTGGCGATGAACTTCGAGGCTGGGGTCGATGGACGGGTCTTGTTCTCGGTGCGAGGCGGCTGATCGCCGGTCTTCTCACCGTCGAGTTCCCAACCCCACCGGGCTGCGTAGCCCAAGTGAGCTTCGAGGACCTGTCCAACGTTCATGCGGGACGGAACACCGAGTGGGTTCAAGATGATGTCGACCTGTGAGCCATCGGCGAGGTGCGGCATGTCTTCGAGGGGGAGAATCTTGGAGATAACACCCTTGTTACCGTGACGACCAGCAAGTTTGTCGCCCACGCTGATCTTGCGCTTTTGGCCAACGTAAACCCGTACGAGTTGGTTGACACCTGGCGGCAGTTCGTGGGCATCGTCACGGCTGAACACCTTGACGTCGATGACCTTGCCCGATTCGCCGTGTGGGACCTTCAGCGAGGTATCGCGAACTTCGCGGGCCTTCTCACCAAAGATGGCACGAAGCAGACGCTCTTCTGGGGTGAGCTCGGTTTCGCCCTTTGGCGTTACCTTGCCGACCAGCACGTCGCCCGGACCAACCTCGGCACCAACACGGATGATGCCGCGTTCGTCGAGGTCGGCGAGGATCTCTTCGCTCAGGTTCGGGATATCTCGGGTGATTTCTTCGGGGCCAAGCTTGGTGTCACGGGCATCGATTTCGTGCTCGTGCACGTGGATCGAGGTGAGCACGTCGTCGCGTACCAGACGCTCGGACAAGATGATCGCATCTTCAAAGTTGTAGCCCTCCCAGGTCATAAACGCGACCTGGAGGTTCTTGCCGAGAGCCAACTCGCCCAGGTCGGTCGAAGGACCGTCACAGAGAACCTGGCCAGCCTTGACCTTGTCGCCTTCGCGAACTCGCGGCTTCTGGTTGATCGAGGTGTCTTGGTTCGAGCGTTCGAACTTGAGCAGGCGACGGGTCACCTTGCCCATCGTCTTGTACTCGACGGTGATGGACTGGCCATCGACCTCGGTGACTACGCCGTCTTCGAGCGCCACGATCATGTCGGCGGCGTCGTTGGCGGCCCGAGCTTCAACACCGGTACCGATGTAGGGAGCTTCGGCGGTGATCAGCGGAACAGCCTGGCGCTGCATGTTGGCGCCCATAAGCGCACGGTTTGCATCGTCGTGTTCGAGGAAGGGGATAAGAGCGGTAGCGACCGAAACAATCTGCTTCGGCGAAACGTCCATCATCTGCACTTCGTCGGGCGGTACCGACGAGATCTCGGTGGTCGCACCGAAGAAGATGTCTTGTTCGAGCTGGAGGCGCAGGTCCTGCAACGATGCAGCCTGGGGCGAACGACGCACCAAGACCCGATCGTTGAGGAAGTTACCTTTGTCGTCGACCGGGGCGTTGGCCTGGGCGACGACGTATTCCTCTTCTTCGTCAGCGGCGAGATACACGATCTCGTTGGTGACTTTGCCCTTCTTGACGGTTCGGTACGGCGACTCGATGAAACCAAATGGGTTCACTCGGCCATAGGTTGCCAAAGCGCCGATCAGACCAATGTTTGGACCTTCAGGCGTTTCGATGGGACACATACGTCCGTAGTGCGAGAAGTGAACGTCTCGAACTTCGAAGCCAGCACGCTCACGCGACAGACCACCCGGGCCGAGCGCCGAAAGGCGGCGACGGTGAGTAAGGCCCGAAAGCGGGTTGACCTGGTCCATGAACTGCGACAGCTGCGAAGTTCCGAAGAACTCCTTGATCGCTGCAACAACCGGACGGATGTTGATCAGGGTCTGAGGCGTAATGGCTTCAACGTCTTGGGTGGTCATGCGCTCACGCACAACTCGTTCCATACGGCTCAGGCCAATACGAACCTGGTTCTGGATGAGTTCGCCGACCGAACGGATACGACGGTTAGCGAAGTGATCCTGATCGTCGAGGCGGTAGCCGGGCTCACCCTTGGCGAGGTGCAACAGGTAGGTGCAGCTGGCGAGGATTTCGCTGGTGGTCAGTACCGACTGGGTCGGGTCTGGCTTTTCGAGGCTGACCTTCATCAGCTTCTCGAGCTTCTCGATTTCTGGACCGAGTTTCCGGTTGAGCTTGTAGCGGCCAACCCGGCTCAGGTCATAACGACGAGGCTCAAAGAAGGCGTTACGGAAGTAGGAACGAGCCGACTCAAGGGTGGGCGGTTCGCCCGGACGAGCACGCTTGTAGATCTCGATGAGGGCTTCATCTTGGGTGGGGGCCGTCTCGCGGTCCTTTTCCCACTGGCCTTCGAGGAAGTCGAAGTGGTTGACGAACCGGTCGATAAACCCGGGCTCGTTTTCCTCGTCGAAGCCGAGTGCACGAAGCAAGGTAAACATCGATAAGCGACGCTTGCGGGCTACACGAGTTCCGGCGGTGACGTCCTTGCCGGGCTTTTGCTCGACATCGAACTCGATCCATTCACCGCGGTAGGGGTGGATGGTTCCGGTTACGAGCTGATGCTTGGCGAGGTTGCGCAGACGGTAACGCTCACCAGGCTGGAAGATGACGCCTGGCGAACGGACGAGCTGGCTCACAACGACCCGCTCGGTTCCGTTGATTACGAACGTGCCCTTGTCGGTCATCATGGGGAAGTCACCCATGAACACGGTCTGCTCTTTGATTTCGCCAGTGTTGGAGTTCATGAACCGGGCACGCACGAAAATCGGCGCGCTGTAGGTCATGTCCTTTTCTTTGCACTCCTCAACCGAGAACTTCGGCGGCGGGCGCAGGTCTTCATCGTTGGGGTCAAACTCAAGTTCGAGCTGGAGGGTCTCGGTGAAGTCCTTGATCGGCGAGATGTCGCGGAACGTATTCGCGAGACCCTCGTCGAGGAACCATTTGAAAGACTCTCGCTGAACAGCGATGAGGTCGGGTAGTTCGAGCGCTTCTCCAATGTTTTCAAAAGAGAAACGTTCGCGAGCAGCTGATCGATCAGTCACTCAATACTCCTTGGAGTCCAAAAAGACTCATTGAGTCCCGTTTCTGTTGACCCTGTTGTAGACATGTCCGGGCGCGTAAACGCACAGAACAAATTTGGGGTCAGCAAAAGACGGGAAGGGCGTGCACGGCGTAGCCAAGGCTACTGGGCTTGCGCACCACAAGGCAACCCGACCGAGCCGGCTTGCCAAAACGCTGAAACAGACCGAAATGTCGCCGGTGCTGAATTTTTGTGGATTTCGGAGTCCTCAGGCTGCCGATTCCGTGCGGGTTTCGGCTGAACCGTGGACTCGTTAGGTATGACCCGAAGGGTAAAGCCCGGGGTTTCCGCGGTCAAGGTTACCAGCGCGCTTTGGCGAAAACATGGAAGGTCATTCGCTGAAATCTGGCACAACAAATATTTGGTGCGCGTCGGTACTGGCCCGAATCAGCTCAAGATCGGTATCTGGGTCGTGAGCCACGAAGGTAATGATGTCTTCGATACCTGGCGCCGCGAGCGCTTCATCGGGGCTGGACCATCCAATGGTGACCGGCGTATCGGGGTCGTGAGACCGAACCGTGCGCCCAACGTGGCTCAACCATGCGTCGACCATGTCTCGATCGGCGACTTCGGAAACGTCACGATCGGCCCCTAGCCGCAGGTCGTACAGCATCACGGCGGGGTGATCGCGAAGATGCGGCAGGAGTTCCGCGAGGTAGCGATCGTCAGCATCCCAAACCTCGGGCGAGTGGTCGACATGACCATCGAAGAGCGTCGCGACGACCAACACCCCACGTTGATTGAAGCGGTCGAGCCAACGCCGGAGCCCATCTGAGCTCGAGTCCGTCACCGAATCTGCTAGGCCTGTCGGCCGGCCAATCCGCATTCGCACAACCGCGCCTTCGGCGGCCACTTCCTCAACCAAGGCGTCGACTTCAACGGCCGAAAGCGTCGCATCGAACGTGATCTCCCCCATGGCGCCGAGCGGGTGGTCGCCGCCGCCATCGACAAACGCCTGCGGTGCAACACTTTCAAGTGTCGGGGGTTCCTCAGTCAGAGGCTCGTTCCACCACTGGCCGTCGGTGCCAGTTCGAACCCAATGCTGAACCCGCCAGTTGCCGTCCTCGAGCAACAGGACGGCTTCGTACTGTTCGGACCCGTCAAAATACGCGGTTCGAACCGCTCCATCGGAACCTGTAATTTGGCGACCGCGAAGCACGCGAGAGTTTGTTGAGGTCAAGCCGACAACCTGACCATCCTCGGAGTAGAACGTGAGCTTGAGCTCATGGCCGATCTGGCGAGTCTGGTTTGTTCCAGGCTCTGAGTGACTTGCGAGTACACCTTCGAGGGCCGAGTTCGAGAAGTACACCTCGAGTCCACCGGTGTCGCCCGTGGTTTCTACTACTGCGAGCTGCGCCCAAGCACGCAGCCATGCTGCCGCTACATCGTTTCGGGTAAGCGGTTCCATCGGCCGCGGCAGGTCCGGTGCGTCGGGAAGCCAGGTCAACGCATCCTCAAGCTCGGGCGGAAGTTCGGAGGCGACGATCAAAACATCGCTGGTCTTTTCGCTTTGGGTCACCCGAGACAAACCGCGACCCACAAGGGTCAGTGCGATCAGGCCGCCCAAACCGACCACCAGGACCAAACCAAACCGTAGACCCCACTTGCCAGGGCGGTCAGCTGAGCTCGCGATCACGATCCAGTCTCCTGAACCTCGAAGTCGACTGAGGTTGTGCGGCCGAGAACCGTTACCTCCGCGGTACCAGAAGTCAGCGGAACCGTGACCGCAGCCTCGCCCAACTCGAGGGGGACCTCGAACACGTCATCGCCAGCGACCACACGCGCCAGCGTGCCGTCGGGAACGTAGCTCGCACGGGTGGTGACCACGCGGCCCACACGCACCTCGACCGCTTCTCGCCCGTCGACCTGCACGGCCACCGCTTCTACGGGCAATTCTGCAACGGCCGACGGGAAATCAAGTTCGAGACGGGTACTCGGTATACCGCTGGCCGTGGCAACGAAGGTGGCACGGCCAGGCTCGGTTGGGGCCTCAACCACGAACTCGGCTTGGCCCTCGATTGTTACCGACCGCATGCGCCGAACTCCGGTGACCCCTTGCGCGTCGAGGTAAACAATCGTTCCATCGGGCAGCATGTTGCCGAACTCGTCTGAGAGGTCAGACGTGCGAACGCGGACGAGCGTGTGCCCGTCGGCAAGCGGCACTTCGTCGAGCAGCGAGAGGTCAAACGAAAGCGGGATTCCCGCCACTTCGAGGAACGAACGCTCCGGTCCACTCGCCGCTCCAACAGTGGCTGCCACGCGGGTTCGGGTCGCCACGGTTCGCGAGAAGATTCGGTGGAAGCTCAACAGTCCCTCGGTCGGCTCTGAGGCGTCAGCCTGGGCGCCACTTTCGCGGGTGACCATATAGTCGACTGGGGTACCTGCCGCGACCGGGTTGCCAAACGAGTCCTTCGGTACCGCCACGATCATCGAGAAATCTCGGCCATCGGCCAGCACGGTTCTCGGCCCGAGGTAGAGGTCGAGCGGGTCCACCGCCGGGCCTGGTACGAGTTCAACGGTGGTATTGCCGACCGCGTCTTCGCCAATCGCGTGAATCAGGACAGTTCCCGATTCCGGACCTCGGGCAGCCTCGACTTCGACGAGGGCGGTCCCGTCCTTCACCATGGCGGAAGATCGCCGGGCGCCGTAGCCGCCGTCCACCCACACTTCGACCGCGTCGCCGCGGACGATATCTGAAACTTCGACAACAAAGTCTTCGCCCACCGCAACCGAAATCGGAGCTTTGACCACCAGCTGTCGAACGGTGGGGCGCGACGTTTGAGCTTGGGACCCGCGATCGAGCACCAAGGCGAACAACGCCACGACGAACAAGAGCGCAACCGCAACAAGCACAAGCCGGCGACGTCTGAGGTGGGCTATCACGATGCCGGCACCATGGCCACGAGGTCGATTCGCAGCGCCGAGAAGCGATGGCCGTCGGGCAAATCGATCTGGGTACGGAGCGGATCGAGGAGACCACCCGGCGGAACGATGCCGTTGTGGTAGGTCGACACATCGATAGCGCTGGGTTCGACATCAAGGTTCTCGGACAAGCGCAACGATGTGGTGACCGAACGCTGTGGCCGAAGCGCGTCATCGAGATAGTGGCGTTCGACCCAAGCCACTTCGCCGCCGTCGTCTAGGTAGCTCACGAGCACGATCGGAACCGTCGCTTCGACAACCCCATCGTTTCGGATCTCGACATCGAGTTCGAGCCCATCGGGCGACGAGACGATGTCCGCCCTACCCAGTTGCAGACCGCGGAACAGCCCGGTTTGGGTCACTACCGCCTTTGCATACACCTCGACCGATCCGATTCGGTCGTCGAACTCGATTGGGCTGAATGCTTGCGGATCAAAGTCGACGTTCGGGCCGGCGGCGACCCGCTGAAAGTCGATTCGAAAGGGTGTCGACTCGCGAGGCAATAAGGTTCTCATCATGTGGTCGGTCGCGTTGTACCGGCCCAGCACTTCGCCCTCGGTGGAGAACAACACGGCGGTTAGTGTCAGGTCCGCCGGGTCGATGTCGAGGTTTTCAACCTCGCCGACCACCACCGGCAAGCCGTCGTGTTCGGTAAGGCGAGCCTGACGGATCCGCAACTCCGGCCGGTCCTGAATATCGATCAAGTCACTCGTTGCCGAGGTGACGCGTCGGCGACCTTGGATGAGGTAGTCAACCTCGGGGCGACGGACCAACTGGTCGGGCGGCACAACAAGATCCGGTTCGTCAGCAACAACGAACCAACGACCTCCGCGGCGCACGACGTCGACTTCTTCGTCGACGATGTGCCACTTCAAGGAGGTGAGGTACTGCAGGTTCGCCACTACCACTGCCCGATCAGCCTCATCGGACACCACCGAGGTGGTCATCGAGTCGAGTTTCGCATAGCTCGAAACCAACCCACCAGACACCGAAAGCTGGAGCCGCCACAGTTCGTAGTCGGGGCGGGTGAGTGGGTCGAGCCGTGCATAGGCAGCTTCAAACCGGCGGAAGTCGAGATCGTCAAAGTACGCCTCGACGACGTCGGTACTCGATGTGGTCTCCGCCGAGGCGGTGGCGAGCCTGACCGCAAGTGCGAGCGCAAATAGCGCGAGTAATCCGAGACGAAGGACTCGCCAACGTCGCCCGACGGGCCGAGCAAGTCGAGCCCGGGTGCGAGCCAACACCTTGGTGCCCCATGAAGAAGGCGACCTCGTCGGCATCTGTTGGAGATCGACCACCACCGACGCGGACACCGGTTCTGGGTGGACAGCGACCCAGAGCAACATCGCCAGCGCCAGCATGATCGCCGCTGGAGGAACGAATCCCCAGAGCAACCGTTGCCAACCAGGTACCTCACGCACCGGCAGTTCAGCGGGAAGGGGTTCGATATCGGCCCGCTCCCAAACCACCACGCCGTTCTCGAGCGGCCCGAGGTTCGCCCACCCGAGCGATACCAAAAGCGGGTCATAGAACTGGTCGTTCGAGAACACAAACTTCAAGTGGTACTTCTCGGGCACTTCCAGGAACTGTTGCAACGAGCCCAGGCCGGAGACGCCCCGGTACTTTGCGCCCTCAAGTCGTTCAACCGACGTCGAGGTCAGCTCGGGGAGTCGCCGCACGGAGTGGTAGTTGCCATCGACCTGGGTGGCGGTGGTCTGGGCTGATAACCACGCCATCTGATCGCCGAATCCCAGTGTCAGATAGCGCCACCGCTCGTGCTGATCCTTCTCAAGAAACGCCACGATCGGATCTGGATCGATCGGGTCGGGTTGGAATGGCCGGTATTGGCTGAGCGTCGCCGAGAACACGGTGGTCGCGAGAAGAGCGACAACCAGCCCGGCCTGGGTGAACCTCAGGAACCCGGTACCGCCGGTGTTACGCAGCCACGCAGCCGCGGTGCCGTGCTCGAGGCTCGAAACCAACAGTCCTGCCAGGGGCAAAATCATGATCGCCGCCCAAAACGTGAAGCGATCAAGCGTCAAGATATCGAACGCCGGCCCGAGCAACAATTTGGGTATCGGCGTTGTACCGCCGGTGCCGAGGACGAACAGCAGCAGGATCGATGCCGCGAGTGGCCACATCCGGTCCACGGTGGCCCGCACCAAGGCGTACGGCAGCACCAACAACATGAGGCCCCAGGGAACAAAGAAAAAGATAAGCCCGATATTGAGATCGGTGAGGAAGTTCGCCCGACTGCCGTGAGGGATAGCGATCTGGTTGATCGGGTCACTTCCCGACCACAACCAATATGGCAGCACAACGATGACCAACGCGGCGACGATGCACGGCCCCAGGACCGCACCTCGCAGCACGGCGGGCCGGATTCGACGCAACCGGCGCCGGGCAAGGGTGACGAAACGTTCGTCGCGCAAAGCCGATTCACCGTCGGCGGGTGTACGCGACTGAGCCAGTAACCCGGCGACGAGGACCGGCCCGAGGAAGAAGACCGACCCGAACAATGTGGTGACGTGGTGGCCAGCGGTACATGCCGAGAGAACCGTGGTACCGATCAGCAAGTCCCGCCAACGGCCTTCGAATACCCAGCGCTTGATAAACGGAAGGGCGTTTAGCAAGAACGCCAGCGCAAAGGTGGTCGGAAGTTGTCCGTAGAGATGAACCGTCTCGGCGATGGCCGACGAGCACACCACCAGCAGCGATGCGTTCGCCGCCGCCTCTTCGTTGACCCAAAGACGGCTGAATCGATAGACACCGATCGTCAACAAGGCGAGGACCAAAACCTGAACGATTACAAACGCAGCTTCAAGGCTCCCGGTGAGCTTGGAGATAGCGGCCATTGCCATGTGAGTTCCGGGCGGATACGAGACCGTTGTGAATCCGGTGTACCAGCGGGTGTCCCAGGTGCTGAACCAGTCTCGGGCGTAGTGGTCTCCGAGAAACATGTGCACATACGCGTCGTAGGTGCCCCGAAACGTTCCACTGATGAGCAACGCGCCATGGAAGAGCACGACCAGTACCAGTGCCCAACGGACCCGGGTGGGTACATCGATGCGCGGCTGGATAGTCGCGGGGGTTGTATGCGCAACAAATGGCGCGCGAAGTAACACCTCGTCCAATCGGCATATCCGCGGGGCGGTCAAGCACCCATCACATAACACCTGGTTGAAAATTCGGCTTCAGATCGGAACCACTATGCCGATTGGAGGTCTGTGTACGAAGATTCGACCAGCGCAGAAGACCCGGTAGCGGCCACCGGTTCTCAATTTGTTGCGTCGGTCGGCCACGAGATGCGCACCCCGTTGCACGCCATTCTTGGGCTCACCGAACTGGTTCTGGAATCGCCCAGTCTGCCGCCTGAACTACGCCGCTATGTGGAGTCGATCAGTCGGGAGGGGGATGTTCTTCGACGCATCCTCGACGACCTGCTCGACTACTCCAAGATCTCGGCTGGCAAGCTCACGATCCAAACGTCGGCCTTTTCGCCGGCCGCCATCGCCGACCAAGCAGCACTTGGAGTGCTCGAATCAGCCAACACGAAGGGGCTCGCCTTCCGCACCGACATCGACCCGTCGATTCCCCGGGTAGTACTGGGCGACGAATTTCGTCTGCGTCAGGTACTTACGAACCTGCTGTCGAACGCCATCAAGTACACCCACACCGGTGAGGTCTCGCTCCGCGCCGCGCTGGTCGGACCCGACGAGCAGATCCGCTTTCAAGTTACCGATACCGGCCCTGGGATCCCCGACGAAGCCCTCGAAACCCTTTTTCAGCCATTCGAACAAGCACGCGCCGACGATGCCCGGAAGGGCACAGGTCTCGGACTAGCCATCTCGCGTCAGCTCGTGGAAGCGATGGGCGGAACGCTGTCGGTTGAGACATCACCAGAAGGCTCAACGTTTTGGTGCGACCTTGGATTCGGTAAAGCTCGCCGAGCCATCGATCGAGAAACGGTCGTCGCCACCGCCAACCAGAGCACAGGAATCGAAATTTTGGTGGTCGACGATAGCGAGGTGAATCAGGCACTCGCCACAGCCCAGCTTGAGCGCTTGGGATATCGGCCTGTCGTGGTCGGAAGCGGTGCCGATGCCCTGAGGGTCTTGGCAGAAACCACCACCGTGCAAGTGGTGCTCATGGACTGGCACATGCCGGATATGGACGGCCTCGAAACAACCCGGCGACTACGCGGCGCCTCCCACGCCAACTGCGATGTGCCCGTTATCGCCGTGACGGCCAGCGCCATGTCAGGCGACCGAGAACAGTGCCTCGCCGCTGGCATGAACGACTACCTCGCCAAGCCCGTTTCGCTTGAAGCGCTGGCCTCAACACTGCAGCAGTGGATCGGCACGGACGGAATCGAGCCCACGCCAACCAAAGCCGGGACTGCGGTCGAACGTACGACCATCGAAAATCTCGTTACCGACCTTGGCGACCGGGCCATTGTTGCCCAGGTCGTGGAGACCTTTCTCCGCGAACTTCCGAAGTGGGAGCAAGCGCTCGGCTCCTCGCTCGCCACGGGCGACTACGAGGCGGCCCAACGTTCAGCCCACACGGTTAAGTCCACCGCAGCAATGCTCGGAGCGAACGAACTTGCGAAGACCTGCGCTGCCATGGAAGCGGCGGCTCGAGATAACCACGCCGCCGCGCATGAACTCGCTCCGGCGTTCCGTCAGCACGCTGCGGACGCCAAAGCCGAACTCGAAGACCTTCATCAAACCCTCAACCAAGCTGCCTGATCAGGCCGCGCGACCATTCACCTAGGAGCACAAAGGACATGAAAGGCGTAATTTTTAACGCAGTCGAAGAGGCGGTAACCGACCTCTACTCCGCAGATACGTGGGACGACCTTCTCGACAAGGCCGAACTCTCGGGCGACTACACCTCGCTCGGCACCTACGACGACGAAGAGCTCTTCAAGCTGGTTGGAGCAGCCCACGAACTCACCGGAATCGAGGCGAACGAACTGGTGCGGATCCTCGGCGAGCATGCGTTTCCTCACCTGGCGAAACGACTGCCCGACCTTTGCGAGGGCGCGGCGAACACTCATGAGTTTCTTCGACGGGTAAACGACATCATTCACCCCGAGGTCCTGAAGTTACATCCAGACGCCGCTCCCCCGGAGTTCTCCTTTGAGGACCTACCCGATGGTGCCCTGCGGGTGACGTATCGCTCGGCCCGCAAGCTGGGTGTCCTGGCCGAAGGTCTTATTCATGGTGCAGCGGCACAGTACGGCGAAACCGTGGCGATAGATGTTGTCTCGGGCGCTGGCGAAGCCGTCACCGTGTTCGATGTCGCCATCGTTGCGTCTGCGGAAAAAGCCGCATAACCCAAGGCAAACGTGACCGAAGGCCAATCAGAGGAACTCACCGAACTCGCTACCCGAGTGGCGCGCCTCGAACGCCGTCTCAAACGTGAGCGCTCGGCTCGAGAAGAGGCCGAGCACATCGCCGACAAGGGAATGCGCGACTTGTGGTTGGCCAACCGTGAACTCGACCAACGGGTGGCCGAGCGAACCGCCGACCTTGAGGACACGCTCCAACAGTTGGAGAAGGCCACCACCGCCCGAGATCAATTTCTTTCGACGTTGAGCCATGAGATGCGAACGCCTCTCAACGGCGTGCTCGGAATGCTTGAGTTGCTGGAACCCCACATCGCCACCGAGCAGGGCCTCGGGTACCTCGTCACCGTGTCCGAGTCAGCGGCTCGGCTCAATAATCTGATCGCCCGTCTCCTCGACATCGTGGAGCTCAACAGCGGCGGACTGATCGCCAGTTTGGAACGCATCTCGCCCGACGAACTTCTTGCCGAGATTCTCGAACGGTGGCAGCGGCCCGCACTGCTGGTCGGGCACCTTCTTACAACGACCTCGTACTTCCCCACCGACACTTTGCTCGAGGTCGATGTAGCTCGGGTGCATCAAATCGTCGGGGAATTGATCGACAATGCGTTGAACCACAGCGACCCCGGCTCGCTTCAAGTGAGACTGGCGCCGCACGACGCGGGCCTCGTCGTCGAAGTCGAGGACAGCGGGCCGGGGCTCAGCGCCGAGCAAGTTGCCGCAGTCTTCGTCGATCAAGGGGTCGACATGAGCGCCGCCCGAGCAACCGACGGGCTTGGTCTCGGGCTCGGACTCAGCCGCAAAATCGCCCACGCGCTCGGTGGCGATCTCTCGTTGGAGTCCGGCGAGGCGAACGGCTGCGTGGCCAAGTTGGTTCTTCCCTCCGCCGCGTAAAGCAACCGCAGGGCGTTCGTCATGAAATCGTTTAGGTTTCGCCGCTTATATGACGACGAACTAGGACATGGAGTCACTTCGTCCTACGCCAGCCTTTGATGTACCCAAACGAATTGGCGTCGTTTCCGCCTTTCCTCCGGGTCGTAACTCACTGAACGAGTTTGGGTTTCACTTCGTAAACCATCTGGCCGCCAACCCCGATGTCGAATCGGTCGTGCTTTTTGCTGACGACACCGAGGCCGGTCACCCAAAACCCCTCCCGGCGAACCAAAGCAAGATTGAGTCGGTTGTCTGCTGGAAGTTCAACGACCCGACCAACGCGGCGCGGATTGCCCGTGCGGTTCGAGCGGCCAAGGTCGACGCCGTGATCCTGAACCTCCAATTTGCCACCTTTGGCGATTCGAAGATCCCTGGAGGACTTGGCCTACTCCTCCCCTCGCTGCTGCGTCGCGCCGGGACACCGACCGCCGTGGTCTTGCATAACCTGGCCGACAACGTCGACATGCAAGACGCGGGATTCGCCGACAACCCGGCCATCGCCAAACTGATGAGCCTCGCTGGTCGCGCCCTGACCAAGGTCATCCTCGACGCCGACTACGTAGCGCTGACCATTCCCCGCTACGTCGAGTATCTGCGCGACAGCTACGGCGCCTCGAACGTCGTGCTCGCTCCGCACGGAAGCTTCGAGGAAATCGCCGAACCAACCTTTGGGATCCCAACGGGATCGACCCGAAAGATCCTCGCCTTTGGCAAGTGGGGCACCTACAAAACGGTCGATGTTTTGGTCGACGCGTTTCGCCAACTAATCGCTCGTGGCTACGACGACCTAGAACTCGTTATCGCGGGGACCGACAGCCCGAACTCACCGGGCTACCTCGCCGGTGTCGCCGCGGGCTGCGCCGACCTCACCAACGTGACCTTCACCGGATACGTCGAAGAGGAAGATGTGGAGCAGCTGTTCTCCGAATCGGCGGTCACCGCGTTCCCGTATACCTCCACAACCGGCAGCTCAGGGGTGCTTCACCAGGCGGGCTCGTATGGCCGAAGTGCGGTGCTTCCTGCGATCGGTGACTTCGTGGAAGTGATCGAGGAAGAGGGGTTCATCGGGATGTACTTCGAACCGGGCGACGCAACCTCGCTGGCCGACTCGCTCACGAAGCTCCTCGACGACGACTCGCTCAATGCGGAGCACGGTCAACGCAACTACCTCGCCGCCACCGGAATTCCGATGGCCGAGGTCATCGACTGGCACCTGATCCACCTCGCCGATCTCACCAACAACAGCTGAACGATATGCCCGGCGAAGCCTCCACAGCGAACGAGACCGTAGACGCAAAGCAACTTGCGACCGGTGGCTCGATTCTCGGCGTCGCCATGATCCTCGCCAACGC
Source organism: uncultured Acidimicrobiales bacterium (assembly GCA_938038815.1). Lineage (GTDB taxonomy): Bacteria > Actinomycetota > Acidimicrobiia > Acidimicrobiales > SHLQ01 > CALLQB01. The sequence continues at coordinate 48,608 of CALHTF010000024.1, read as the reverse complement.
TGGAAACTACCTCCTCAATGTCTTTCTTGGCCGGTGGTTAACTCCCGCCGAGTTCGCGGATGCGAATCTGATGGTCACGGTCATGTTGCTGGTGACCGCTATCGCTATCAGCCTGCAGCTCATCGCGGCGCGATTCGCCAGCATCAACGAAGTATCGGGCGACGTTGCCGCGACCGACTCGTTAGCACGGTGGCTCGAACATCGGGCGGGGGCCGTCGGGCTAGTCGTCGCGCTGATTCTTGTGGCCGGCGCTCCCTGGTGGGCTGAGTTCTTTAACACAGAGTCGGCGACCCCCTTCGCCATCTTGGGTGTGGGCATGCCGTTCTACCTGGTGCAGGCGGTGGGCCGCGGCGTGCTCCAAGGCCGATTGACCTTTGGTCCGCTCGCCGCGACCTTTGTGGTCGAAATGCTCGTGCGAGTTATCACCGGGGTTGCTCTGGTGGCTCTGGGCTTCGGGGTTATCGGGGCAACGATCGGCCTGACCGTATCGTTTGTCGCCACCTGGCTTCACGTTCGGCACCTGTCGACTCGGTCGCCGGGTGAAAAGCCCGATGCGAATGTGGTGTCGGACCTCTTGCGTTATGCACTTCCGGTCGGCGTGTTGTTACTCGGACAGATCATCATCAACAACGGCGATGTGCTGATCGCTAAACGATTCCTCGAACCCACAACCGCCGGCGTGTATGCCGCGATCGCCCTCGTTGGTCGGGCGGTGTTCTTCTTGTCGTGGTCGGTAGCAACAACGCTGTTCCCAGCAGCTGCGCAACGCGAGGAAGCAGGCGAAGACAGCGACGGGTTGCTTTACGCGGGCCTCGGCATCGTGGCGGCGATGGGGGTCTGCTTTGTCGGCGGCGCCAAGCTCTTGGGTGGAATCGTGCTGGGCGAAGTGTTCGGTCCCGAATATGCCGGCGTATCGAACCCGCTGGCTTGGTACGCCTTCGCCACATCCCTTTTCGCGATGGCCAACCTGGTCGTCAGCCACCACTTGTCGATGGGACGAATCCAGGAAGCTCTAGTTCTCGTCGCCGGTGGCGTACTCCAGACCGCCCTGCTGCTGATCGGTCGATCAAGCATCGACTCGCTCATCCGAGCCCAGGTGATCGCCATGGCGATCCTGCTTGGGTTGGTCGGACTGAGCCACACGTTTAGCGCACGCCGTCGCGGTGTTCCCGCGACCTCAGCAACCAACTCCTCGACCAGAACAGAACGACCTCTAGAAGGAGCGTCCGCATGACCGAATCCAACTTGGCGAAGTACCGCCACTGGGCCTCGACGCCCCTCACGACGAAGCCCAAATACTCCGTCGTTATCCCGGCGTATAACGAAGAATTCCGGATCGTGCCGACCATCGGCGCTATCGCCTCGCACATGTGCACCTTGGACGAGCCCTGGGAACTTATCGTGGCCGACGACGGCTCGACGGACACGACGGTTGACCTCGTGAGCGAACTCGATCTCGTCAATCTCACCCTTTTGATCGCCGACCAGAACGGCGGCAAGGGCAAAGCGGTGCGGCGGGGCATCTTCGCCAGCCAAGGCGAAATCGTGCTGTTCGCCGATGCCGACCAATCGACGCCGATCGAGCAGTTCGGGGACCTGCTTGCCAAAGTCAATGAAGGTTTCGATGTTGTTGTTGGATCGCGAGCAGGGGCCGACGCCGACGTGGCCAACAAGTCGATGTCACGCAAAATCTTCAGCTTCGGGCTGCAGACCATCGTCAAGACGCTGTTTCGGATTCCGGTCGCCGACACGCAGTGTGGGTTCAAGATGTTCACCGCCGAAGCGGCCGAGCTGTTGTTTGCCCGCCAACTGGTCGACGAGTTCAGCTTCGACCTTGAGGTCCTGTACCTCGCCAGACGTTTCGGACTGCAAACCGCGGAAGTGCCGGTCACCTGGATCGATGCGCCGGGCTCAAAGGTCGATGCCGCAAAGGTCGCCGTCGAGTTTCTCCGAGACCTTGCGGTAATTCGGACCAATGATCTGCGAGGCCGCTACGACGCCGACAACCACGTACGTCCAACCCACAGCTCAGAAATCGCTGGCGAAGGCCGACAGGCAGCGTAAGGAATCTCATGGATATCTCCGTTACCGAAACACCAGCTCCGACGACTAGGTCGCTGACCTTGCGTGGCCGCTTCGACGCTCACGAGGCACCCGCGTTCCGCGACGCCCTCGACGCCGCGATGGACAACGGACACCACGATCTCGCCGTCGTTCTCACCGACGTCGAATTCGTCGACTCCACGGCCCTCGCCGAACTGGTGCGAGGCATGAAGCGGTGCCGGGAAGCGGGAGGCGATCTTGCGCTCGTTTCGCCGTCTGATCCTGTCCGAGTGATTCTCGAGCTCACCAAGCTCGATGCCGCATTCACCATCCGGTAGCCGGGTCCGGCGCCAACCGTGAAACCGCCAACCACCAATTCCGAGACCGACCTGCTCGCTGGCGCGCTCGTCGAAACAAACGATCAGCTTCTTGGTCTCTACGATCTTGTTTCGCTGACCATCGAGTCTCTCGATGAGCAGCGGGCGGTGCTTGCGATCCTGGACCGAGCGAAGTCGATCTTGGGAGCCGACGCATTGTTGCTGAGGGCTGACCGCAACTACTCGATCGGTCCGCCGAACGACGTCGCAGCACTTGAGGCTGTTCACCGCATTCCGGTCCAAGCTGGCGACTCGAGCGCCACCAGTGTTCCCGTGCAAACCCCGGACGGAACAACCGTCGACCTCGGAGCGCTTCGCAAGTCTTCACCTTTCGGCACGGCCGATAAGAAGCTCCTCGGCGCGGTCGGAAAGATGCTGGTCGGTGCAATACATCGGGCCCGTATGCACCAGGCCGGTCTCGATCAGGCCGTCAAGGCACGCGATCACGACACCGCCTCAGAACTCGCACAACGTGCACTTCCCAGATGGCGTCCAGAGTCGGGCCGACTCGACCTTTTCGCCCACTCGTCACCCGCCCGGGCAGCCGGAGGTGACCTCTTTACCTTCGCCCTTGTCGACGACACGTTTCATTTTGTCGTCGGTGACGTTTCGGGCAAAGGGTTACCCGCCGCACTCATGATGACAACGACCATCTCCGCCTCAAACGCGGCTTTTGCCTCGGTCGGTGAATCAGGAGCCGCAGCAATCTTGACGACGATCGACTCGTGGGTCTACGAGACACTTGCCGATGCGGGCCTCTTCGTGACGCTTCTGGTCGGGTCCTACAACCTCACAAGCGGAATCCTTCAAACCTGCAACGCTGGGCACAGCCCCGTGGGAATCGTTCGGAACGCGACCTTTCAGCCGTTGGCTGCGCAGCTACCCCCCATTGGGGTTTTGCCGGTCGAGTCGGTCGAGGCGTGCACTCACCAGCTGGGCCCGGGCGACCGATTCATCGCCGCATCGGATGGTCTGGTCGAACAGCTGAATATGGTTGGCGGCATGTTTGGTGACGAACGGCTGGAAGCACTTCTCGTCAGTGATGCCATGTGCGCAGACGGACTCGGCAAGGCGGTTTTCGCAGCCGTTTCGGACTTTGCCGGCGCAGAGCCGCAAGGCGATGACCGCACGTTGCTTACGTTCTTCGCCGACCCAGGTGAGTCGTCATGCTAACCACCGAGTTGATCGTGGCGAACAGTTTCGAAGCGATACGAGGTATCCGACCCTGGCTAGAGGAAGCCCTCGCCCCCGCTGGCGAAGCTCGCGTGTCCGCCGCTATCGGTGGCATCGAACTCGCGGTCCACGAGATTGCGACCAATAGCATCGATCATGCAAACAACGCCGAGGACACCCTCCGGTTTGTTGCCGAAACTGCGGCAGAGTCGGTGACGATCCGTATGATCGACCACGGCGATTGTTACGTGACCCAAGAACCGTTGCCGCTCGACGGCGAACCCCGAGTTCGCGGGTACGGCTTGCTCATCGTGGAGCAGCTTGCGACATCGGTGGAACACGAGCGCGTGGAGCAGACCAACGTCTGGACCCTCACATTCGCGTTGTAAATCAAGTTCCGGCTCAAGCCAGGGAGTGGGTTTGTCGAACAAAACGTTATGGAAATGTCCACCGCGAACTTTGATATGACGATCAGCACCGTTGAGCTGACCGGTCGACTCGACGCCCTTGAAGCTGGCCCGCTTCGGGAGATGATTACCGCCCATCTACGTATTGGTAAGCGCCGAATCGTCGTCGATCTCTCCAAGGTTGAGTTCGTCGATAGTGCAGGGCTCGCGGCGCTTGTGAAGGGCATGAAAGACGCTCGGTCACAAGGGGGAGATCTTCGACTTGTCTCTCCGATCAGCCCCGACGCGATGCGGGTTTTCGAACTCACGCGTTTCGACAGAGTCTTTTCTATGTCTGCATCCACCGCTGACGCGTTGCGCAACTGGTAATGGCCACCGCACTTATCGTCGATGACGACATCGTGTCGCGTTTGGTTCTTCGACACATGCTCAACGGACATGGGTTCGACGTAGTGGAGGCGGACTCGGTCGAGTCGGCCCTCGTTGAGGTTCACACTCGGATAGATCTCATCGTGTGCGACTACCAGATGCCCGAGCGCAATGGCCTCGACCTGCTAGAAAATCTCGACTCCCCCATCCCGTTCGTGCTGCTAACCGGAGTGCTCGACCGTGCGGAGTTGAACGACGAACGTGTCAACCTCGTAACTGCCTACCTGACCAAACCGGTAAGCAGCGATGAGCTCTCGCAAGTCATCGCATCGGTTACCGGCCCCGGGCCAGCGACGACCCGGATCGACCGCGGCGTGGGAGCCACAAACGCGTTTACGAACCGTTAACAACAACCAGCGCACCGTCATGAGAAACCATTCCAATCACGGGAGTTCTCATGATGTCGACCGCACCGCTACCGCAACCGTCTCTGCCGCACCGGCGCGAACATCTGCTTCTCATGGAAGGGATTCGCCGTGAGTTCGGGGAGTCGCCACACCAAGTGGTTGCCCTCGACGGCGTCGACTTTCACGTTGACCCCGGGGAGATGGTGGCCATCATGGGCCCGAGCGGTTCCGGTAAGTCAACGATGCTCACGATCGCGGGCGGTCTCGAACAACCAACTGCCGGTTCGGTGCAGTTCGTCGGCAAGCGCCTCGAGCAGGTTTCGCCCACCGAACTGGCGACGGTCCGGCGTCGCCACATCGGGTTTGTCTTTCAAGGATTCAACCTTCTCGATGGGTTGACCGCCGTGGAGAACGTGGCGGCGCCGGTCGAGCTCGACGGTGGTGCCGCGAGACCAGCGCGAGAGCAAGCAACGCGCCTTCTGGAACAAGTTGGCTTGGGTGACCGTTGTACCGCGTTCCCCGATGACCTTTCGGGAGGCGAACGACAGCGGGTGGCGATCGCCAGAGGCCTGATCGGCGACCGGCGGTTGGTGCTCGCCGATGAGCCAACCGGCGCGCTTGACTCACAAACGGGACAGAACGTGCTTGAGCTCCTTCACCAGGCAAAGACCGCCGATCGAGGCGTTGTTGTGGTGACCCATGATCCAAGCGTTGCGTCGTGGGCCGATCGCGTTGTGACGCTGCGCGATGGGCGGGTGGAGTCGACCTACCGACCAAGCCCAAGAGTTATGAACCGCCAGGGAGGCTCGCAATGAGCGCTCGCTCCTTTATCTGGAAGTGGAGTTGGCGAACCGTTCGCAACGAATGGCGACAGTATGTCGTCGTCTTGGTGATGCTCACTCTCGGCGTAGCCGCATCGGTGGCCGGGGTACTCGCAGTGCACAACATGACCGAGCCACCCCAAAGCGAATTCGGTAACGCCGGGGTAGCGGTCGACAGTCCTGATTCGGTTGCACTTGCTCACGCCTTGAACGAGAGCGGATTTTCGTACGGCCTCGTACAACGAGCCACGCTGGAACGCGATGGTCAGGTCGGCGACATCAACCTACGAGCCGCAGATCCCGAGAACGCAATAACCGAACCACTCTTCGCGCTTCGAAATGGCCGTTGGCCAGCCAGCAGCACCGAAATCGCGATTACTGATCAAGCGCTGGCAGACCAACCCCCGATTGGTACGTCGATTCAGCTTGATGGCCGAACGGTAGAAATTGTTGGGGTGGTCGAAAACCCAACGCAGTTGTCCGATGAGTTTGTCTTTGCGCTCGCGCCTGCTGTGTTCCCGAGTGCCCAAGCCCCTCGGGCACAGACCTTCCTTGTCGACGCCTCCGCCGACGAGGTCCGACACCGACTCAACGTCGCGTTTAACAGCTCATCTTCTGACGGCACCTCGCTACGGACTGGGGCGACGATCCTCGTCAACGTCATCGTGGCCTTTGGAATGCTCGAGATCGCCTTGCTGGTGGGCTCGGCCTTTGCGGTAATTGCTCGACGCCGTACCCGCCAATACGGCCTTCTGGCCGCAGCGGGTGCAACGCCTCGAATCGTGCGCTCGGCCGCCGCGAGCTCAGGAGCGATCATCGGGGTGATCGGCACCATGCTCGGGTTGTTCCTCGGCTTCTTCGTTGCAAGGGGAATCGCGTCGGCTATGGAGACCGCTGTAGACCACCGGATCAACTTTGAGGTGCCGTTCGTTGCACTGTTGCCAAGCCTGGTATTCGGCGTCCTTGTCGCCACCCTAGGTGCCCGTCGACCGGCCAAAGCACTGAGCCGTCAACCAATTGCTTCGCTCCTTGCGGCCGCTCGACCAAAGCCCGAACCGGTTGGTTCAGCAGCGCTGTTCGGTGTGGTGCTCGCGGTGGTCGGCGTTGTGCTTCTCGCAACCGGGTTCGCAGACGAAAACGGCACGTTCGCGGTCATCGGCACTGTCCTTGCCCCCATCGGCCTTTTGTTGATCGCACCACTACTGGTGAAGCTTGTTGGCCAACTGGCGGCACACCTACCACTGGCGGAGCGACTCGCGAGCCGATTCCTATCCCGCTACAACCGGAGGTCGGCGGCAATGGTGGCGGCGATCGCTTTAGCGTTGGCCATCCCCGTCGGTATCGCGGTGGCTTCGACATCGATCGATCAGCGAGCCGAAGGCCGCCCACCCAACCTGGCCGACCACCAGCTCGTGCTGTGGGCCCCCGATGTGGATCCACAACGAAGCGCCGTGCCTGCGACAATCGACGAAGTAGCTCTCGAGTCAGCGATGAGATCGCTAGCCGAAGCAGCCCCAGAGCTCAGGTTCGCGCCGTTGAAGGTGGCGATTCCCGAACCCAACAATGGTTTCAACGAGGACGGCGTCGACTACGCACACGCCATCGTCGCCGGTCAACGCACCAACGGCGACCTTTGCAACTTCTGCTCGGTCGACACCATTGGGTTCGACGACGGCGAGGAATACATCGCAACCCAAGCAGTGCTGGCTACTCCTGAGCTGCTCGCCGCTCTCGGCCTTGACCAGAACACACTAGGCACCGGCGGTATCTCGGCAATTGCGAGCGAACCCGGCCTTTCCGTTGTGACTCCCGGGGTACTGGCCGGGCCCGAAGAGATAGCGGTTAGCGACGCGTGGCCAAGAGCAGGGTCGCTTCCCAAACTTGTCTTTTCACCCGAACTTGCAAAAGGTTCGACTCTGACAACCATTGGTTGGTTGGCGGTGGGCGACGGTTCGCTCACCGACGAGACCATGGCTGCGATAAGCCAAGTCGCCGTATCCGGAGCCAGTCTCGAACTGCCATCGCCGACCCCGTCGCGCTCGACACTTCGAATACTTGGTCTCCTCATTGGATTGGGCGTTGCGTTGGGAATCACCGTCTCAGCGGTAATGCTCCTCACCGCTGAAGTTGCCCGCGACTCAGCGCTGCTCGCAGCACAGGGTGCATCGCCGCGAACCGGACGGCGAATGTCGGCCGCCATGGCCGGACTACTCGCGCTTGTTGGGGCAATGCTCGGGGTCCTGATCGGCTACCTACCCTTGGCCCCGATGCTCAGCAGCAAAGTCGACGAGTTCCCGTTTGTGATTCCTTGGTCGGCGCTGCTCGCCGCACTGGTCGTTTTTCCGTTCTTGGCCGCTGCGATGGGCTGGTCGCTAAGCAAAAGGTCAGCCGACGGTCTCGATCTGCGAGACTTTGCTTGAGATGCGGGTATTACTTGTCGAAGACGACGCCGATCTAGCCGAGGTGGTGCTCCTTGGGTTACGTCAAGAGCACCTGGCCGTCGACCACGCAGCAACCCTTGCCGACGCCGAACAATTGCTCATTGCCACGACCTACGATGTCGTGTGCCTCGACCTTGGTCTTCCCGACGGAGAGGGCCTCGACCTGTGTCGACGTCTGAGGTCGGCTAAAGGCGACGGTGTGCTCGCAAGGCCCCGCCGTATTCTGATGCTCACCGCCCGCGATGCCGTGACCGATCGGGTCGCCGGACTCGATGCCGGCGCCGACGACTATCTGGTAAAGCCGTTTCGCATGGCCGAACTAAACGCTCGTATTCGCGCCTTAGCTCGGCGGAGCGACGAGACGGGCGGCCCGCTGATCGTCGGCGATGTGGTCGTCGATGGCGCAGCCCATGTGGCGACGAGGGGCGGCGTGTCGCTCGACCTGACCGGTCGAGAGTTCGCCGTGCTGCGATACTTCGCCATGCACGCTGGAGAGGTGGTGTCGAGCGAAGACCTGCTCGAACACTGCTGGGACTCCAATGCCAACGAGTTCACCAGCAGTGTTCGGGTGATCCTTAGTCGTTTGCGCAAGAAGCTGGGCGAGCCGGCCGTTATCGAGACGATCAAGGGCGTGGGGTACCGATTCGGCCACGCAGCCGACACCTCATGAAAGAGCGGATCTTTGGCACCGTGTGTCTCGTAACGGGCGCATTCTTTGCCCTGATGTTCGTCGCTCTGCTTGTCGAGGGAGGGGACCCAGCGGCCGATGCCCCGCTGCCTTTGTTCTTGGCCGTAGTACTTCTGCTGACCGCGGCGACCGTCCTTCGACGAGTGGAAAGACCCATCTATGGCGATGGTCGGATTCGTCGAAGCGTAAGCACGGTGCTCCTGTTCTTGGCTGCGCTGATGGCCACCGTGTTTGTTGGACTACTCGCCGATGGTTCAGCCGATCCCGCCGGAGTCGCCATCGCACTCTTGCTGACGTTGGTTCTGGGGGCCAGCGGGTTGGGCTTGCGCGGAACCAGATCTTTTGGCTCGCTTCGAGACAACCTTGCGCTGTTCGGAATCGGAGCGGTCGTCATTCCCTTGCTCGTGATGTTGTTCGTGTTCTCTAGTTCCATCGAGGACAACGAAATCATCATGGGTGATGAAGAACCCGAGGCATCCGAAATCGCCAAGCCCACCGGGGTCGTCCCGACCGAGGTGCTGGTTGCCACCGTGGCACTCATGATGGGAGGCGTCGGAGCGGTCTGGTTTTGGTCAAGGCGGGCCGTGGCTCCCATGGCGGAAATCACGGCGGTCGCGAACGAAATTCAGGCGGGCTCGCTCGATCGTCGAATCGATCTTCGGGGCGGTACCCGCGAGGTGCGAGAGCTGGCTGACAGCTTCGACCAGATGCTCGATCGCCTCGCTACCTCATCGGGTACCCAGCAACGGATGCTCGAAGACGCAAGTCATGAACTCCGAACTCCGTTGGCCGCTCTCGCGCTCAACAACGAACTGGTACTGGACGCCGATAGTGCCTCCGTCGCCGACTATCGAGCGGCCGCCGAACGAAGCCAAGGGCTGATCGACCGGCTACAAACCACCATCGATGAGCTACTTCTCGAAGGTCGAGCTGCGAATCATGCGTTGCAACAGATCGACAACGACCTGATGGCAATCGTTGCCCGAGTAGCCGACCAGCATCGAGTGCTGAATCCTATGGTTCCGGTTGCTATTCGCGGACCGCAGTCGCTTCTCCTCGGGATCGAAGGTGCAAGCGTGCAGCGGGCGTTGATCAACCTGGTAGAAAACGCGGCACGCTACTCACCCGTTGGAGTACCGATCGAGATCGACGTTGCTACCAGCGACACCACCACCCTGCTTTCGGTGACCGATCACGGTCCGGGTATCCCGCTGGAACAGCGCGACGTAATATTCGAGCGCTACTACCAAGCAGACGAATCGGTACGTGGAACCGCAGGGATCGGCCTGGCACTGGTCAAGCAGGTCGCCGATGCCCATGGTGGTATCGACGTAGTTTCACCTATCGACGGCGACGGCGGCACACGATTCACGATGACCTTTCGCGGACCGGTTCGCGACTAGCGGCGGAAGAACTCGTTGAATCCGGTCACGACCCGGTGACCGTTGGTGTCGTGAGGCGCTCCGTTCGGTGCGAATAGGGCGGTTCGCATACCGAGTTCGCGGGCCGCATCGAGGTTCTCGATTCGGTCATCGATGAACAGATACACGTCGAACGGCGCACCGACGGTGGTTCGCAGAGCCTCGTAGATAGCGGGGTCGGGTTTGCGGGCACCGATGTCGCCGCTGATGATCCACGGTCCGATCTTGGTGTCGAGGTTGAACCCTTGACGGAGCAGCCGCGACCATAACGAGACATCGTTTGACAGGCACGCCACGGGAACCTTCTTGTGGTTCAGCTTGTCGAGGAACGCCAGCAGACCGCCGGTCATCCGGAACTGCGACAGGTACGCCCGGTCGAGCTGGGCCGCATCGCCCTCGACCCCGACCGCCGCCCAAAACTCGGCGGTGGTCATCCGGCCGAGCGATGTCTGGCGATAGTTCTCCCGAATGTCGGCGTGGTTCGCGGTGCCACCGTTGTCCTCAACGAATGGGATCAGTAGATCTTCGACGTCGTTGCCGTGCCGGTAGATCACACCCATGGCGTCGAGGACCACGAGTTGAGGCTGGCCGCTCCGGTTGCGGCGTTTGGGTACTGGGGTCGGCATGGTGGTTGCGCCCGCCGCGGTTGCTGCTGCCGCCGCGGCAGCCGGCGTGGCTGCCTGGGTGACCGTGGGTGGAGCCTTTGCGCCTCGGCGACGCTTCGGTGCTTGGTCGACCGGCTGGGCCACTGGCTCTTGGTAGGTCGGGTCGGGTTCGATGTACCCGTGGCGCGACCGACGGCTGATGGCCCAAAGTCCTTGCAGCACGAGCACCACGACTCCCGCGGCTGCCGCAATGCCGGCGATTGTGGCCAGGTACCGGGGACGGCCGTCCTTCACGTCGCTCGCGACATTGAATGGGGTCGGGCCGACATCGTCGATGCGAGCGAACCAGGTCGCTTCGCCGCCGCTTGTCTCCGCGGCGTTGATCGACTCGACATCGTCGGCCATCTGGACCACAAACGACAGCCCGAACATTTCGCCGACCGACTCGCGCTCTTCGGTCTCGATCTTTTCGATATCGACCCCGGTGAACCGACCCCCGAGCAGGTTGGCCAACTCAGCGTCGCCGAACTGGTTTGCTCCTCCGGTCACGTCGATCCGGCCACTGAGATCCCAGGTGGTCGAGCCGAACGCCCGAGCTCGGGTAAGGCTCACCGCCTCGAAGGCGCCAATGTCGTCGAGCACATCGCCCAGGTTCTCCGGGCTCACAAAAGATTTGGTGGCCCGCACCCAGGTGAGACCGTCCTCAACGGTTGGCTCGGTTACGTCCCAACCGGCCTGGCGCAGGTCCTCGACCTGCAACTGACCAGCCAAATCGCCCACCCGCTCGGCCGCCGACTCATCGAGCGATACCGCAACCTCGACCGTGCCCGACCCGTCGCGTTCGATGTCGACCGTCACGGTCGAGTCCACGCGACAACCAGCCAGCAGCAACAGCATCGCAAAGGCGACAAGTAGTGGCTTCATACGGCGGAGCATCGGACAAGAAGCTAGTGGATGAACCAGCCCTAGACCGTGGAAGATCTGTCGAAAACGGCGAACGCCGAGCCTTGCGGCCCGGCGTTCGGTACTTGCGTTTGTGTTGGCTGGCGGAGGCCCGACTTACGAGTCGGCTCCTTCGGCGCCTACATCGACCGGTTCGGGGTCGACAGCCGTCTTGGCGTGGATCGATCCACCGTCGTCGAACTCCTCGACCGGCGGCGGTTCGAAACCTTCGATCGCCGAGAAGGCAATTCGGTTTTCGCCCGGGTCGTCGGGATCGGGTTCGACGTCGACGATGACGATGTTGCCGGCATGGAACTCTTTGTAGAGCAGCCGTTCCGACAGTGGATCCTCGACCAAACGTTGCAGTGCACGACGCAGCGGACGAGCACCAAGCGTTGGGTCGTAACCCTTGATCGCCAGGTGATCCTTGGCCGCATCGGTGAGCTCGAAGCCCATGCCCTGGGCGGCCATCTGGGTGGCGACTCGCTTGACCATAAGGTCGACGATGGCGCGCACCTGCGGTTGGCTGAGTTCGTGGAAGACGATGGTGTCGTCGATGCGGTTCAGGAACTCCGGACGGAAGTGCTCCTTCAACGCATCGTTGACCTTTTCTTTCATCTTCGTGTAGTTGATGGCCTCGTCGTTCTTGGTGAAACCCAGGTTCGACTTGCGAAGATCGCGGGTACCAAGGTTTGAGGTCATGATCAGCACGGTGTTGCGGAAGTCGACCGAACGACCCTGACTGTCGGTGAGACGACCTTCTTCAAGGATCTGAAGCAAGGTGTTGAACACATCGGGGTGCGCTTTTTCGATTTCGTCGAACAGCACGACCGAGAACGGCTTGCGGCGCACCATTTCGGTGAGCTGGCCACCCTCTTCGTAACCGACATACCCGGGAGGCGAACCAACCAGGCGGCTGACGGTGTGCTTCTCCATGTACTCCGACATGTCGAGGCTGATGAGGGAGGTTTCGTCGCCGAAGAGGAACTCGGCCAAGGTCTTGGCGAGCTCGGTCTTACCTACACCCGATGGGCCAAGGAAGATGAACGAGCCCGAAGGACGCTTGGGGTCTTTGAGGCCCGCACGGGTGCGGCGGATGGCCTGGCTGACGGCCTTGATGGCGTCTTCTTGGCCAATGACCCGCTTGTGCAGCTCGTCTTCCATGCGCAGGAGCTTGGCGGTTTCTTCTTCGGTGAGCTTGTACACCGGAATACCGGTCCACAGCGAAAGAACCTCGGCGATCGACTCTTCGTCGACCTCGTCGAACAGGTCGACGCCCGATGCCTTGATCTCGGCCTCTTTGGCTTCCTTCTCGGCGAGCAGTTCCTTTTCGCGGTCGCGCAGCGAGCCAGCCTCTTCGAAGCGTTGTTCTTCGACGGCTTCCTTCTTGGTGCGCACAACCTCGGCGAGTTCGTTCTCGAGCTCTTTGAAGTCGGGCGGGGTTTCCATGCGCTTGATGCGCAGGCGCGAACCGGCTTCATCGATGAGGTCGATTGCCTTGTCGGGCAGGTGACGATCGGCGATGTAACGGTCGGCGAGGTTCGCCGCCGCAACGAGCGCCTGGTCGGTGATGGTGACCCGGTGGTGCTCTTCGTAACGTTCGCGAAGACCCTTGAGAATTTCGATGGTGTGGGCAACCGAAGGTTCTTCAACCTTGATCGGCTGGAAACGACGCTCGAGCGCAGCATCTTTCTCGAGGTGCTTGCGGTACTCGTCGAGGGTGGTCGCACCGATGGTCTGCAGTTCGCCCCGAGCCAGCATGGGCTTGAGGATCGAGGCAGCGTCGATGGCACCTTCGGCGGCGCCGGCACCCACAAGGGTGTGGAGCTCGTCGATGAACAAGATGATGTCGCCGCGGGTCTTGATTTCTTTGAGGACCTTCTTGAGGCGTTCCTCAAAGTCACCGCGGTAACGGCTACCGGCGACGAGTGCGCCGAGGTCGAGGGTGTAGAGCTGCTTGTCGCGAATGGTGTCGGGCACCTCGTTGGCGGCGATGGCTTGAGCCAAGCCTTCAACGATGGCGGTCTTACCAACACCGGGTTCGCCGATGAGCACCGGGTTGTTCTTGGTACGACGTGACAGAACCTGCATGACCCGCTCGGTTTCGCGCGAGCGACCAATAACGGGGTCGAGCTGCTTGTCGCGAGCGACCTGGGTGAGGTTGCGACCGAACTGGTCGAGCACGAGCGAACCCGACTGGGCATCGCCGCCGGCGCCCCCAGCGGTCGCGCCGGCCTTTTCGCCGCCACCCGAGGAGCTTCCCGGGCCCGAGTAACCCGACAGCAACTGAATGACCTGCTGGCGAACACGAGACAGGTCGGCGCCCAGCTTCACGAGAACCTGAGCAGCGACGCCCTCGCCCTCGCGAATGAGCCCGAGCAAGATGTGCTCGGTGCCGATGTAGTTGTGACCAAGCTGAAGCGCCTCACGCAGCGAAAGTTCGAGAACCTTCTTGGCGCGAGGGGTAAAGGGAATGTGACCACTGGGCGACGAGCCGCCTTGGCCAATGATTTCCTCTACCTGGCTGCGAACAGCTTCGAGAGAAATACCGAGAGATTCGAGCGCCTTCGCGGCGACTCCCTCTCCTTCGTGGATGAGCCCAAGCAAGATGTGCTCGGTGCCGATGTAGTTGTGATTGAGGAGACGGGCTTCCTCTTGGGCAAGAACAACTACTCGTCGGGCCCGATCCGTAAACCTTTCAAACAAGGGAAAATGTCCTTCCGCTGAAGCGAAGTAAGTGAACCGAGTGTATCGGTGGCTAGTGACAACCACGGATCGTCTGGGTGTGTTCCCAGAAAAGCTGAAAAGCCTTCAAGAAACGAACCAGGCGTTCTGCTTGCAGTCTTACCTATGTGCCCCATCGGCAAAGAACCCGCCACCGATAAGGACCTTTCGGCCCTCTTTGGCGGCCATCCTTGAAGAACTTTGAGCAATTTTCACTGCATTTCGGTTTGCTTTTCCCACAGCTTGTTAGCAGCGACGCAACTTGTTCTTGCCCCGTCCGCCATCGCAGCTGTCGGTACCGAGTCCGCCATTGATGCGGTCTGCGCCCTTGCCGCCGTCGATCGTGTCGTCGTCGGCCCCGCCCTTGAGCACGTCGTTGCCTTGGCCACCCTTGATGAAATCGCTGCCGTTGCCACCGCGGATCTGGTCTTTGCCTCCTCCGCCAATGACTCGGTCGTCGCCGTCGCCCGCATCGACCCAGTCGTCGCCTTTGCCGGCCTTGATGATGTCGTCGCCGCCGAGGGCGCAGATGGTGTCGTTGCCACCCGAGGCCTTGATCCGGTCAACGTTGTTGGTGCCGAGAATCACGTCGTCGCCGCTGGTTGGCTTGTCGCCGTTGGCGAGATCGACCGTTACCTCCAAGCCGTTACACGTAGCCACTGGCGGTTCGGGCTCCGGTTCAACCTCCACCGGGTCGCCCAGCACACGCACCACGTTGATGTTCGAGAGATTGCTGAACGCAATGACCAACTTCCCGTCGGGGGCCAACGCCATATGGTCACCCCCGACGCCAGAGGCCAAAGCTGGTGATTCGCCAGTCGAGCCAACGTTGAGGTCGGGGCTGCCGTCGGCGTTGATCCGCAAGAAGCGCGGGCCTTCACTTCCGGCGATGGCGATTTTGCCGTTCTGTTGAACCACCGAACTCCACGAGAAGGTCGAGAGCGAATTGGGCCACTCGGTCACCCCATCGTTACCGAACCCGGAGGTAGGTTCGCCGGTGCCACGGTGCACCGAGTAGGCGAAGATCCGACGCTCGACCCGATCGGGCTGTGGCGGTTCGGTGCTCCAACCGGTGACCACGACGTTGTTTCGATCGCCCTCGACAATGCTTGTACCAAAGTCGCTCTCGAAGTGGTCGTAGATGTGCAGGCCAGCGTCGCCAAAGTCCTCGATGAGTTGGCCATCCGCGGTGTGCATCGAAACGAAGACATCGGCCGCGTCCGAGTCGGTCTCCAATCCATCATCGGTTTGCTTCCACGGGTAGATCCGCCCCGCGCTGGCGATCGATCCATTCGACAACACGACCATGGCCTCGGGGCGCACCGCCATGTCTTGGCGAGCCACCTGGGCGATACCGCTCTCGCCGAAGTTGGGGTCGAGCTCGCCATCTTCCAGGTAGCGATGGATCAACATGTCGGTACTGCCGTTGTTCGACAGCGTAAGGACCCCGCCGTCTTCTAGAGCAACGATGTCCTCGACGATGGTGATTTCGGACTGGCCGGTGACACCGTTGACACCGAACGACGAATCCAGGGTGCCGTCGGACTCGAGCCGCATCAGCCAACGTTCGAAGCGCGGATACTGGAATTGGATCGCTACCAGTATGTGACCATCATCGGTCACCTCAACGGCACCTGACCTGGTCAAGCGTTCTTCGACTGGAGGGCCAAGATCGAGCACGCCGTCGACACCAAAGCGGACATCGGGTGTGCCATCGACATTCAGTCGAGCGATCGACGCACGCGACTCCGAACTGCGCCGGTCAGGCACGGTATAGAACGCCACTAGAACTTTGCCGTCGGGCTGTACCGCGCTATCGGTGATCACCTGCACGCCTTCGAGATCGAGTTCGGCGATCCCGCCGTTCCCGAAGTCGACATCGCGCGCCGCCGGTTGCGCCGACGCAGGCGCTGGCGCGAGGAGCGAACCCAGCAGTATCAACGCCGCCGCTCCGGCCCGTAGAGCCTGTATCCAGTTCACGTTCTTACTTGCCGTTCTTCCCGCCATCGGTGGCTATCTCCTCTTTCGTTTCCCGCACAAGATGTACCCAGATACTCGCGCGAACGAGCGCGTTGGTCGATAGCGCTAAGGGGCGTGTCGAAAGGGGTGCTGACACCACCACGTGGGGGTACGCCGTTGCGATGATTGCCGCGACCATCGAAAAGCCAGAGAAAAGCGCGACGAACGGGGACCCGGCCATACCCTCTCACCGGCCGATCTTGTGACCTCGTGATTTGGTGCGCAATACCTGCCACTGGGTTCGTGCAGATGTTGTGAAACCCCCTACCGTGGGCTTGTGAGCTCGAACCCGCTCCTGGCATTTCCGTCGATGGTCACCGACCTCGAACGTACCGAGGCTGAACTTCTTGAGGCGGTCCAATCGCCCAACGAGTTCCTCACCGAAGTCGCGTCGCACCTGATCATCGCCGGTGGCAAACGCATCCGGCCCGGTTTCACCATGGCGGCGGCAACCGCCGCGATGGCCGAGCCAACGTCGGTGCCCACCGAGGTCATCATGGGCGGCGTTTCGGTCGAGTTGGTCCACCTCGGATCGCTGTACCACGACGACGTTATGGACGACGCGCTCACCCGACGCACGGTCGAAAGTGTCAATGCTCGTTGGGGCAACCTGAAGGCTATTTTGGCCGGCGACTTCTTGTTGGCTCGCGCCTCGGAAATCGCCGCTGCGCTCGGCACCGAAGTTGCTGGTCTGTTGGCCAACACCATCGCCAAGCTGTGCGAAGGCCAGATCCGTGAGCTGCAAGATGTGTACAACATCGACCGCAGCGAAAAGAACTACTTCGCCTCGATCGAAGGCAAGACCGCGGTCCTGCTCGCCACGGCCGCTCGGGTCGGCGGCATCGTTGCCGAACTACCTCGCGACCAAATCGAAACCCTGACCGTGTTTGGCCATCGCTACGGCATGGCGTTTCAGGTAGTCGACGACATCCTCGACGTGGTGGCCACCAGCGAACAGCTCGGCAAGCCAGCCGGCAACGACCTGGTCGAGGGCATCTATACCCTCCCCGTCCTGCACACGCTCGAAACCCCAGCCGGCGAACAGCTGCGCGACATTCTCGGCGCCCCGCTCGACGAAGCC
This sequence comes from uncultured Acidimicrobiales bacterium, assembly GCA_938038815.1. Lineage (GTDB taxonomy): Bacteria > Actinomycetota > Acidimicrobiia > Acidimicrobiales > SHLQ01 > CALLQB01. Next base: position 31,090 of record CALHTF010000024.1, on the reverse strand, counting down.
CAGCGCGACGCCGCCCGCGAAATCGTTCGCCAAGGCCCAGGCCTTGAACACGCGCTCGAAGTTGCCAAGCAGTTCAGCGACGAAGCTGTCGCCGCGCTAGCTCCCCTCGAAGGCACCCCAGCGCACACCAGCCTGGGCGCCGCCGCCGACCACCTCATCACCAAGGTCGGCGAAGCAGCAGCCATCTACCGCTAACCGAACTGGTGAGCGAAGTGGTCGCTGGAGCGACCATCTGGCGCGCCAGTTCGCTGGTTTTGAACCTTGGCCGGATCGAACGTTGTTTTGACATGGGAACCCCCGGCGTCTCTCATGTGGGGAGACCGAAGGAGCCCTCCATGCCGACCGTAACCCGCACGCTGCGCGCTCTCGTCGTGTTGGCCACCGTCGCAACCTCGGTCTTCGCCGTCAGCGTGTCGCCCGCCGGGGCAGACGCAGCGCTCGTCATCGACCCGTCGACCGACGTTGTCGACGGCACCGCAGTAAGCGTTCAGGGGACCGGATTCCCGACGAAAAATACGGGAGCTACCGCCATGTGCGATGGGCGACTCGACGCGACAAACCTCTCGCTCGACCTTTGTGACATCTCGGATTTTCGCCTCTTGTCAACCGGCGAGGCTGGCGCGTTTGGAGCCACGCTTACGGCAAAACGGTTCATCCGGGTAGGTGGCGAAACGATCGATTGTGCGGTCGCCGGAGCGTGTGTCGTTGCCGCGGCTTCGGTGCCCGGATTCTTCGACCTTGATGCGCCGCTGACCACAGCCAACGTTGCGTGGACTCCGATCACGTTCTCCGATGCGTCACCCACTGACGGACTAACGATCGAACTTTCTGTCGGCAATGTCTCGCACAAGAAGATCGATATGACCATCAGTTGCAACAAGCCGGTTGATGTAACCCTAGAAGCCAGTGTTGCCCAGCCAGTCGGAGCTGGTCTTGAGGTAACGAAATCCGTCCGATGCTCATCGACGCCAAAGAGTGTCAATCTTGGAATGCGCGGTCACAGCATTCGATTCGTGCCGGGGGATCTCGACTGGTCGGTTGAGGCCCACGCCTCCGACGATGACAATTCGGCATTCACCTCCGAGTCGGGAACCACCGAGACCGCTGGAGGGCGACCAAGGATGCCGCGGGCACGCAACACATCGAGGCCGGACCTCGAAGTTCTGGATGTCATCGATGGCTTCACGAGCGAAGGCAAACGCGCCGTAGCCGTCGTACTCAACTGTCCGACTGATCGGGACGTATGGGTCTGGGCCGAGCTAACCCAGAGCCGCACTTCGGTAGTTCGTACGGCCCAAGCTGGCACCGAATACTCGCGCGAAATACGGGACCTGCCCACCAAAACCTGCTTTGGTGAAACAACGATCGAGTTGCCGATCGAGGGCAAGCTGCGCAAAGGACGTACGCACTTCTCGTTGACCGTCCAAGCTTTTAGCGGCCGACAATCCATTACCGGTTCGGTGTCGGGACGACTCGATCTCGCGCCTCGCTAAAGCGTCGGCCCCTCGATAGGTCAACTCAGCGCGCTGGGGTGTCGATACTCACAGAGTGAGTGGATCGCTGAAGAAGTTTGGCCGCCAGAGTGTGGTTTCTATCGCCGGATCGGTGATTTCAGCGATCGCCAGTTTTGTTCTGGTGCTCGTCGTTACCAACTATCTCGGTAAGGAACAGGCCGGTGTGGTTTTGCTGGCGGTGGCGTTCTTTAACATCGTCACCCGCATTGGCTTGATGGGCACGGCGACCGGCCTGGTCCGGTCGATTAGCGCCGCTCGAGCAACCAATACCAGCGGCGACATCCCCCAGCTGTTGCGCTGGGCGTTGCTGCCCGTTGCCGTGGTGGGCACGATCGTTGCCGGGTTGACAATTGCCTTCGCCGACCCGATCGCTACGTTCTTCACCAACGGCGAGTCGCCCGACGAGTTCGCGGCGGCCTTGCGGGCGATCGCCATCGTGATCCCGCCCGCCGGACTCATGTACGCCGCACTCGGCGCCACCCGTGGCTTCTCCACCATGCGTCCTACGGTGATGATCGACCGGATCTGGCGACCAGTGATGCAGCTGATCGGCGCCGGGGTGCTGGTGGTCATCGGCGCCAGCACGACCTGGTGGGCGGTTGCGTGGATCGCCCCGTTTGCGGTCGCTGCGGTGTTGGCCCTCGCCTCGCTCCGCCAGCAACTCGACGCCCGCCCCTTGATGGGTAACGACCCGGAGGTGACCCGCGAAAGCTTCTGGGGTTTCACCATTCCGCAGTGGGGCGTCGACTTCATTCGGGTACTGGTCCGCTGGCAAGACACGCTGCTGATCGGCATCTTGTTGGGGCCTGGCCCCGCCGCCATCTACGCGTCGGTCACCCGGTTGGTGAAGCTGGCGTCGGTGGTCAACCAGTCGCTGGTCGAGGCGGCGACCCCACAGATTTCTGAGGCTCTTGCCGCCGACGATCTCGACCAGGCCGGCCTGTTGTACCAAGCGTCAACCGCCTGGCTCGTGGTGGGCGTGTTCCCCGTCTACCTCGTCACCGCTCTGTACTCCGGGCCGCTTTCGGAGATCTTTGGCGCCGACTTCCGTGCCGGTGCAACCGCACTCGTGATCTTGTCGATCGGCCGCATCCTCGGCACCGCCACTGGCCCGGTCGAAGCCGTACTCACGATGTCGGGCCGCAGCGGCACCAACTTCGGCAACCACCTCACCTCGCTCATCATCAACGTGGTGCTCACCCTCGTCCTCGTGCCGTGGCTCGGACTTCCCGGCGCCGCCTTGGCCTGGGTCGCCAGCATTTTGGTCACCAACTACGGCCCGTATTTCCAGGTCCGCAAAGCGACGGGCCTGCATCCATTCGGCAAGGCAACCATCCACTCCATCGCCGTCGTAACCCTCTCCTTCGCACTCCCCGCCGCCATCGTTCATGCGGTCACCGACCCCGGCCTCGTCGTAGCGATCGCTGCCTCGATCTTCTCCGGACTCCTCGTCCTGGGCTGGGCAGCGAAGAACCAGAAGCTGCTGGCCCTCGACCAACTCTTGCGTCGCCGCACGCCCAAACCGGCCGTGGACGCTAGTCAGAATGCGTGACCGGTTTGCCGGGCGAACCGCTGCGGTGACCAAAACCGGGCAGACTGGTCGTTGATGAGCGAGACCCTCCCCACCGAAGCTCCCCCGGTCGAGTTGGCCGACGAACGGGGTTTGGCGGTCGGCCTCGAACGGGCCGTCGTGGCCCTGCGGGTGTGTTTCGCCGGTTGGATGGTGGTGATCATCGCCTACGAACTCATCAACCGACGGGGCGACCGCCTCGCCCAACCCGACAAAGAACTCATCCTGCAAGAGCTCCAACTAGCGCACCCTTTCTGGGCGGTCGTGCTGGTCGGCGTGGCCGTCTCGTTCTCGTTGTGGACCGCCCTGATGCTTCGCCAGAAGCCGTCAGTGTTGTGGAAGGCCGAACCGATCATCGTCGAGCTGCTGATCGCCGCCGTGCTCTTGGCCCTCGGCGAATTCATCTACGGCGAAACCCGCCACACCCAAACGCTGGCGAACGCATGGCCCCTGGCCGGGGTGACCATGACGGGCCTTGCGTTCGGGAAACGAGCCGGGATCATCGCCGGGATCTGGCTCGGCGCGGCGGCATACCTTCAGGTCCCGCTCCCCCACGGCAAGAACGGTGGCTGGTCGGCTTCGCTGATCAGTACCACCACCCTGTACTGCTTTGCCGGGTTCGGAGCCGGCTACTTGATGGGTCGGCTGCGAGACGCCGAGAAGTCGATCGCCAGCGCTCGGGCTCGCGAAGAGGTCGCCCGAACCCTGCACGATGGTGTGCTGCAAACCTTGGCCGTGATTCAACGCCGATCCGACGACACCGAGCTTTCGACGATGGCCCGCGAACAAGAACTCGAACTGCGGAGCTTCCTGTCGGGAGCAACGATTGAGCCTGACACCCTCGCGGCGGCGTTGCGGATGGCCGCCAACCGGCATGAAACACAAACCGACACCCGTGTCGACGTGGTGATCGCCGAGGAGCTACCCGATCTCGATGCCGACACCATCGGCGCAGTTGCCGGTGCCGTCCGAGAGGCGCTTACCAACGCCAGCAAACACGGCGAAGCCACCGTGGTGACCCTCTTCGCCGAGCCGGACTACGACAACGGCCGCGAAGCCACCGACGTCTTCTGTTCGGTGAAGGACAACGGATCGGGTTTCGATCCGGCCAGCGTCGACGAACGCATCGGCGTGTCGCGATCGATCAAAGGCCGCATGACCGACATCGGCGGACGAGCCGAAATCAGCGGAAGGCCCGGTCGAGGCGCTGAAGTTCGGCTCTGGACATCGAGCACCGACATAACAAACCCCACCCCATCGACCGAAGGAACCTCATGAGCGACCTCGGACCAGTAAAGATCGTGATCGCCGACGACCACGCGATCTGGCGAACCGGCATCCGCACCGACCTCGGCGAGAACTTCACCGTGGTCGGCGAAGCGTCCGACGCCACCGAGGCGATCGAGGTCATCACCAAGACCAAACCCGACCTCGTGCTCAGCGACCTCAACATGCCCAACGGTGGTGGCGTAAAGGTGGCCAAGGAAGTCGGCGAGGAGATCCCGGTGGTAATCCTCACCGTCAGCGAAGCCGAACGCGACCTGCTCGACGCGGTTGCCGCTGGTGCACTCGGTTACCTGATCAAATCCACCGAACCCGAAGAGCTTCGCCAGCAACTCTGGAAAGCGTCAAAGGGCGAGCCCGTGTTCTCCCCCTCGCTCGCATCGCTGGTGCTCGGCGAGTTTCGTCGAATGACCAAAGACAGCTCACCAACCGAAGCGCTTTCCGAACGCGAGCGCGAGGTGCTCCAGTACGTGGCCCGCGGTCACAAGTACGCCGAGATTGGCGAGGATCTGTTCATCTCGCCCAAGACGGTCGAGAACCACGTGCGCAACATCTTGAAGAAGCTCCACCTCAACCGGAAACAAGAGCTCATCCGCTACGCGCTAGAGCACGGCATCGAATAACCCAGTTCTGATCGCGTTTGACCCGCTCTGAGCGGTTCAGGCGCGAAACTTTCGGTGGGGTTGGGTAGGGTCGCCACATGTCTGACGTTGTGGTTGTTGGTGCGGGAGTCTCGGGGCTGACGGCGGCAACCGATCTGGTTGCAGCCGGCCATTCAGTTCGGGTGCTCGACAAGGGTCGCGGCGTTGGTGGGAGGCTCGCTACCCGGCGACTCGGCGGCGGCCGGATCGACCACGGCGCCCAATTCTTCACCACCCGATCCGATGAGTTCGTCGCCACCACAGCGGCGGCTACCGACGACGGAGCGGTCGCCGAGTGGTGCAAGGGATTCGGCGCAGGCGACGGCTACCCGAGGTACCGGGGCGCCAACGGCATGAGCGACCTTGCCAAGTGGATGGCCACCGACATCGATGTCGAACTCAACACCACGGTGGTCGACCTGGCCGAGTTCCCGGCCGACGCCTACGTCCTCACCTCGCCCATCCCGCAAAGCTTGGCCATCGCCTCGTTCAGCAAGATGCTGCCGCCGCCCGAACAACACCGGACCCTCGCCCGAGTCGACTACCACCCGGTGATCGCCCTGCTCGCCACATTCGACCAACCGTTGCAGGTCCCCGCGCCGGGCGGCGTGCAACAACCCGACGACCCGGTCATCACGTTCATCTCCGACAACCAAGCCAAAGGTATTTCCGACGTTCCGGCCCTCACTCTGCATGCGAGCCATCAGTGGTCGATCACCCATTGGCTTACCCCCGACGACGAAGTGATCCACGAACTGCTCGCCGCGGCCAGCGATGTACTGGGCGATGGGTCGGTCGCCGAGGTTCAGCTCCAACGCTGGCGCTACGCCGGACCCGTTACACCGTGGCCCGACGCCACCTACTCCTGGACCGACCGAGCAAAGGGCAAGGTGCTCGCCCTCGCCGGCGACGCCTTCGCCAACTCGAAAGTCGAAGGGGCCTTCCTCAGCGGCAAAGCGGCCGCCCAAGCAGTCATCTCCCACCTCACCTAACCGAACTGGCCCGCTTTCGCGTACCTCTGGGTACGCCTATCTTCCCCAGTTCGAGGCGTTTGGGGTGGTTCCCTAGGGGATTTTGGGGGATTTCCCCTGTTCTTTGGGGGGTGGGATTCCTGCACCGTAGAGGTATGGAACCGACCCAGACCTCCAGCCTCGCACCGCCGCCTCCCCCACCGGCGCCCCAGCCTCCAGCAGCGCCGTTTGTGGCGCCCGCTTCAACCGTGCCCCCATCCGGCCCACCGCAACCACCGGCACCTCCGTCGGAGCCCGCCAAGCGGTGGCCCTTTGGCGAAATATCGGGAGCGCAAATGCTCGCTGGGGTCGGCACCTTCATGCTGGCCATCTCGGCCGTCACGCTGGTCGGCGCCCGCTGGGACCGGTTCGTACCCAGCGAGCGGCTGGGCATCTTGTTGGTCGCCTCGGTTGTGGCCTACCTCCTTACGATCGCGCTCCGAAAGATCGCGCCGTTCACCAGCCGATCGCTCGACGTGTTGGTGGCGGCGCTCATGCCGGTCGACATCGCGGCACTGCTGATCGCCGGCGGCGCCGACTGGCCGGTCGTGTTGTTGGCTGCCGGCCCAGCGGCGATTGCGTCGGCAGAGTTCCTGCGCCGCAAGGATCCGATGATCTTCACGGAACTCGGAACCATCACCGGCGGTGTACTGCTCATGGCCGGCGTGGCCGCCACGGTCGGCACCGCACTGCCCACCGCCGTCGGCGTGGCCGGACTCGGCCTTCTGGCGATCCTGTCGTCACCGTTCGGGCGTGATCGACTCTTCGGTCCGGCGTGGGCCGCCCTCGCCGGTCTGGCTCCGGCACTGCGGATCCTCGACGACGTTGCCTTCATGGGCCAAGGAACGCTGCGCGATATTGGACTCCTCGATGCCGCCACCACCACCTCGACGCTGATCGCTGGCGGTCTGGCATTCACCGGCCTCGCCATCGCCGCCTACCGGCGCACCAGCACGCTCGCTGCTCTTGCCGCCCTCGGCGTGCTCGCCGCTACCGGCATCGACGCGTGGGCTCGTTTCGACCCACCCAACTCCGCGCTGCTCATCGCCATCGCTATCGCTGTGGTCGCCGGCGAATTGCTACTCAGTCACCGGTCATTCCAGGCCATCCCCGACTACCGCCACAACATCTCGCTGGCTGTCGGCACGATCAACGCCCTGATCACCACTACGGCGATCGCGGCAGCGTTCGAGTTCTATCTACCCGATGGCCGGATCGCTACGTCGGACTGGAAGTACACCGCCGCAATCTGCGCCGTCGGGTGGCTGATCGGCGATCTGCGTCGGGGCGTCGAGAAGGGCCAAGACCCGCTCAACATGGCGTTGGTGGGCGGTAATTGGGACCCCGCGCTACCCGGCTTCTTTGCTGCGGTGCTCGCCGCGGTTCAGCTCACGTTTGTTAATCATGAACTCAGCGGCCTGGTAGCCATCGTGCTCGCCAGCCTGTCGATCCTCACCCTGCGGCCCGGTCGACTCCTCACCGCATGGTCGTTGGCAATCGTCGCCCCAATGCTCGTCGTGCAAACGTGGCAACTCGGGGTTCCCGTTGCCCTCGCCGGTGCCATCTTGGTGATGATGGTCGCCCACTTCACCCGACTGATCGGCGAGAAGGAATTGGCCAACCAAGCGGGTCTGGCCATGATCATCCCGGCGATCTGCGGAATGATCTCGCTCTGGGACACCAACCTGATCCTCGCCGGAGGATTCTTTGCCGCCACGTTGTGGATCGTCCCGCTCATCTCGATCGGTTCGCTACCCACGATGACCTTTGCGCTCCGGGTCGGCGGACTAGTCGGGCTGGTTCCGATCCTCGCCGTGTCGAACCGATGGGGTGCGGTCGCCGCCGCAGCACTCTGTGTGGCCGCCGCCTACGAGAGTTACCGCATGAACGATTCCCGCTACCGAATCCTCGCCATCGGACTCGCCCCGATCGCCATTGCTCTGACCCTCGCCAGCCAGGGGTTCGATACCCAGCTCAACGTTGGGCTGACCCTGGCGATCTTTGGCCTCGGCCTCATTGCCGACGGGTACTACCGATCGTCGACGACCCAAATTGGCGTGGGCGTACCGGTGGTACTGCTCGGTTGGTTCCAGGCGCTGCTGGCCCTCGACGTGTCGTCGGCCGAGCCGTACCTCTACCCAATCCTGTTGGCCATCGGCGTGTTCTTGCACCGGACCGAAGACAATCCGTGGGTCGTGGTTACGCCTCCGCTCTTGCTGGCCATCGCCACCTCGGGATTCCAGCGCTTCGAGTCGGGACACTCGGGCCACATGATCGCCTTGGGTGCGGTGACGGTTCTGCTCACCGTGTGGGGTGCGGTCCGTAATCAGCGGGCGGCGCTCACCCTCGGTGCGGCCACCACCGTGGCGATCGCCGCCTACGAAGCGCTCGACAACTCGGTAGGCATCGAAAGTTGGGGCTGGCTGGTGGTGAGTGGCTCGGCCATCCTCACCGTCGCCGCGCTGCTCGAGTCGAACAGTGAACCGCAAGTCGATGCTTCTAGCTGACGGCCTCGAGCTCTTCTTCCTCGGCCCATTGGCTGTCGAGGAATTCCAGAACCGTCTCGTTAAAGGTTCGGGCGTGGTCGATCATCAGACCATGAGCAGCGCCTCGAACCACCGCGAGTTCGGCGTTGGGGATCAGCGAAGCCAAGCGTTCAGAGTCGGCAACCGGCGTGAGGATGTCTTGGCTGCCAACGATGACGAGCGTGGGTACCGAGATCGAGGTGAGCTCGTCGGCCAACGCATCATCGACATCGAGCAGCGCTTGGAGTTGGTTGACCAACCCATGCACCGGTGCCCGGGTAGCCATCAGGCCGATGAAGTTGGCGATCGGCCACAGACGGCTAAGCGACCGAGGCCCGATCAACCAGTTGAGGTTCTCGGTCATGAACCGACGCATGCCGAGCACGGGGGCCCGTTCGATCCACTCGTTGAACATTTCGTAGCGCCACTCGCCCATCGCACACGCCGTGCATGAAAGCACCAACGACCGGACCCGTTCTGGAGCGGTCACCGCAATGATCTGGGCCACAACACCGCCCATCGAGGCACCCATTACATGGGTGGTCTCGACCTCCTCCGCGTCGAGGACGGCGATGGCATCTTTGGCGAGGTCGGTGAGTTCGTACTTGGCGATTGGTTTGTCGGATCGACCCGATCCACGGTTGTCGATAGCGATCACTCGGTACCGCTTCTGCAGCGCTCGCCGCTGAAGCGCCCAGCCCAGATGATCGGTTCCCAATCCATGCAGCAGCAACAGCGGCTCACCGTCGGCTGGGCCGTAGGTGATGTAGTGCACTCGAGTGCCGTCGTCGCTGCGAATTACGGGCATGGTTACCTGGGATTGTCTAACAGGTGTTGCACCCCAGCCCGGACCGCCTCGGCGAGTTCGACTCGACCGAGCTTGTCGGGTTGTTTGGGCGGAAGAATCGGTTCGCCGATCATGACTCGCCAGCGGCGCCCAACCTCTGAACCAAAAGTGGCGACCGGAAGAATCGGTGCGCCGGCGTCGATAGCGGGCGCAACCGAATCGCTCGATAGCGAACCAGCCACCGAGGTGTGAAGCGGCTGCCAGCCAAGGGGCAGCATGACTACCTCGCCATGGTGCAGGAGCCCGGTGATTTCGCCCGGATTGTTGAGCACCGCGCCTAAACGCCGAAGTACCGACGACACGACGGGAAGGTCGGGCACCCCGGCTACTCGGACCGTACGACCGCTGACCTGGTGAACACCGTTGGCGACCACCGCTGGCTCCGAGACACCAAACCGGCGACTCACCACAAGCAGGACGGGGCCCTCCTTCGGGATGCGGGCTCCGCCGATCACATCGACCGCCCACCGAACCGAACTGGCCTGCGAAGCGGCCTCGGCTAGCTCGGGGTCGAAACCCCACGGATCGACATCGAAGTCGCCGCTGAACCGGCGACGGACCGTGTCTCCCAACGACGGGGCTTGGTCGTCAGCAGCCACTACGCCACCACCCGATTCGGTTCGAGGTACGCGACCGGCGCCCACTCGTGAAGATCTTTGATGACATCGATCGTGCTGTACTCGGCCGAAACACCAAGCACCTCGCGGGCCCGGCGCGGGTCGCCCGTGCGACCCCGGGTGAGCAACTCGAGACCGTGTTCGGGCAGCGGCGAGCCGAGGACACCGGTGATCGCCCGGCTCACGATCCAGCCGGGGCCAACCACGGGGAACGGAACTTTGCCGCCCATGCGCACGGCCTGCGACCCGGTCACGGCGTCGGTGCCGACCGCGTTAAAGGGCCCCGACGCTCGATGTTCGAGGGCCGCCAGAACGAAGAGCGGCACATCGTCGGTATGCAACAACGAGAACGGCGCGTCGGGCAGGATGCCGACCGGCACGATCGGCAAGCGAAGGTAGCGACCGATTGGGCTCGGAATGTGTGGGCCGACGATCGGGGCGAAGCGGATAAGCGCGACCGGAATGTCGTGTCGCCGCTCGAAGTCGCGGCAGAGCTCTTCGACATCGGCAAGGGTTTGACCAAAGCGGGTCGTCGGACGGATCTCGGCGGTCTCGTCTGGGCAAAGTGGCGAGCCACGGTGGCGGCCGTACACCTCAAGGCCCGACCGGGCCACGATCGACTCCAACGATGGGCAGTCAGCAGCAGCATCGAGAACGGCGGTGGTGACGTCGATCGACCGCTCGTGGCTGGCCGACGGGTTCGACCGGGCGTGGGGTTCGTAGACGCCGAGGTGCAAGATGGCGTGCGGATCGAAGTCGCGCAGCAGCTTGGTTATGGTCCGGCGATCGGCCGGTTGCACCCGATGAAACTCGGTGTTGCGCAGAAAGCGCCGCGGCGGGTCGATATCGATGCCCATCAACTCGACCCCAGGCTTGCCCTGAAGCTCAAGCGCGACACCGGTTCCGAGGTGTCCGCCCATGCCCGTGATCGCTACTCGCACCTTCTTAGTATCGGCACGAAACGGCGAAGATGTCAGGTTGGGGACCCTGAAATGACACGAAATCGAGCGGTTTTGCTCATTCGGTCGATTCGTCGACCGGGGTCTCGCCCGATGTGGCCTCGGGCCGCAGGGTCGGGAACAAGATGATGTCGCGAATGGTGGTGGCACCGGTCAGCAACATCGCCAGCCGGTCGACGCCGATACCGAGCCCCACGGTCGGCGGCAGGCCGTACTCGAGGGCCTTGATGTAGTCGTGGTCGACCACCATCGCCTCGGCATCGCCGGCGTCCTTCTCGGCCGACTGGGCCTCGAAGCGGGCCAACTGCTCGACCGGATCGATCAGCTCGGTAAAGCCATTGCACAGCTCGCGGCCAGCGATGATCGCCTCGAACCGCTCGGTGTAACCGGGCTTGTCACGATGGTCGCGAGAAAGCGGCGACACCTCGGCCGGGTAGTCCATGACAAACACCGGGTCCCAGAGGTTGGCCTCGGTGGTCTTTTCGAAGATCTCAAGCATGATCTTGCCCGGGCCGTAGTAGTCCTTGACCTCAACCTCGAACTGCTCGGCCACCGCAACCAGTTCGTCGCGCGACATGTCGAGGTTGGCGTCGACTCCGGCGTGTTCTTTGATCAGGTCAGCCATGGTGGCTCGACGCCACGGGCCAGCAAGGTCGACCTCGCGGTCGCCGAACATCACCTTGGTGTCGCCGTTGATCTCGTTAGCGAGACCCGACACCAGGTCCTCGACCAGCACCATGCAGTCGTTGTAGTCGGCGTACGCCCAGTACAGCTCCATCATCGTGAACTCAGGGTTGTGGCGAGTCGAGAGGCCTTCGTTTCGGAATACCCGGCCGATCTCAAACACCTTCTCGATGCCGCCGACGACCAAGCGCTTCAGGTACAGCTCGGGCGCGATGCGAAGGAAGAGCTCCATGTCGAGCGCGTTGTGATGGGTGGTGAACGGGCGGGCCAACGCGCCACCGGGAATCGGATGCAGCAGTGGGGTTTCGACTTCGAGGAATCCGCGGCCCTCAAGCTCCCGGCGCATGCCAGCGACGATCTTGCTGCGGTTCACCAGACGTTCACGAGACTCGTCGTTGACCCACAGATCGACGTAGCGCTGGCGATACCGGATGTCGGTGTCGGTGACCCCATGCCACTTGTCGGGGAAGGTGCCCTTCCATTCGGCAAGCACCTCCCAGTGGTCGACCCGAACCGACACCTCGCCTCGCTTGGTCTTCATGACCTCGCCGCGCACACCGATCCAGTCGCCGAGGCTCAAGTTACCGAACGCCTCAAAATCAGGGGTGGTCTTGGCCGGAGCAAAGAGCTGGATCCGACCGGTGGCGTCTTGCAGCACGCCAAACACCAGCTTGCCTTGGCCACGACGCAGCATCATTCGGCCAGCGATCGTTACCGTCACGCCCGACTCGGTGCCGTCTTCGAGCGAGTCGTACTCGGCGAGGATCTTGGCGGCGACCGCATCGGGGTCGAAGCGGTACGGAATCTGCGGAGCTGGTTGGTCCGCAGGTGCGTCGTCGGTTGGGGATTCGGGCGTGTCGGTCACAGTGAGATTCTCAGGTAGAGGTTCGAGGGGCGAGCGGTCAGTCGACGTTCTTGGCGTGGATGAGTCGGAGTCCGTAGAGCGTCAGGAACGGTTCGGAGTGCTCGATGGTTTCAGATACGGGCACGATGAGGTAACCCAGGCCACCGGTCGAAACCACCGTCGTTGGTCCAAGTTCAGCCTGAAAGCGCCGGACCATGCCATCGATTTGGCTGGCAAAGCCGTAGATGGCGCCCGACTGAAGCGCCTCGACAGTGTTCTTGCCAATAACGCTGCGGGGTTCCTCGAGCGGAACGGCGCCCAGCATCGCGGCTCGGCCGAACAGCGCATCGAGGCTGATCTCGATACCGGGGGCGATTGCGCCACCCATGAACTCGCCGTTTTCGCTGACCACATCGAAGTTGTTGCCGGTACCGAAGTCGACCACGACGGTTGGGCCGCCATAGAGGTCGTAGGCACCAACCGCGTTGGCGATGCGGTCGGCTCCGACCTCTCGAGGGTTGTCGTAGAGGATCGGCATGCCCGACTTCACCCCAGGGCCGAGCACTACCGGGTCAAAGTCGAAATACCGGCGAGACATATATTCGAGCGCCTGAGTTACCACCGGTACACCCGAGGAAACAGCAAGGCCATCGATGTCGTCGTCCATCGAGACATCGACATTGTCGAGCAAGCTACGAAGCAGCACCGCTAGCTCGTCGGCGGTGCGGTTCCGGTCGGTCTTGACCCGCCAGTGCTGAACGAGTCCTTGCTCGGCCCCTTCGCCCGTATCGTCGTCCTCGTCGTAGAGGCCGATGACGGTTTGGGTGTTGCCGGCGTCGATCGTGAGCAGCATGTCAGCTGGCCTCGACGCCGATATCGAGACCGATGTCGAGCACCTGGGCCGACATGATGAACGAGCTGCTCGACACGAGATCGATTCCGGTTTTTGCGTAGCTACCGATGGTGTCGAGCGTGATCCCGCCCGATGCCTCGACCAGCGGGCGGTGATTGGTGGCTGCTTCGTTCTCGTCGACCAGCGCAACGCAGGCCTTCACCTCGTCGGGGCTCATGTTGTCGAGCAGCAGCGCATCGGCCTTGGCGGCCAGGGCTTCGAGCACCTGTTCCTGGCGGTCGCACTCGACGTGCACGGTACGGCCCGGCCAACGATCGCGCGAGGCCGCAACACCATCGGTGATCGACATACCCATCAGGTGGTTGTCCTTGAGCATGATCCAGTCCGACAAGTTGCCGCGGTGGTTCAACCCACCGCCGGCTCGCACCGCAGCCTTTTGCAGCGACCGCAACCCGGGCAAGGTCTTGCGGGTGTCCCAGACTCGACAACCGCCAGCGGCTTCCTTCACGAACGAGTCGACCCGGGTCGCGATACCCGAGAGGTGGCACATCAGGTTGAGCGCGGTGCGTTCGGCCATGAGGATCGACTCGAGCGATCCCGAAACAGTGCAGATCACGGTGCCGGGCTCGACCGCGTCGCCCTCGGCGTTGTTCCAGATCATCTCGACGCTGGGGTCAACCTGGGTGAAGGTCTCGACCGCGCACGCGGTGCCCGCAAGCCGGCCGGCTTCTCGGACCCGGAAATCGGCCGACGCTTGCACGCCTTCGGGCAGCAGCGATGCCGAGAGGTCGCCAAAGGGATGTAGGTCTTCGGCCAGCGCACGAGCCACCACATCGCGGACATCATGGGCAGGAGGATTCAATCGTCGACTCATCCCCTACAGCCTGTCACACAAGGCCCATCGGCACGGGTAAAGCGCCCGCCCGGTAACCGAAGCGGGGAAAAATGCGAACGAGGCGCCAGACAGGGCGCCTCGTTCAGAACTTTTTGCGTGAGGAGCTACGACTCGTCGGGAGCTCCGCACCTTGCTTCGGCACGCTCGGCCATCCGTTCGGCCTTTGCGGCGGCCCGGTCGAGCTTCTTCTGTGCTCGGTCGAGCTTGCGCTCGAGACGCTCGAGACGATCTGCGTCATCGGTGTCGGCAATACGGGCTTCGATCCGGGCGATCTTCGCTTCGATTCGCTCGGCCTTCTTGGCGACCTTGGCCACCTTCTTCGCCACCCGTTCTTCGCAGGTTGCCCCCGACTTTTCACCGTGATGGGCCAGAGCCGGGCTCGCAAAGCCAATGGTGCACATGGCAGCGATGATGATGGCTGAGATGATGCGCTTCAAGGTTCTTCTCCGTCGTAGATTTGGTTTCAGTGTGTACGAACTGGGCCGAAATCGCCAAACGTCTTAAGAAGTTCTTACCTTTCTCTTACCTCTCTTACCAGGGGCGTTAGCCCTCGATCGTCGTACCCATGTTGTCGATGAGGCGAGCCTTGCCGAACTGGACCGCCACGAGCATGCGGACTTCGCCGGTGAGAACATCGGGGGTAAGCAGGGTCTTCGCATCGACCACTTCGGCGTAGTCGAGGGTCCCGAGGTCGGCTTTGGCCAAGTGGGCTTTCATGATCGCCTGCACCGCTGCCGGGTTGGTCTCGCCACCATCGACCGCTTCGATTCCCAACAACAGCGCCTCGTTAAGTCGGGCGGCTTGGGGTCGCTCCTCGTCCGACAAATAGATGTTGCGCGACGACATCGCGAGGCCATCGGGTTCGCGGTGCGTTGGGCAGCCGATGACGGTGACATCGAGCGAGAGGTCGAGCGCCATCTTCTTGATGATCGCCAACTGCTGAAAGTCCTTTTGGCCGAAGTAGGCGCGGCATGGCCCGATGATCGAGAACAGCTTGGTGACGACGGTGGCGACCCCGGCGAAGTGCGTGGGCCGCGAACGGCCATCGAGGGGTTCGGATACGCCGGCGACCGTGACGGTGGTTTCGATCGGTTCGGGGTACATCTCGTTGACACTCGGGGCGAACACGTAGGCCGCGCCGGCGCCCTCGACCAACGCCACGTCGGAGTCAAGGGTGCGAGGGTAGGCGTCGAGGTCTTCGTCGGGGGCGAACTGCAAGGGGTTCACGAACACCGACACGATCGTCACATCGTTCTCGGGCACCGACGCCTCGACGAGGCTCTTGTGGCCGTCGTGCAACGCCCCCATGGTCGGAACAAATCCAACGGTGCGACCAGCAGCCCGTTCGGCTCCAAGGGCGGTGCGGACATCAGCAATCGTGTGCAAAACCTTCATGAAATCAACCTACGCGCTGCCACAACCAGTGCCTCGTACAGTTCGAGCTCGCTCGGGTCGAGCGATGCCCGGTGCAGGTCGAGGGTACTTTCGTCACCCCGAGCGACTGGCCCGGTAAGCGCGGCAGCGGCGCCTTTGGTGGCCACGTTGTCGACCGACCCGGTGATGA
Organism: uncultured Acidimicrobiales bacterium; assembly: GCA_938038815.1. Classification (GTDB taxonomy): domain Bacteria; phylum Actinomycetota; class Acidimicrobiia; order Acidimicrobiales; family SHLQ01; genus CALLQB01. The sequence goes on along the minus strand of CALHTF010000024.1, from coordinate 15,283 downwards.
GCGGCAAGAACGCTTCGAACGGCACGCCGACCTGTGCGGCGACTCGCTCGACCTGGCCCAACAAGGCAACGGTGTGGTTCGAGGCGATCGCCGCCGCGGCGTGATAAGCACCGCGATGTTCGTCGGCGACCTCGAAGTACCGGCCACCCAATCGTTCGACCACCTCGACGATGAGCGGGTCACCGGCGACGGCAAACCATCCCGAATCGGTGAGTCGCTGTTGGCCGGTGGCAGCGTCGGGTAGTGACGCCAGCGGGTGCATGGCCCCGATCCGCTCGTGCGGGGCGAGTACGTCGAGCCCGCGGGATCCTGCGAGATGCGCAACTACCGCCCGACCCGGGTCGATCGCCTGGGCGACCTCGGCGATGACGCCGTCGGGCGTCGCGATCACACAAAGGTCAACGTCGTGGGCCGCGGAGGAGAAATCGTCGCCTCGGCCGAGGAAGTCGACCGCGATTCCGGTTGCCGCAAGCGCTTGGCCGAGCGACGTACCAGCGCGTCCGGGGCCGATGATCCGGACCGCCTCCATCAGAGTTCGCCTAGGCAGCGGATGGGTTGATCTGCGGGATGCTCCCAATCGTCGGGCATGAGATCGGGAGCGAGGTCGGCCAGGGGCACCATCACGAAGGCCCGATCGAACATGCGGGGATGGGGCACCAGAAGGTCGGGCGGGTCGTCGATGGTTTCGTCGTCGATCCACAAAACATCGACATCGAGCGTGCGTGGACCCCAGCGCTCGATACGCACCCGTTCGGCCGCCGTCTCTCGCTCGCGGCACACCTCGAGTAAGTCATGACCCGACAGCTCGGTTTCGAGCTGGACGACCAGATTGAGAAACAAGCCCTGCTCGGGCCCGCCCACCGGGTCGGTTTCATACAGCGGCGACACCGCAACCACATCGGGAATAGCGGCGATGGCGGTCGACAGGGTTTCGCGTCGTTCGCCCAGGTTCGACCCGAGGCCGAGAAACGCCCGGCGGGCCATCAGCTACGCGAGCGCGAAATGCGGACGCCGCTCGTTTCGAGCATTTCGGGGACCGGAGGCCGTAGCTTGCGGACCTCGACATCGACCCGCTGCGCCTTCGGGTCGGCGAGCACCACTTCGGCAACCCGTTCGGCCATGCGTTCGAGCAACGTGAACTGTTCGGTGGTGACCATCTCGTGAATGTTGGCGGTCAGCTCGCCGTAGTTGATGGTGTCGTCGAGATCGTCGCTGGCGCACGCAGCCGACAGGTCGGCGTGGACATCGACATCGAAGGCGAAGGGTTGCTTACGGACCCGCTCTTCGGGCAGCGCTCCACACAGCGCCATGATCTGCAAGCCGCGAAGTTGGATGATGCCCACGGGCTACAGCGTTGGTTCGATGCCGGCGTTGGCCGCCGCAAGGTTGACCAGTTCGCGGCCTACCGGACCGAGCTGGCGTTCGAGGAGCTGCTCGATGGTGACAACCGCCTTGGTGGTGTCGTCGACCAGCCCGGCGTGGATCAGGTAGCCGGCCATCAGGCCCGCAACGTGATCGTTGAGTTCTTCGCGGTGCACGATGATGCGGCTGTCGAGGTTCAACATCCGTTCGATGTCGCCGTGCAGCGTGGCGATGCCCTCTTTGCCGATTTCGGGGCCGACGAAGGGCAGGTGACGCCACGGCATCGACAACTCGTCGTAGTTATGCAGATTGTGGTTTGCGGGGATCAGCGACACGATCTGGTCGAAGTCGTTTTCGCGGATCCAGATGATTTCTTCTTGGCGCCGGACCTTGCGGTGGTTGGAACCAATGCCACCTGGGCGCTCGCAAACCGCCATCTTGTCTTTGAGGATCCACCGGAAGTTTCGTGGCTTGATCCCTTGGGCCCATTTGCCCTTTAGCTTTCGCATTGCAGCACTTCTTTTTGTCTCGACAGGACTCCCTACCGTAGACGCCACAACGCGGGATGAGGAATCGGTGAAACGACGCTGTTCAGCACGCCATGAAGAATGCTGAGATACTGGATCACACCCGAACAATGAACTCCGTAACCACAGTTCGCGACCAGGGAGCCCCAAATGCCGCCCGCAGATTCCGAAAAGCGCTATCCACGCCGAGTAACCCTCGACCTCACCGACGAACAGTACGACCGGCTCCGCACGGCGGCCTTCGAAGCTCGCACCCCCATGTCGGGGATCCTTCGGGGCCTGGTCGACCTGTCGGGTTCGAAGAAGAAGTTGATGGGCCAAGCGATCGAAGCCGCCCAAAACGAGGACGGCGACGCGCCGGCCCCGAAGAAGGCAAAGAAGTCGAAGAAAAAGTACTAAGCGGTACCCTCCTGCGACGGCGACGCTAGAGGTTGATCGTTCCTCGACGGTCGATCGGGACCGCGCCCACCACTCGCATGGCATGCACGGTCGCCCGCACATCGTGAACTCGCACGATCGCCACGCCGTGCATAGCGCCTGCGGTCGCCAAGGCGAGCGAGCCTTCGAGCCGATCGTTCTCGGGTGTCGACTCGATCGGCGGCCCGACGGTCGAGTCGCTGCGGCCGTGGATCGCACCCACCAGCGACTTTCGACTAACGCCGAGCACCACCGGGACACCGAGGTCGACGAAGGTTTCTAACGATGCGAGCAGCGCCATGTTGTGCGCTGCGGTTTTGCCAAACCCGATACCCGGGTCGATCATCATCTGCGGCACACCGACGGCGTTGCCCTGTTCGATTGCACCGGCGAGCTCGTGGCGGACCACGGTGACCACGTCGGGGTCATACGTCGGTGCCTGCTGCATCGTTCGGGGCGAGCCTTGCATGTGCATGGCGATCATCGGCACGCCCAGGTCGGCAGCTACCGAGTACAGCGACGACGACACGTCGTTGATGATCTTGGCGCCGGCCGCCACCGAGTCTCGGGCAACGGCTTCTTTGGAGGTGTCGACCGAAACCTCAGCATCGTTGGCGAGCGCTTCGATGACCGGCACGACTCGTTCGAGCTCTTCGGTCTCAGAAACCTCGCGGGCGCCGGGCCTGGTCGATTCGCCGCCGATGTCGAGATAGTCGGCACCCTCAGCGAGTAGTGCACGTCCGTGGGCGATCGCCGATTCGGTCGTGAAGTGTTGGCCGCCGTCGGAGAACGAATCGGGGGTGACGTTGACGATCCCCATCACCTGGGTTTGATCGGGCGTCCTGCGCTCGGTCATCGCTTGAGGAACTGCATCGCCTCGAGTCGGGTGGCCTGGTTCTCGCGGAACACACCGGTCACCGCCGAGGTCACCGTGCTGGAACCGGGCTTGCGAACCCCGCGCATCGACATGCACATGTGCTCGGCCTCGATCACAACCAACACGCCGTGCGGGTCGAGCGCATCGGCCATAGCGTTGGCGACCTGTTGGGTCAGCCGCTCCTGCACCTGTGGGCGCTTGGCGTATCCGTCGACCACTCGGGCCAACTTCGACAAGCCGGTGATGCGGCCGTTCTTCTTCGGGATGTACGCCGTGTGGGCCAAGCCGTGGAACGGCAACAGGTGATGCTCACAGATCGAGTACACGGGAATGTCGCGCACCATGACCATCTCGTCGTGGTCGACGTCGAAGGTCTTCTTGAGGTGCTCAGACGGGTCGATGTGGAGCCCCGAACAGGTCTCGGCGTACATGCGAGCCACGCGAGCGGGGGTGTCGAGCAAACCATCGCGGTCGGGGTCTTCGCCAATGGCGGCGAGGATCTCACGAACCGCCGCTTCGATGCGCGGTTGGTCGATCTCTTCGGCGTGAACCGCTTTGAGCTTGTCGGAAGAACTGCTGGCCATTAGTGGGGATGATCCTTACGTAGAGCCGGACTGTCGATCGGGTCCCGTAAGCCTACGCAACAGTCCCCATCGACGCCCGATCCAACGACCGCCAGCCCCAAACCCACCCCGAACCGGGAGCGCTTGTCGCACCTGGTTGGGGTTATTCGTCTTTGAAGGCGGCTGGCAGAGCGCCGGTTTGGAGTTCGGCGCTTGGGGTGCGCGACGCAAGGCGGCCACCCAAGTCTTCGATCTGGCCCCAAATGCCGGCGAGCGCCTTGTCGTCGAGCGTTTCGTGCTCGATGAGGGCATCGCTGAGGCGGTCGAGGGTGCCACGGTGCAGCGTGAGAATGTCGCGAGCCTGGGTGTGAGCGCCGTCGATGAAGCTCCGCACCTCTTCATCGATGGTGGCCGCGACGTTGTCGCTGTAGTTGGCCTCGTGACCCATCTCTTTGCCGAGGAAAACCTCGCCGCCTTCTTTGTTGCCCAGTTGCTGCGGGCCAAGGCGGTCGCTCATGCCGTACTCGGTGACCATCGCTCGGGCGATTGCGGTGGCCCGTTCGATGTCGTTGGCCGCGCCGGTGGTGGGGTCGTTGAAGATCATCTCCTCAGCGGTTCGACCGCCGAGCAGCATTGCCAATTCGTCCTGAAGTTCAGACTTCGACTTGAGGTACTTGTCTTCGGTGGGCAACGCCAAAGTCCAGCCGAGGGCCCGGCCGCGAGCGATGATCGACACCTTGTGGATCGGGTCGCAGTTCGGCAACACGTGACCGACCAGTGCGTGACCAGCCTCGTGGTACGCGATGACCTTCTTCTCTTTATCGGACATGATCCGGGTCTTGCGTTCGGGGCCGGCGATGACCCGGTCGATCGCTTCTTCGATCTCCTCGGGGCCCACGACCTTCTTGCCGTAGCGAGCAGCGAGGAGGGCGCCTTCGTTCATCAGGTTGGCGATGTCGGCACCGGTGAACCCGGGCGTACGGCGGGCGATGATGTCGGGCGAAACTTCCGAGCTGATCGGCTTGCCCTTGGCATGCACCGCAGCGATGGCCCGGCGACCTTCGAGGTCGGGGCGGTCGACGGTGATCTGGCGATCGAATCGGCCCGGGCGCAGCAGGGCAGGGTCGAGGATGTCGGGGCGGTTGGTTGCGGCGATGAGGATGACGCCCGACGAAACGTCGAAGCCGTCCATCTCGACCAGCATTTGGTTGAGGGTTTGTTCGCGTTCGTCGTGACCGCCACCCAGGCCGGCGCCACGGTGGCGACCAACAGCATCGATTTCGTCGATGAAGATGATGGCCGGTGCGGCCTCTTTGGCCTGATTGAACAGGTCGCGGACGCGGCTGGCGCCCACACCCACGAACATTTCGACAAAGTCCGAACCCGAAATCGAGAAGAACGGCACGCCTGCTTCGCCGGCAACGGCTCGAGCGAGCAGAGTCTTACCGGTACCCGGAGGCCCAAACAGCAGCACACCCTTGGGGATGCGGGCGCCGAGGTTCTGGAACCGGGTTGGGTCGGCGAGGAAGTCGCGGATCTCTTCGAGTTCTTGGACTGCCTCGTCGCAGCCCGCCACATCGTCGAAGGTGACTTTGGGTTGGTCCTTCGACATCTGGCGAGCCTTCGCCTTACCGAACTGCATGATGCGGCTCCCGCCGCCCTGCATCGAGTTGATGAAGAAGAAGAAGATACCGACCAACAACAAGATCGGCAGCAGGCTAAAGAGCAGGCTGGTCCAGATCGACTGACGCTGCGGGTCGACCTCGTAGTCGACGGGCGGATCGGTGTCTTCGATCTCGGCGACCAGTTCGTCGCCGAATTCCTCGACGAAAACGGTACGGAACAAGGTTTCGTCGTCGAGTTCGCCATAGATCACGCTGTCGCGGTCTTTGATTTCGAGCTCGACTACTTCGCCCGAACGGAGCCTCTCGCGGAAGTCTTTGAGGCTGAGGTCTTCTCGGTTTTCACTCGTGTTAAACAGCGACCCGGCGAGCAGCGCCAGCAAGAGGGCGAGCACCACCCAGAACACGACGCTGCGGTAGAGCTTCTTTACTCCCATGATGATCCCGTGGGGTGGGGGTTGGTCATTAGTACCTATCGGTCAAACACTGTGAAACCAAGAGGCTATCGGCCACAGAAGTACTAGGTGCCCTCGAAAGCCCGAATCTCGCGCAAGTTGCGGAACCGTTCGCCAACGTCGAGGCCGTAACCGACCACAAACACCGGCGGAACGGTGAAACCGATGTACTCGAGTTCGGTCTCGGGCGCCTGCCTTCCTTCGCGTGCCAACAGGGTCACCACGGCGAGGCTCGCCGGCTTGCGACTAAGCAGGTTTTTGCGCAGGTAGTTGAGCGTAAGGCCGCTATCGACGATGTCTTCGACGAGGATGACGTCGCGTCCGGCAAGCTCGACATCGAGGTCCTTCACAATGCGAACGATGCCGCTCGACTTGGTGCTGTTGCCGTAGGAGCTCACGGCCATGAAGTCGAACTCGACCGGCAGGTCGATGGCCCGCGAAAGGTCGGCCATAAAAACAAAGGCGCCCTTCAAGACCCCGATCAACAGCGGCGGCCGGCCCTGATAGTCGGCGGTAATCTGTTGGCCGAGCTCGAGGATTCGTTTCTCGAGGTCTTCGGCCGAAACCAACACCTCGCCCAGATCGGGGGTTTCTAACAACCCTCCGGGCGATTGGTTTTCGTTGGAGTCGTTAGCGAGGGGATTCGACGTGTCAGGCACGTTGCCCGACTGTAGTGGTTCAGGGTGACACCAACGCCAGTCGGCCACCCGAGCGGCTGACCCGCCACCCACCAACGACCTCGGTCGCGACGATTTCGTTGTTGATGACCTCGAGAACCCGGGCGACCGAAGCCTCGTCGAGTGGGTAGACCTCGCCGCTTGTTTCGGCGAACCATCGGCGAACCGCCAGCCGAACCAACACGACCGGTTGCTGGCGCATGGCGGCGCAGTCGGTCGGGTCGAGCGGCGCAGCGAGCTCGGCCAAATAGTCGGCCTGCTCGGCGAAGAGCGGTGCTTGTCGAGCCAGCAACGCCGCGACGTCGCGGTCGGCAATGTCGGCCAGCAGCGGCACGGCCTCGTGGCGAACCCGGTTGCGGCGGAACTGAGGATCGTCGTTGGACGGATCGTCGAACCACGCGATGCCCAACGCTTTACAGAGCGCCTCGGTGTCGGCTCGGCGTAACGCCAAAATCGGCCGGCGAGCATCGCTGGCCATGCCCGCCATTCCGCTCGGACCGCTCCCCCGCAACAGGTTGAGAAGCATGGTCTCGGCCTGATCATCGGCGGTGTGCCCCAGCAAAACGTCGTCGGGCAGCACCTCGTAGCGGGCCGTCCGGGCGCGGGCCTCGAGGTTGGGGCCTGGCCCCACCTCGACCGTTTCGGCCCGGAAGACGGCACCCAGTTCGACAGCGACTCGCTCGACGAGGTCGGCCTCGGCCGCCGACCCATCTCGTAACCTATGATCGACATGAACGGCGGTAACGTCGCAGCCGGCCCGACGCGCCAAGGCGAGCAAGGCCAGCGAATCGGCGCCGCCCGAGACGGCGCAGGTTACCGCTGTGCCAGCGGGCGGGAATGTCGATCGGGCCAGCAGTTGGGCGACGAGATCGTCGGCCACGGGCTACGCGATGTCGAGCTTGTTGGCTTCCATGCGAGCCACCCAAAGCTTGGGGTCGCGGATCTCGGTGATCGAGGGCAGGTTGCCCGGCTCGACCCAGGCGAGATCGAGCAGTTCGGTACCGCCGTGGTCTTCGACAACCTCGATGAAGTCTTCACCCTGCTGGTACTGCTGAATCTTTGAGTCGATGCCCATGATGCGTTGGAACATCTTCATAAAGCCGCGGGTGCCGTTGCGACGGCCGCGCAACACCTTGCCGAAGCGTTCTTGGCCGGGGATGCGGTCGGCACCGGCCCGATCCATCGTGACGTCGCCGTGACCTTCGAGCAGGCTCATGAGGCCAGCGACTTGGTCGAGGACTTCGCGTTGTTCGCCGGTAGCCATCAGGCCCATGATGCCGCCGTCGGCCAGTGGGTCTTCGCCGGCCTTCTTCATGTTGAGCGCCCGGTTGAGGGCGTCGAGGAAACGACCGGGGTCGGGGTCGACCGAGTCGAGGGTGCCGTTGACGAGTCCGAGGAAGTGCTCGCGCAGCCACGGGATGCCGGTGAATTGGGCCCGGTGGGTGACCTCGTGCAGCGCCAGCCAAAGCCGGAACTCACGGGTGTCGAAGGCGTACTTGCGTTCGAGGCCAACGATGTTTGGTCCGACGTAGTACACGATGTCTTGGTCTTCGGGGTTTTCGTCCTCGATGACCAACAGGTCGTACTGGCCGAGCACTCGGCTCGACATCCAGCCCAGCATGGCGCCGAGTTCGGCGCCGGCGATCTTGCCGCCGACTGGGGCGAGCAGGCCGTCGTTGTCGCTCTCGCTCATCTTGGAAAGCAACGGGCGAAGCAGTCGTTGGAACGACGCGATGTTGGCGTCGATCCACATATCGCGGTCGGCTACCCGACCGCGAGCTTTACCGCTGTTCGACCACAAGCCGGTGGCTTCGCCAACCAACTGTTCGGCCTCTTCGGTGAACTCGTCAAAGTCAGCGACGATCTGGTCGTCGAGGTAGGACTCCGCGAACGGCTGGCGGGCCGCCACCTTGCTGGCGACGCGTCGCGCTGTCTTCCAGTCGACCGAATCGCTCACGCCCGGTTACCTTCCGGCGCCAGGGTCAACGCTGCTTCTTTTCGTAGCGGGTACGCGAAACCGAGAAGAAGTACGCGGCGACAAGAGCGAACATGGCAAAGATTGCGCCTGCCGCAAGAACGACGCCGATCCAGAAGTGCCAAACAACAGCGATCATGGGGCTAAGTGTACCCATCAATCACGTCAGTCGATGATCCGGCCCCGAGTTCTCGGCGTGACCATTGGCTGGTGGAGCGAGCAAAAGCTGTATTCGTTGTAGCGAGAGAGCCGCGTTTCGCATTCTTCGTGGGCGCAGAGGCGCACCTCTGCTCCCGCGGCAGTTTTGGAGGTGGTGGAGGACATATATCCATAACCCACCATGACGGGCAGAAAGTTCCCCGAAAATCAGGAATTTTCCCGGGTGCGGGTGGGCAGGTGGGGACCTCTCCCCAGGGGAGGCATACCCGTTCCGCAATTTTCGGCGTTTCCGTACGGTCGAGACACCCGCTCAATCACTTCCCGTTTGGAGATGCCCCATGTCCACCACCCGCAAGCTCACGGTTCGACTCGCCCTCACCATCATGGTGTTGGTCGTCGGACTGCTCGGCGTAGCCGCCGCCCCCGCCTCGGCCGCCCCCGAGCCCAGTATCGAGGGCACGGCCAAGCCCGAGGTTCTCCGGTTCCAGCAATACCGCAACCGCATCAACTTCTCCTGGTGGCTGAGCACCAGCTACTCGGTGGCGTCGTACACGGTCGATTTCGAAGGCCTTAGCTGCACGGTTCCTCGATCTGGAAACGACTACCGCTGCACGATCTTTCAGACCGCGAATCGAGGTGGAACGGCAAGCCTGAGCAAGAACATGACCAACGGCACGGTGGTAGAGGTGGACTCGGTCGAGATCGAAGCGCTCGGCATCGGCGAATGCGGCGCGGCGTACACGTGCCCATCGATCAGCGTCACCCAGTTCCCGAACGAGGTGCACTTCCGCTGGACCGCCTTCAATCGCAGCGGCGGCCAATGGGTGCTTCACTTCGCCGACCAGTCGTGCCGCTTCGGCCACGGTCGCGTTGGATGGAACCAGACCTACAACTGCGTAATCCGCAACACCAACGATGCCGGTGGTGTCGTCACGCTGAGCTATCTCGACCGCTACGTCACCGAGACCATCTACAACGAGATCGCTATCGAACCGCTCGGCCCGGGGAAGTGCGGAGCAACCCCCCGCTGTGTCGATGCGCCGATCAACTTCGCCGCCTCAACCAATGGCATGACCGCAATCGACCTCGACTGGCAGAACCACGACGGCACCGAACGTAGCGGTGCCGGCTACAAGGTTCAGATGAAGCCCAAGTCCGGCGGCTCATGGACGGCGGTATGCCCCGAACTCCTTCGCACCACGGTCGACTACCCGTCGCGGGGCCTTGCCGACTCTGCATGTGTTGTCTCGGACCTGGCGCCGGGAACCGGTTACGACTTCCGGGTAGCGAGCAACGGCGGTGGCCGGGCAAGCGGCATGTGGGTAGAAGCCTCGGCTGCAACCCAACAAGATCTCAACTTCGAGCACTACTGGCGAGCCGAAACCAACGGCACCCTCTACATCGGGTTCACCTGGGACACCGTGGTGGTGCCACCTCGCCACACCCTCCGCGTCGGAGCCGACTTCGTCGGAAACTGCGGACGGCTGAGCTCCAACTCGTGTGAGATCCGAGTTTCGAAAGCCACCGGCGACGCCCTACCCAACACCTTCGAGGCTCGCATGACCATGAGCGCCGACCACGGCTCGTCGGTTATCCAGACCATGACCGCTACCCCGCCGCCGGACCGGCCCCGTGATCCGGCCAACCTGCAGGTCGATGCGTCGAAGACCACCGCAACCGTTTCGTGGGACCACCCCCGCAAGAGCACAGCGGTCCGCTACGGCGTATGGCTGAGTGGTCCTGGGCTGCCGACGTGTGAGGTAACCCAAGACCTAGGTGGCCGCGAGTCGTGCCGCTTGACCGGCCTTACTCCGGGCACCAACTACCGGGTGCATGTGTTCGGCGAAGACGCCATTGGTCAACGGTCCGAGACCCCGAGCATCACCTTTGTAACCAACAAGGATGCCGAGCGACCCAAGGACGATCCCAAAAAGGACGAACCCAAGAACGACGAGCCCAAGGTCGACCCCAAGAAGGATGAACCGAAAAAAGACGAGCCGAAGGTCGATCCAAAGGTCGCCAAGTGTGCGGCCGATGGGCAGTACACCAAGACGCGTGACCGAATCGTGAAAAAGGTCAACGGCTGGTACGAGAAGCAGGTCAACAAAGCAACCGACCGGCTCGACGACAAGCCCAAGAAGCTGGCCCGCAAGATCAGCAAGCTCGAGACCCGACGCGACAACAAGATCGCCAAGGCCGAAGCCAGGTACATCGGCCGCTGCGGCTAGCCGCCCTCAACAACCCCCCAACCTCCACCAACTGGTCCGCTAGGTGGTCGCCCCCGGCGACCATTTGGCGGGCCGCTTCGGGTTTAGAGGCCGAGTTCGTTGGCGATGCGGTTGCGGAGTGCGTCGGGCACCTTGGTGATCGACCGGGTGCGCACCACGGTACGAAGCTCGGTGTGGAAGCTATAGGTCGACAAGCACGAGCCACAGACTTCGATGTGGGTGCTGATAGTGGTCCGTCGCGCCTCGGTCAGTTCGCCGTCGAGGTAATGGAACAAGACATTGACCGCATCAAAACACGGATCGCCGGTTAGCTCCGGACCGTAATCTTGCTCGTCACTCATCGTCTGCTACCTCACCTGCGGGCACTGCGTCGGCGTTGATTTCTGCATCGGGGAGGAGTCCTCGATCCTTGGCGAATTCAAACAACGACTTTTCCATCGCTTTTCTTCCACGATGCAACCGACTCATTACCGTTCCGATCGGCACATCGAGGATTTCGGCAATCTCTTTGTACGAAAACTCTTCAACATCGGCAAGCAGAACAGCCATGCGATACGACTCGGGAAGCTCTTCGAGGGCATCGACAATTTCGGCCTCGGTAACGCTGTCCATCAGGACTTCTTCGGCGCTACGACCAGTGCGCGCCGCTTCGAGACCACCGAGGCGCCGATAGAGGTACAGGTCTTCGACCTCGCCGAGATCAGACTCGACGGGACGGCGCTGCTTCTTGCGATAGATGTTGATGTAGGTGTTGGTGAGGATGCGATACATCCACGCCTTGAGGTTGGTTCCCTCTTCGAATCCGCCAAACCCGCGGTACGCCTTGAGGTACGCCTCCTGGAGGAGATCTTCGGCGTCTGATGGGTTGCGCGTCATGCGCAGGGCAGCACCGTAAAGACCATCCATCAAAGGCATGGCCTGTTCGGCGAAGTCAGCTTGGTCTGCCATTAGCAGTAGAAGCTACTTGCTCCGGCGGCGCCGACCACTACGGGTTCGGGCGTTTGCGTCGGAGGGGGCGTTGGCCTCATCGGGAATGTCGAAGCCGCGCGACACCGTGATTTGCGGTGCCCCAGGCTTGAGCGCTTCAGCCATCGCTTCGATGTGCTCGGGGCCGCTGCCACAGCAACCGCCGATGACCGATGCGCCGAGGGCTTTGGCCCGCTGAGCGTATTCGGCCATGAGTTGGGGGTTGCCGTCGTAGTAGAGCTCGTCGCCCTTCCACTTTGGGATACCGGCGTTGGCTTTGGCGATGAGGATGGCGTCGGGGTTGGCGTCGTGCATCTGGTCGATGACGCCCTCGATCTCGTCGAGGCCGTTTCCGCAGTTTCCGCCGATGGCCGTAACGCCGAGTTCGCTGAGTTCGCGCACGGCTTGGCGAGGGGTTACACCCATCATCGAGCGACCCTTCGAGTCGAACGACAAGGTGGTGCAGATCGGCAAGTCGCACACCGACTGTGCGGCAGCCACCGCGGCCTTTACCTCGGCGAGGTCGCTCATCGTTTCGATCCACAGCAGGTCGGCGCCACCGTCGGCGAGGCCTTGGGCCTGCACCTTGAAGGACTCGACGGTCGACTCGTGGGTCAGTTCGCCCATCGGCTCGAACAGGTCGCCGGTTGGGCCCATCGATCCGGCCACCAGGACGAGGCGGTCGACGGCGTCGGCCGACTGGCGACCAACTTCGGCGCCCGCCTTGTTGAACTCGTACACCCGGTCTTGCAGGTTGTGCAGCTTGAGCCGGTTGGCCGTGCCGCCAAAGGTGTTGGTGAGAATGATCTGCGAACCAGCTGCCACGTACGCATCGTGTACATCTTTCACCCGCTCGGGATGGTCGACGTTCCACGGTTCGGGAGAGTCTCCCGATTGCAGCCCACGAGCGAAAAGTTGGGTGCCCATAGCGCCATCGATAAGGAGTACGCCATGCTCGTCGAGCGCTTCACGAAGTTTGTTTGCCATAGACCGATTAATGGTACGGGGATTGCCCCTGGTCAACTCGGCCAAATATGTCGAGGGAGCTGTTAGTTCACCGGAACGAGATGAAAGATTCGAAAGGTCCGGTCGGTGATGCCCCGATATTCCTCCCACGCCGGCCAGTGGGCCAACGCTTCTTCCCAGGCCTCGTCACGTTCGGCGCCCTCGAGCAGGGTCACGCTGACGGCGATGGTCTTGCCGCCGCGCAGGATCGAAACGTCATCAGGGTTGGCGATGAGGTTGTGGGTCCAGGCGGGGTGTGACTCTCGGGCAAAGTTGCTGCCGACGACGAGAAAGCTGCCGTCGGGTCGGGGGATAGTTTCGAGCGGCGTCTCGCGAGCCTGGCCCGACTTTGCGCCGATCGTGTTGAGGATCAACCCGGCGCCCGGCACAAACTTGCCGCCGCTGACCTTCGCCATGGCGCGATGCATCGGCGGAATCACGATCGGCGCAATCTTTCGGAAGATCGGGTGGGTAACCACCTTCGCCAGCATTTCGTCACCTGCAGCACCGTTCGGCATAACCCGAGACTAGGACAGTCCCGTTACGCACGACCAAAGCCCTCTCCCCTGTGAGACGATCGGCGGGTGCAGCTGAGGTGGTTCGTCTTGTTCGTGGCCCTGTTGGCTGGTTGTTCGAGTACGGCGACGCCAATCGCCGAACCTACCGAAACGAACGCACCGACGACGACCAGTTCATCCGCCGCTCCGCCATCGACGACCGAGCCTTCACCGGTAACGAGGGGGCCGAGCGCCACGACCCAAGCACCGACGACCACATCTACCGTGCCGGAGGACTGTCGACGACTCACCGACTTCGAGACCGAAGCCGAACAGCTCGGGTGGCGGGTCACCCTCGACGGCGTGATGGGTGGGTTGTCGAGTGGCGACGTTGCCTTCGATGATTCGGCGATGATCTTCACCGGCGAGATCGTCACCGACGGCGGTGGCTTCTCGCTGCTTCGCACCCCGATGGGCGGCGACGAGTTTGGCGATGCCAGCCACCTCGTCGTGCGTCTGCGTACCGACGGCCGAGGCTACGAGATGGTCTTCAAGGACGACGGCGACCAACGTCTCTTCCATGAAGCGAAGGTGCCCTCTGCCGACTCGGGCGACTGGCAAGAGGTTCGGGTCGAACTCTCGGGCCTCATCGCCACCGCCAACGGACGACTCGTCGACGCCCCGGCATTCAACCCGGCCACCGTCAGCGAGACGGGCATCATCTTGAAGGACGGAATCGACGGCTCCTTCGAGCTAGAAATCGACTGGATAGACGCCTGCCGTTAGAGCAACGAGCGGAGCCACTCGGTGTCGAGGTGGTCTTCGATGGTGTCGGCGAGTAGTTCGAAGGTTGGTTCGAGCACCGGGGTCGCCTTGAGGCCGAGGAATCGCTCGATGAACTCGGGGTGTTCGAACAGGCCGTGCACGGTGGTGGCGGTAACCCGACCGTTGGTGATGAAGGGGTCGAGCTCGCCGTAGCGAATCTCGTAGCCGGTGTAGGTGTGCCCGAACGCCTCGACCTCGCTGAGCGTGGTGGTCTTGATCGCGCCCATGACCGTCTGGTGGTCGAGCACGCCGAGGCCTGGTCCGTCGGCTGGAGCGCCACCCTCGACACCGTTCGGGTCGGCGATCGACTGGCCGAGCATCATCGCCCCGCCACACACGCCGACACACCGCACGCCGCCAGCGATCGCTTCGGTTATGGCGTCGGCGATTCCGTTCGCCCGCATCCAGTCGAGGTCGGCGAACACATGCTTGGACCCGGGCAAGATGATCAGGTCGCGATCGGGGTTGAGCCCGGCGAACGAACCAGCTGAGGTTGCCCACTCGATCGCGGCCACGGTGCCGAGGAGGTGGAATTCGTCGAGGTTCGATCCGAACGGGAACCGGGGCATCACAACCCTCGGAGCACCCGCGGGAGCGGTCGAAACCTCGGCGGCGCCTTCTTCTCGGGGCAGGTTGTGCTCGATCATCGGGATCACGCCCGCAGCCGCCATGCCCGAGAGCTCGGTCAACTTCTGCGGCCCCGGAGCGAGCAGCGCCGGGTCGCCCCGGAACCGGTTGAGGATGAAACCGGCAAGACGGTCGCGAGTCGCGTCGGGCACCAACGCCCACGTGCCATACAGGTGGGCAAACGACCCACCCCGATCGATATCGGAAACCAATAGGCCAGCTGCGTCGGCATGTTCGATCATGCGGTTGTTGACCTGGTCGCGCAGGTTGATCTCGGCAGGCGAGCCCGCGCCCTCGATCACGACCAAGTCGAAGTCGGCAGCTAGGTCGTCATACGACTCGGCCATTGGAACCCACAATGCATCGTGGCGGTCGTTCCAGTCGGTGTTGGTGAGCTCGCGGTCGACGATGCCCCGCACCACAACCTGGCTCTGCGTGTTCGACTCGGGCTTGAGCAGTACCGGGTTCATCCGCACCTCGGGCTCGACCTTGGCCGCTTTG
>CALHTF010000023.1 GCA_938038815.1 uncultured Acidimicrobiales bacterium | reverse complement strand
CGATCTTCGCGTGCTCCAGGTGCCTCACCCGCTCGGCGGAACCGACGAGGCGACCATCCTTTCGTGGGCCGACGATGCGGTCGCCGAAACGCTACGTCTGTTCACCGGAGCGGCGCCCGAGGCGCGAGCCGAGAAACCGGCCGACGTTTCCTCCGCGATCGCCGAGATGCAAGCCTTGGTAGCGGCCGATGGGGGAGAGCTGGTGCTCGACTCGTTCGACGGCGCGAGCGCAAACTTCAGGCTGGTGCTCGACAGCGCCGAATGCCGAGAGTGCGTCATGCCCGCCGAACATCTCGAAGCGATCCTGCTCGACAAGCTCCGGCCCCATGCGCCAGCGCTCGGCACTGTGAGGATCAGCGACCCTCGCGTATAGCCGCTTCGCACCGCGGGCCGTAGAGCCGGGCGTTGATGGCGTCGGTTGAGGTGAATCCTGGTTTGGTGTCGTAGCTGAGGACGCCCACCATGCGGTTGGTCGAGCCGTAGACGGCTCGAACTCGGTGCATCGAGCGCAGGCCGTTGAACATCACCAGGTCGCCGGCGTCGAGGTCGAGGGTCTGGCGGCCCGGCCACCGGTCGGCGAAAAGTTGTTCGACGTCGTCGTACCGTTCGTCCCACACCCGACCATCGCGCCCACCGGTAACGCCCGGGATGACCTCGCCTCGAATGAACGGGGCGAACTCGAACTCGCCGCCGAGATCGGGCTTTTGCAAGAGCACGGTGATGACGAAGTCGGAGAGGTCGTAGTGCCAGGCGTGGAGCCCACCGTCACGAATCTGCACGACGTTGAGGTCCTGGAACGGGTCGGCAAACCGGTGGAGTTCAGGAATCGACAAGGCGTCGGCCAAGAACGACCTGAGGTGGTCAGATTCGTACAGCCGCCGAAGCCCGGTGTCGGCGAGTTGATCGCCCGCGAGGACGTGGGTGTCCTCGGGAAAAGTCCGCCGATGAATGTGGTCGGCTGGCAAATGGTCGCCCGGCGGGTCGCCCCAGGCGGAGAGCACATGACTGCGGTTAAACGTCGGCAGCGGTGCGAGTTCGGCCGCCATGTCGGCCACCGCCTCGGGCAAAACGAACCCCTGAAGTCGAGCGCAGCCCAGGTCGTCCATTGCGGCGCGGCACGCTTCGATCAACTCGCGGTACTGCTGGCTTTCGGGTTGATCGATCGGGTAGCGGCTGGTGTCGATCATGGAGGTTGTGATCACCTGCCAAAGCGTACCGTTTCTGCCCTCGCGCTTGGCGAAAGAGTACGTTGGTGGACGTGACGACCACCGAAGAACTCCTGGCCCGGTACCGCGCCGTCTTGCCGAGCTATTTGAACCCGCTGCACGCCGTACCGATCTCGATCGACCGAGGCGAAGGCAGCTACGTCTGGGACCTTGAGGGCAACAAGTACCTCGACTGGTTCGGCGGCGTGCTCACCACGATGGTCGGCCACGCGATCCCCGAAATCGTCGAAGCGGTACAGCAGCAAGCGACCAAGGTCATGCACACCTCGACGCTGTATCTGTCTGAGCCGATGATCGCCTTCGCCGAAGAGGTCGCCGAAGTTTCGGGGATCCCCGACGCCCGGGTGTTTTTCACCGCGTCGGGCACCGAGGCCAACGACACGGCGATCATGACCGCAGTCGCCAACCGAGGCTCGAACGAGATCCTGGCGATGCGCAACAGCTACCACGGGCGCTCGTACTCGGCGCAGGCCATAACGGCGCAACGGTCATGGTCGGTGGCGTCGATGTCGGGACTCAACGTCAACTTCATCCAAGGCGGCTACCGACTTCGGTCGCCGTTCCGGGAGTTCGACGACAGCGTCTACACCGAGGCTTGTGTGGCCGACCTGGTACAGATGATCGACATGGCCACCGCCGGCAATGTTGCGGCGATGATCGCCGAACCCATACAAGGCGTGGGTGGTTTCGCCGTACCGCCCGATGGGTTCTTCGGTGCCATGGGTAAGGAGCTCGCCAACCGCGACATCTTGTTCATTTCCGACGAGGTGCAGACCGGTTGGGGTCGTACCGGCGACCATTTCTGGGGCTACCAAGCGCACGGCATCGTGCCCGACATGCTCACCTTCGCCAAGGGTGTCGGCAACGGCATCACCCTCGCTGGTGTGGTTGGTCGGGCCGAAATCATGAACAGCATCGATGTGCTTTCGTTCTCGACCTTTGGCGGCAACCCGCTTTCGACCGCCGCCGGTCGGGCAACGCTGGCCTATGTGAAGAAGCACAACCTGCAAGCCAACGCGAAGGCGATGGGCGAACGGCTGACCGAACGCCTCGCTCCGGTGATCGAGCGCACCGAGTGGATCGCCGAACTCCGGGGCCGGGGCCTCATGCAAGCGATCGAGATGGTACAACCCGGCGGGATCGAACCCGATCCCGGTATCGCGGGCCGTCTGCTCGACGCCTGCAAAGAACGCGGCCTGCTCGTAGGCAAAGGCGGGCTGTACGGCAACGTGATCCGCATGGCACCGATGCTGGCGATCTCCGAAGCCGAACTCGATGAAGGTATCGATGCTCTCATCGCGGCCATCGACGTCACCAACTGACCGGCCAACGCCAAGTAGAGGCAAGCTATGACGATTCTGATTAAGGGCGGCACGGTCATCTCCTCGACCGGCGCCGACTTGGCCGAAGTGCTTGTCGACGGCGAAACGATCGTCGCGCTGCTGAGCCCCGGGTCCGACCTGGCCGTGTCGGCCGAGGGCGGCGCGGAGAAGGTAATCGACGCCACCGACCGGTACGTGATTCCCGGCGGCGTCGACGTGCACACTCACATGTCGCTCGAGGCTGGTGGGTCGGTTTCGTCGGACGACTTCGATACCGGAACCAAGGCGGCGGCGTGGGGCGGCACCACCACCATCGTCGACTTCGCAGCGCAAACCTTTGGCGAAAACGTTCGCGAGTGTTACGACGCACGCCTGGCCGAGGCCGATGGCGAGTGCCACATCGACTACTCGTTTCACATGGTGCTGGGCGATGTAAACGATGCGTCGCTGAAAGAAATGGACCTGCTGGTCAACGAGGGCGTCACCAGCTTCAAGCTATTCATGGCCTACCCCGGCGTGCTGATGTCCGACGACGGACAGATCCTGCGAGCAATGCAGCAGGCCGCCGGCAACGGCGGGCTAATCATGATGCACGCCGAGAACGGCCTGGCGATCGACGTGTTGGCCGAGCAGGCCTTTGAGCGGGGCGAAACGGGCCCGGTCAACCACGGCTACGTGCGCCGCGCCGAGTTCGAGAGCGAGGCCACCCACCGGGCGATCCAGCTCGCCAAGGTGGGTGCCGCGCCGCTGTACATCGTGCACATGTCGGCCTCCGAAGCCCTCGAGCAGGTGGCGATCGCCCGCAACAACGGGGCGAACGTATTCGCCGAGACCTGCCCGCAGTACCTGTACTTCAACCTCGAAGATCATCTCGACCAAGAGGGTTTCGACGGCGCAAAATACGTGTGCTCAACCCCGCTTCGCACCAAACACGAGCACCACCAAGACGACCTCTGGACGGGCTTGCGCACCAACGATCTAAGTGTGGTCTCGACCGATCACTGCCCGTTCTGCATGAAGGAACAAAAGGATCTGGGTATCAATGACTTCCGGTCGATCCCCAACGGCATCGGCGGCGTCGAACACCGGATGGACATGATCTACCAGGGTGTCACCCAAGGCGAGATCTCTTTGGCTCGTTGGGTCGAACTTTGCTCCACCACGCCGGCGCGGATGATGGGCTTGTACCCGAAGAAGGGTGTGCTGCAGCCCGGCTCCGACGCCGACATCGTCGTGTACAACCCCAACCATTCGTGGACCATCAGCGTCGACAACCACCACATGAACCTCGACTACTCGGCGTACGAGGGCATCACGGTCCCGGGCAAAGTCGAGACGGTGCTTTCACGGGGCAAGGTCATCGTCGAAGACGAGACCTACTCAGGGGGCAAAGGCCACGGACAGTTCGTCCGGCGAGGCCTCAGCAGCTACCTGATCTGACCGCTAGGTAAGCCCGGCCCAGTCAAAGAAGTTGGCGATGACGGTTCGGCCGTCGGGATGCTCGTCGGTCCAGTACTCCGGGTGAAACTGCGTACCGACGATCTTGCGTTCCTCGTGCACCGCAACCTGTACCGGTGTGATGCGCGTCGACGCCAACGTCTCGAATCCGTCGGGCGGGTTGGGAACGTGAAAGCCGTGGGCGTGGCGGAACACCGGTTGGTCGCTGAGGCCGTCCCACAGCCGATGGCCCTTCGCCGCGGCGAGCGAGTCGACCGGGTGGTAGCCGTACTCAAAGGGGCGGCCATCGGGTCGGGCAAAGACCACCGGGTTGTCGTCGTCGACCGGGCCGTCAAGAGCCACGACCTCGGCTCCCAACGCTTGGGCCAACAGTTGGAAGCCGCCGCAGAAACCAAAGATCGGCAGGGTAGTGCGGCGCAGTATGTCGTGGATCGGCGCGACCTCGTCGGGTTGGTAGACGTCGGGGGTCACCGAGTTGCCGCTGATCAGTAGGGCCGTCGCACCCAGTTGGTCGAGTAGTGCTTGGTCGAGTCGGTCGTAGCGCACGAGGTGGCACGGCAGTCCCGAGAGATCTTCGAGCCGGTAGGTGATCCGGGTTCGGGCGGCGAGGACTCGTTCGGCGTGCTCGCCGTCGTAGCCGGTGGCGTGTTCGAAGTCGACAAAGACGAGCATGCGGTCACCCTAGGCGGGTCAGCTGGTGGCGATCAGAACCGACCCCACGATCGCCACGACTACGGCGAGCGCATGATGTTTGGTCACCTTTTCGCCGAGCAGCAGGTAGCCGGCCAATACGCCGAATCCGGCTGACGTCTCCCGCAACCCGGCCACTAAGCCGAGGGGGGTTGTTCGGGCGGCGATCATCACCAACAGGTACGCCCCGGCCGAAGCAGCGCCGCCAAAGAACAGGCGACCCGGCGAGCGTTTGAGCGCATCGCCAAGGCTGCTGAGCGACCCGCGGGTTGCGGCCAGGACCACGGTGAACAGTGCCGAGTGAAAAACAAAAAGCGCCCCGATATACCGCACCGATTCGTCGCCCGCTCGAACCCCGGCTCCATCGCTCAAGGTGTAGGCGGCGATCATCAGGCCGGTGAGGACCGCCCATCCGACACCCTCAGGCACATGACGTAGGCCAATGATTCCCAGGCTGATCGCCACCAGTGCGATACCTGCGAAACCCAACGGGCTAATCGAGTCACCAAGTAGCGCAATGCCAACGACCGAAACGATCAGCGGCGCTGTGCCCCGAGCGATTGGGTACGCGGCCGACAGGTCGACCCGGTCGTAGGCGCCAGCGAGTGCGAACCCGTAACCGACATGCAGCACACACGAGAGCGCTAGCCAGCCGTAGGCCTTTGGTTCGGGCAAACCGAGTACTGCAAGTACCGGCAGGTTGGCGATACCGCCGGCGGTTGCCACGGCCCACATCGATGCCAACCGGTCGTTGCTGTCTTTGACCACCAGATTCCATGCCGCGTGCAACAACGCAGCGGCCATGATCAGGAAGAACGCTTCGGCGGACATGAGGTGCCGGCAACGCTAGCGGCCGACCGACCAGGCGGTGACCCTCTTTGTGGGGCTGGCCAGGATTACTAGGGTGTCGAAATGGCACCATCGATACCCTCGGCGAGCTGGTCGTTTCCTACGGCAATGCGAATTGGTGCCGGGTGCATCGACGAACTCGCTAGCGCCTGCATTGCGCACGGGGTCGAACGGCCACTCATCGTTGCCGATCCGGGGTTCGTGGAGCTTCCGGCGTTCGAGTCGGTGCAGGCATCGTTCGATTCGCCAGCGCCGGTCTTTACCGGAATTCAGCCCAATCCGGTCGGCGCCAACATTGATGCGGGCGTCGAGGCGTTTCGTTCGGGAAACCACGACGGAGTCGTGGCGGTTGGCGGTGGGTCGGCCCTCGACTGCGGCAAGGTAATCGCCTTTCAGGCTGGCCAAACCCGACCGATGTGGGACTTTGAGGACATCGGCGACCACTGGACCCGCGCCGACGCCGCAGCGATCGCTCCGGTGATCGCGGTGCCAACCACCGCCGGCACGGGCAGCGAAGTGGGTCGAGCCGGTGTGGTGATCGACGAAGCGTCGAAACGCAAGGTCATCTTGTTTCACCCAAAGATGTTGCCGGTGGCCGTTTTCAGCGACCCAGAGCTGACTGTTGGATTGCCCAAAGTACTGACCGTGGGCACCGGTATGGATGCACTTTCACATTCGGTCGAGGCGGTTTGCGCGCCGGGTTATCACCCGATGGCCCACGGCATCGGCATCGAAGGGTGCCGGCTGGTTCTCGAGCACCTTCCACGGGTAGTGGCCGACCCGGACGACCTGGCGAGCCGAACCCAGATGATGGCTGCCGCGTCGATGGGGGCGGTGGCGTTTCAGAAGGGTCTCGGTGCGATGCATGCACTAGCGCATCCGATCGGCGCGGTGTTTAACACCCACCATGGCATGACCAACGCGGTCCTGATGCCGTATGTGTTGCTGGCGAATCGTGAAGCGATTGAACCAACGGTGGAAAGTCTGGCCGCCTATGTCGGTATCGACGGCGGCTTCGACGGGTTTGTTGACCATGTTCTGTCGATGCGCCAGTCGCTCGATGTGCCGAACCACTTGACCGAACTCGGTGTCGATCAGGCGAGCGCGAGCGAGATCGCATCGGCGGCGGTGGTCGATCCGTCAGCGGCCTCGAACCCCATCGAGGTCACCGAGGCTTACGCCTCTCAAATCTTCACCAATGCATGCACCGGCAACCTTGAAGGACTGCGATGAACCCAGCCAAACGCCTAACGCCCGAAGTGCTCGGTGATGAGGTCGAAGCCGGCGCGATCGACACGGTGATTGTCGCCTTTACCGATCACTATGGCCGCACGATGGGCAAGCGCTTCGACGCTGAGTTCTTCCTCGACAGCCTCGATACCGGCACCCACGCTTGTGACTACTTGCTTACCGTCGATATGGAGATGGAGCCCGTCGAGGGGTATGCGTACGCGAATTGGGATGGCGGCTACGGCGACTTCCACCTGGTCCCCGACATGGACACCCTGCGCCGATGCGGGTGGTCGCCGAACGCCGCGATGGTGTTGTGCGACATCGTCGACGACCAAGCCCACGAGAACGTGCCGGTCGCGCCTCGGTCGATTCTGCGGAACCAATTGGCGAAGGCCGCCGACGCGGGTCTTGTGGCCAAGGCGGCGAGCGAACTCGAGTTCTTCCTGTATCGAAATAGCTACCGAGAGGCGAACGACAAGGGATACGTCGGCCTCACCTCGTCGGGCTGGTACAACGAGGACTACCACCTGCTGCAAGGCTCGCGGGTCGAGGACTATGTAGGTGTTGCTCGCCGGGTGTTGCGCGACTCCGACGTTCCCGTCGAGAACTCCAAAGGCGAGGCGGCGGTCGGTCAGCACGAACTCAACGTGCGGTACGCCGAGGCGCTGACGATGGCCGATCGGCATGTGGTGCTCAAGCACGCCATGAAGGAGTTGGCCGAACAACAGGGGGTCGCCGTTACCTTTATGGCCAAACCGCACGCTGAACAATCGGGCAGTAGCTGCCACATTCACTTGAGTCTGTGGTCCAACGACGGGTCGGCGAATACCTTCAGTGGCGAGAACGGCCCCACCGATGCGTTCCGGTGGTTCCTCGGCGGATGGATGAAGCACACGCTCGATCTGATGGTGTGTTACGCACCTACCGTCAACTCGTATAAGCGCTACCAGAGCCAGTCGTGGGCGCCGACCAAGATTGCGTGGAGCACCGACAATCGAACCGCCGGGTTCCGGATCGTTGGCGCGGGATCTGGATTACGGATCGAGTGCCGAATTCCTGGCGCCGACGTCAACCCCTACCTGGCGTACGCTGCCGCGATCGCTAGCGGCCTCGACGGCATCGCGAACCAGATCGAACCGCCGGCCGAGTTTCACGGCGATGTGTATACCTCCGACGGGGTCCCGACGGTACCTACAACGTTGTCGGCTGCGCTCGGTCGCTTTCGGGCGAGCGCGGATGCTCGACGACTGCTCGGCGACGCGGTCGTCGACCATTACAGTCACTTCTTGGCGAAGGAGTGCGAAGCCTACGAAGCATCGGTAACCGATTGGGAGCGCCGTCGGTACTTCGAACGGATCTAACTCAGCACGGTGACGTACCCAGTTGTGGGGTCGACCCTTATCGTTGCGCCGTCGGGAATCGTGCTAGTGGCCTGGCCGGTTCCGACGACCGCCGCTATTCCATACTCTCGAGCGATTACTGCCGCGTGGCACAGCAGGCCTCCGGCGTCGGACACGATCGCGCCGGCGATCGAGAGCACGGCGTTGTAGGTAGGCACCGTGTAAGGAGCAACCAAGATGTCGCCGGGTTCAAGGTTGGCGATGGCCTCGTCGGCTTCGTGCACCACGCACGCCTTGCCGACATAGGGTTCGTCGCCCACCCCGGTGCCGGTCAGCTTCGGCGCGTGAGCGAGGTCGGCCTGAGCAGCGGCCAGTTTGGTTTGCAGCGCCGGCGATTCGTTCTCGACCATTTCGAGCACGGTGAAGATGGCGTCGAGAAACTTGCGCAGGTTGGTTGGCATTGTCCAGAGGGGCGGATCATCTTCGACCCGGCCGAGCGTGGTAGGTGCGTCGAGCTTCATGCCTTGTTCGCGCGCCCGGGCTCGTTGTTCGATCTCGGCCAACGCCGGTTGGTCGCCGCCCCGAAGCAGCGAGGCCATCTCGGCCGCACTGAGGTCGAAGATCGCATCGTGGGGCTCGTCGGCTCCGATACCCGGAAGCCGCCCGGACGAAACGAGTCGCTTGCCGGTTTCGAGCACCGCACGGCGAAGCAAACCCGTAGGCCACTGGTACGTCAGCGGACCGTTCTCGTCGCGCAGTCCGTAAAGGGCCCGAGCGTCGGCCACCATTT
Organism: uncultured Acidimicrobiales bacterium; assembly: GCA_938038815.1. GTDB lineage: Bacteria > Actinomycetota > Acidimicrobiia > Acidimicrobiales > SHLQ01 > CALLQB01. The sequence continues at coordinate 4,647 of CALHTF010000023.1, read as the reverse complement.
CGTCGAATTGGGCAACATCGGCCGGATCGACCTTTGCCCGCAGAGCGTCGAATGCTTCGTCGCCAACCTTGAGCGCTGCTGCGTTCGACTCGGCGGCTGAAGCCTCCGAGGGAGCGGCGTTGACCGCGGTGAGGATCGTGGCTGGCATTTCGCCGAGCGTGAGCGCCCGAATGTCGTACCCGGTGGTCAGGCGCCATCCGTATTCGCCCAGGAATGCGTCGAGCAGGTCGCTGGCTTCGGGCGAGAGGTCGCGAACCTCGTCGAGGGTTGTGGGCTTGGCGCCCTTGGCGGCGACGATGTGGCGAATAGCGGCCAGGGCTTCGCCGGGTGCATTCGTTGCGGGGGAGTGGCCCGACAACGTCATCATGATCTCGCCCGAGTCGAGCCCCCAGTCGCGGGCCTGCACCAACAAGATGCCGATCGGGCCGAGGTCGCTCACGTGCAATCGGAAATGCAACGCGGTGCCGAACTGGGCCAGTGCATACAGCTCGTCGATATGGCTAGCTAGTTGATCGTTGGTGAGCGTCGCCGGGTCGACTGCGGAGAACGTGCGGCACTGCTGCTCGAGCTTTGGTTTCCACTCGTCGACCCACCGTTTGTGCTCGTCCATCCAGAACCGCTCGCCGAGCGCCCGCCCGGCAGTCTTTTCGGCGTTGCGAAACTTGGGATGCAAACGGGTCGCCATCCACAGCACCGGGCCAGGCGGGGTTGGAAGGTCGAGTCCGCCGCCGACCAGCGGGGTCATCTTGATATAGAACCGCCCCCGCACAAACGCCGCGTCGAGTTGTTTTAGCGGCGCTCCCATGAGGGCAAAGCCTTCGGCACTGCCCTTCGTGCATCCTTCGGCGATGAGGTCCTGGCAGATCCGCGAGCTGTTGGCGCCAAAGTGGCCAGTGTCGAGTGTCCAGGTGCCGGGGCCGGGCTTTTCGAAACCGCTGGCGTCGGTCGAGGTAGGAGCAGCTTTGGTGGCAGTCATCGCGTGGGTCCCTTTGCGGTGGACGGGTTGGCGGGTGAGTGGTCGGAGGCGAATTTTTCGAGCAGGGCGTTGCTGATCCAGATAGCGAGGTGAGCAGCGTCGGTGCTGTTGTGGCCGAGTCGGTCGGTGAGTTCGAGAAACATCGATGAAGCGGTGACGGCGACGAGCGCGTCGGTTAGCCGTTCGCGGTCGGCTTCGGTTCCGAAGGGCACCGTCTTCGAGACCATCTTGTGAATCTGGGTTCGGGTTTCGGTGAGTCGCCGCTCCCGTAGGTCGCGGCCCGCGGTCGACAGGTGTTCGGCTCGGACAGCGACCCGGTTTTCATCGAACGTGTTCCAGAGCCGAACCAGCGCCTCGCGGCTGGTGTCGACCGACTCGAATGTCTGCGATACGTAGACGTCGGCCTTCTCGGGAAAGTAGTTGGCGATGGCGTCGAGCAGCGCCTGTTTGTTCGGGAAGTAGCGATACACGGTCCGTACCGACACGCCAGCACCGCGAGCCACTGCCGGTACCGAGATGGCGGCCGGATGCTCGTTGACCAACAGATCCTGGGTGGCTTTGAGAATCGCTTCCCGGGTAACCGCGGCGCGCTGGTCAGCCAGCGAAGGCGAATCGTTGGTCGGCGAACTCATAGGGTTCACTATCGAGTATGTCACGGATCATGTCAAGTGCGTCATGAATCATGACAATAGGCTCACCGGGCGATTTGGGAACCCAACCAGGCCGAATACGAAAGGGCTCCTTCGGGAGTCATATGGCCTTCGTCGATGAAGTAGATGTTGTCGTGGAACTCTTCGGGGCTGGGCAAGTAGGTTGCTCCCGCCCGCTCGGCCGTCTCGCGGAGTGCCGCTTCGGCCTGGTCGTACGAGACTAACGACGCGTCGAGGTGATCGATCCAACGCATCGCCATCGGCAGCTCGGCGATGACGACTTCGATACCCGAGGCCTCAAGATCCGCCACGGTAGCTGCAATTGCGTCGACCCGGGCCTGGTCGACCGAAATCTGGGTCCGATGGGGCTCGAGCAAATAGGTTTCCTGGTCGACCTCCGCCCAAGCGTCGACCTGCCAGAAGCCGTCGTCTCGGAAGGTGACGTCCCACGTCCATTCGCGATCAAAAACCAAGAAGGGCAGGTTGTTGATCTGACGAAGCCACGGGCGCTGACGCCACAAAGCCGAGTTTTCGCGAAGAAAGGGTTGTAGATCGAGCCGCTGGCTAAGGGTGCGTTGGTCGCCGGCGGGCACGGTGAGCAGCTCGATGTCGGTCCACGCCCTCGGGCAGGATTCGGGATCGAGGTCGCTCGGGGTGATCGCCAACACGACGACCTCGGGTGAGAGCTCTCGAGCGACAAAGTTCGGAATCCAGTCCGACACCACCAGCGGGTTGGCGCAACCAAGAGCAGCGTTGAACGCCGACTGCCCGCTCATCGCGGTGAGCACCTCGGGGTCGATGCCAACCCCTGCCATCGACGTTCCAGCCACCACCACATCGACACCGTCAGGTTTGAGGTTTCGAACGAATCCGATCTGTCGTTCGATCTGCACATCTTTCGACGCGTTGGCGTCGCCGATTCGTGGCGCGACCCAGGCCCGGGCGACGACCTCAGCGCCTATAAAGACGATCAAGACAGCTACGAGGAACTTCGAGAGCAGGATCACTGGTCGTTGTGGTGTATCGGGATTCCGAGGCTGCGGATTCTTGTTCGCGAGGGAAAGGTTCATTGGCACCTTAGAACTGGAAGTAAATGAACGGGGACGATTCGGAACCCGAGGCCACCAAGACTGCGAGAAGTGCTGCGCCAACCGCTAGCCCTGAGGTCAATGGTCGGCGCCCATCGGCGATGGGACGGTCACGGTCGGTTCGCTGGACGAGGTCGAGAATTGCGAGCACCGCGAGGAAACAAACAACGAGCACGCCGTCCCAACTGACGATATTCGTGCTCTCGAAGGCGGCAAGGCGACCGAACATTTCGACCGCATGAGAGGCCGACGATGCTCGGAAGAAAACCCAAGCGGCGGTCACTAACCCAAACGTCGCCCCGATACTCGGGACATCTCGGAATCGTAACCGGGCGTCGGATGCGACACCGCCAACCATCCGATGAACGACGAGTGCTACACCGTGGATTGCGCCCCACAACACGAAGCTCCAACCCGCGCCGTGCCATAGTCCGCCTAGCAGCATGGTGATCAAGATGTTGCGGTAGGTGCTCGCCGTTCCGTGGCGGTTGCCGCCCAGCGGAATGTAGAGGTAGTCGCGCAACCAGGTCGATAGCGAGATGTGCCATCGACGCCAGAACTCGGTGATATTGCGAGAGAGATACGGCTGCTCGAAATTGCGCATCAGTTCGATGTTGAGCAGCCGTGACACACCACGAGCCATGTCGGTGTAGCCGGAGAAGTCGGCATAGATCTGCACGGAGAAACCAACGATGGCAACCGCTACCTCGGTAGAGGAGAGTTGCGCTGGGTTTGTGCCGAATCCGCGGTCGACGATCGGGGCGAGCATGTCGGCGATCGCCACCTTCTTCATCAGGCCGAAGGCAAACAACGTGAGCCCCGACTGCACCTGCGATGCGGTGGGCTTCTCTCGCGGCGTGGTGATTTGGGGAAGGAGTCGGTGTGCCCGCTCGACCGGGCCGGCAACCAACTGGGGGAAGTAGGCCACAAAGGTCGCAAAGTCGATCAGCGACCGGCACGGTTCGATCCGACCCCGGTACACATCGAACGAATACGACAGCGTCTGGAAGGTATAGAAGGAGATGCCGACCGGTAACACCACTTGGAGGACCGGCGTGCTGGGGTTTAGGCCGACTGTTGCGAGCATGTCGATCGCCGAATCGACGAAGAAGTTGAAGTATTTGAACGTCCCGAGCAGCCCGAGGTTGACCGCCACGCTCAGCCAAAGAAGCCGACGCCGGCCCGACTCCGATGCCGATGGCATCGTCCGGCCGATCACAAAATCGGAGATGGTCGAGATTGCTAAGAGACTGAGGAACCGCCAGTCCCACCAGCCGTAGAAAACGTACGAGGCGGCAAGCAGCACCATGTTTTGCCCACGCTTTGGTCCAATCCAGACCAGCGCGAGGACGACAACGATAAAGACGAAGAAAACTCCAGAGTTAAAGATCACTCCGAACCGCCACTGAGCAGAGGTGCGCCCACGAGGACGGCGACTGCGAGCGGCGAGTTACTTCGTTGGTTTGCCCGGTTTTGGGTCTTTGTCTCCAACGTTTCCCTCACTGGTTTCGCCTTCGCCCTTTCCTGGTTTGCCCTTCGAACTCGAGTCATCGCCTGACTCGGTTCCCTTTTCCCCCTTGCTAGCCGACCTTCCGCTCGGTTGTCTCTGCCTCTTGGGAGCTAGGTCCGACGACTCCGCCTTCGGCTCCGCTGGATCGGTGTTGTCGGGCCGACCCTTGTCTTCGGGGCCCTTGTCTTCGGGGCTCTTCTCTTCGGGACCGTTGGGGTCGGCCTTGTCGCGGTTCTCTTCAGATTTACCGCCCTTGTTTTCAGGTTCGGCGGCTTTTTCGTCTTCGGTCTTGTCGCGTTTTTCTTCCGATGGGCCGGCTTTGTTGTCTTCGGCTTCGTCGCGTTTTTCTTCTGACGGGCCGGCTTTGTTGTCTTCGGCTTCGTCGCGTTTTTCTTCTGACGGGCCGGCTTTGTTGTCTTCGGC
>CALHTF010000022.1 GCA_938038815.1 uncultured Acidimicrobiales bacterium | reverse complement strand
CGGTGTGGGCGATTGCGATTCTGCCGATCGGCATCTTGATGTTCCGCAGCTTTGAACAGATCGACCGGGTCCTGCCGGCTTATTAAGCCGTCGGCCGTACTTCTATTCTGGAACTAATGGCTCGTTCACGCACTCTTGTCGCAGGACTGTTGCTGCTCGCAGCGATGATCGTGCTCGCTGCGTGCTCGACCGGGGAGAAACGGACCGAGTTTCTTGGCGTCGGCGACGACGACGCCACCCAGCAAGAGAGCGATGGTGCTGAGGGCGAAGGTGACCAGGGCGAAGAAGTCTCGCCTCCTACCACCTTTGACTGGGACAAGGCGCTCGACGAGGGCGACCCTATTGCGTTGGGCGAGGCGCAGGTTGGTGACTGTCTCAACGAGTACTCGTGGATTCAAGATGGCGAAGGCCAAGACCTGATCTTTGAGGTGCCGTGCGACATCCCCCACGACAAAGAAGTGTTCATGATCGATGTGTTCCCGGGCGACGCGTCGGTGCCGTACCCGGGCGAGGAATTCATGGGCAACTACGCGTCGCAGGTGTGTTACCTCAACTTCGCCGACTTCATCGGCGAGAGCTACGAGCTGTCGGCGTACTCGATCGATCACACCTACCCACCCCGGGCCAACTACGAAGACGGCCTGTACCGCGACATCACCTGCATGGTGGCGGGCGACGGTCGCACCATTGGATCGGCGATCGGCTCGAACAAGTAGCTAAATGGACCGAGTATAGAGAACGCGAGCGGTGGTATTCACGCCGCGTTAGGTGGTTTTCGAATCGGCGCGGCGGTAGATTGCAGCCATGATTTCAGCCTTGCTTGCCGTACTCATCGGCGCCGGGATCGGACTCTTCCGCGGCGGCCGCCTCCAGAACTTGTCCGGACTTCAGGTCGACTACTGGCAACTGCTGGCGGTCGGAGTAACGATCCCGATGTTGGTCGCCTGGATCGACCCGCCCGGCGGCGCACTGTTTGTCGCCGTGGCGTTGATCAGCCTCATCGCGTTTGCGTTGGCCAACTTTCGTCTTGCCGGCATGGGCGTGGTGGCCTTCGGGTTGTTCTTGAATCTGCTCCCCATCGTGGCTAACGGCGCAATGCCGGTGAGCCCCGAAGCAATGGTGAACGCCGACCTCGCACCCAACGTTGGGGCGGCCGAACTACTGAAGCTCCAAGCTCCCCGGGAGATTCAGCAAGCGGGCGACCACTTGGTGTTCCTGGGCGACATCATCCCGATCGGCATTCTCGACCAGGTGTTGTCGTTCGGCGACCTCGTGCTGCTCGTCGGGTTAGCCGACGTGGTGACCAACCGCGTGCGTCGCCGCTACCGCGAAGAAGAGATCCAGGTCGAACTGCCCGCCCAACCGGGCGTTGAGCCGGCGCTCTCGAACCGCCGAGCCGTGCAGGTAAATTACGTCAACCAGGTCAACCAGGTCAACCAGGTCGGCTAACCGGCGAGGATTCCGAGGCCGGCCCACGATTGGGGCCGGGCGCCGAGCCCGGCACCGGAATCGATGTTCCAGTATTCGGCGAGCCCTGAGATGGCGGCGCCGTCGCGAAGCGACGTGGCGACCGACGATGCCACCTCGCCGCTCCCCCGCCGCTGGGCGGCAATCATCAGCAAGTAGCTGAGCTGAGGCCACGCAGGTCCGCGCCAGTAGGTATCGGCGTCGTAGCTTGGCTCTTCGCGGTGCACCCCGGCCGGACCGTACGGGCCACCGTAGGCTCGCTCGTCGATCAGCGAACCAAAGGCGATCTCGACCGCTCGGCTATCGCGGGTCACGAGCACCGGCAGCAATCCGTCGACGGTTCGCGCCGCCCGACTCGTGGGCGTGCTCGATCCACCGTCGACCCAGGTCTCGCCGTTCCAGCGGGCGTCAATCGCCGCGACAAGTTGGTCGGCCTTGGTTCGCAGGTCGGAGAGACCGGGCCGCGACGAAACCTCGGCGAGTTCGATGGTGTTAAAGGCCAGCAGGGCATTAAAGCCGATCGAGGCCACTTCGAACGAGGGGTTCTGTACCGGCGACGACGACTCCGGGTTGGCGGCCCGCACCTCGGCCACCAAATCGCTTTTGTGGGTGCGCCACGTAGCAAGATCGAACCCTTCGCCCGGACACGCGTCGTCCCAGCGGGGGCTGTCGTCAGTGCCGGACTCCCACGGATGACACAGCAACACCAAGTCTTCGGTGCTGCGGGCTCGGTGGTCGAGCAAAAAGCGGAGTCCGGCAATGCTCTGGTCGACCACCGTGTCGGGTACGTCGACACCATGGCGAATCAGTTCGGCGGCCGCGTGGCCATACATCGGCGGCTGGGTGATGTTCGAGCTTGCCTCGCGCCCCCAAAACTCGACCGAAGCCGCCGGGTCGAGTTGGTAGTTCATGTGGGGCACAAAGCCATCGGCGGCTTGGGCGGTGAAGACCTGTTCGAGTTCGGCGAGCGCCCGGTCGGGGTGGCCAAGCTCGGCCCAGATGAGAACGTGGAAACACGAGTCCCACAACCACTGCCACGGATACACCTCGGTGTTAGGGGCGCAGTAGCCGGACCCGCGGGAATCGCCAGGCAGACTTACCCATTGGTCGTGCATCATTTTCTCTACGGCGTCACGAAGTGGCGGGGGCGAATCCGGGTCCAGTGGCATCGGGACAGTATTCCAGACACCGCTAGGCTTGCCCTGATCATGAGCAGATGCGCCTTCTTGTCCTTTCGTCTTGGCCTGGCCGACGGTGTATCGATAGTGACCAACAGCTGGGCCCGTGCCCTGGCCGGGATTGGGTTCGACATCGTCACCGTGGCGGGCGAAGGCCCGATCGACCGGATCGTTCCCGGGTTGGCGATCGATGCCCAAGAACCACCCAGTACCGGCGAACTCGAACTGGCGCTCGACGACTGCGACCTCGTGGTGGTCGAGAACTTGTTGTCGATCCCGCTCAACCTGCCAGCGTCGCGCGTGGTGGCCAACGTCCTTTCTGGGCGGCCCGCCTTGCTCCACCACCACGACCCGCCCTGGCAACGCGACCGGTTTGCCCACATCGACGAACTTCCCCCCGACGATCCGGCGTGGCGCCACGTAACGATCAACGACCTCACCCGCCACGAGATGGCCGATCGGGGAATCACCGCGACCACGATCTACAACGGCTTCGACGCTTACCCGCCGATGGCCGACCGGGAAGCGAGTCGGGCGTTGCTTGGCGTCGCCGACGACGAAACCCTGGTGGCCCATCCAGTGCGGGCGATCGAGCGTAAGAACATCGCCAAGGCGATCGAGATCGCCACCAAGCTCGACGCTACGTACTGGCTGCTCGGCGCGGCCGAAGATGGTTACGACGACACCTTGGCCCGTCTGCTGGCCAACGCAACGTGTCGGGTCATTAATCAGCCAGCCGAAACCCGGGCCCAGATTTATGCCGCAGCGGACCTGGTGGCGTTTCCGTCGACGTGGGAGGGATTCGGCAATCCCCCGATCGAAGCCGCCATGTACCGCAAGCCGGTAGCGGTGGGGACCTACGCCGTCGCTGAAGAATTTCGATCGCTCGGGTTTTCGTGGTTCGACCCCGACGACACCGCTGGCATGGCAGCCGTTTTGGCCGGGGCCGACCCGACCACCGCCGCAGCCACAGCCACAGCCACGCGCGAGATGCTCGACAACAATCAGCGGCTGGCCCGAAAGCACCTGTCGTATGAGACGATGGCCCAACGGTTAGCCGTCTTTATCGACGACGCTGGATGGACCCCCTGATATGAACGCTGAACACACAAGCAACACTGAACCCACCCCTGCCCCCACCGATGCGCACCTGGTTCGGCGCGCCCAAATCGTGCAATTGGTTACCGCCGGCAAGCGGTTGGGCTACGGCCTGTTCTTGGTGGCGATCGTTACCTATTTCATCGGGCTCTTCGGGCGGTTTACGTCGACCCATGTGAGCATCATCGTTGGATCGATGATCGTCGGGTCGATCGTGTTAGCTCCGGCGATCGTGTTTGGCTACGGGGTAAAGGCGGCCATCCGCGAAGAACGTGGCGAGACTCGCCAACACTAGCGATGCGCGGAAACTAAGCTCACTGCTTCCTATGCAATCACGCCTCTCCGCCGACAAACGCCGCGACCAGCTCCTTCAGGTCGCCCTCACCGCCTTTGGAACCAACGGGTACCACGGCACGTCGATGAACAACATCGCCGAAGCGGCTGGCATCACCAAGCCGGTGGTGTATCAACACTTCGACTCCAAACACGAGCTGTTTCTCACCTTGCTGGTCGACATTGGCGATCGTCTGCGGGCCGAGATCGTTACCGCGCTCGAAACCTCCGAGGCGTCTGGTGGCGGACCCCGCGGGCTCGTCGAAGCGGGCTTCTCGGCGTTCTTTGAGTTCTTTGGCGCCGAGCCTCACGCCTTTGCGGTGTTGTTTGGCGACGGGGTGCGCGAAGACGCCGATTTTCTCCACGAGCTCGAAAAGGTCGAGGAATCACTCGTCGAGAACATCATCGCCGTGCTGCACATGCCCGACGTGAGCGAAGACAACCGCCGGGTTCTGGCCCACGGCGTGGTTGGACTCTCCGAAGGTATTGGCCGGTACTGGCTCGACCGGGGCTTTGACCTCGATCCGTCCGAGCTTGCTCGCCAAACAGCCGAGATGGCCTACTTCGGGCTCCGAGGACCCAAGCGCGCTTAGCGGGTCTTCGCTGGCTTGGCTGGCTTGGCTGGCTTTTCTAGGTGATCGAGGATCTGTTCGGCCCGGGCTTGGGTCGTGGGGTCCTCGCCCCCCGGTGCGAACTGCGCCTGGTCGAGAAGTCGACCTAACTCGACCAATTCGTCGCGACCACTTCTCTTGCCCAACATCTGGGCATACCAACCGGGTGATTCAGCAACCTTTCGTTTGCGGCCCGCATGGGCACCGAGTTGATCGAGGCGACCAATCGCCTTCTGCGACCAGCTCAGGCGCTGATAGGCCACCACTTTGCCGAGGCCGATCATCGCCAGCACCAGTACTGCTCCGGCGACCAACACACCGATCACCACACCGAGCGGCGGTAGCGCAGCGGTGTCGTCGCCCGACTCGCCGTCGTCGTTGGCGCTCGCCGGACGTTCGCCCGACAGCGGAACCTCAGCGGTCGGGTCGAACCCCTGCCAACCGATGCCGGTGAAGTAGATCTCGGTCCAGGCGTGCGCGTCGCGAGCCCGCACGGTGTAGGACCCGCGTAACCCGTCGTACTCATTCGGCACGTAGCCGACGGCGAGACGAGCCGGAATTCCGAGTGAGCGGGCCATGACGGCCAGCGAGGTACCGATCTGCTCGCAGTACCCGAGCTGGTCGACAAAGAGCAGCTGCTCGACCGCATCGGCCCCTTGGGGCAGCACCGGGATGTTGGTCTGGTATTTGATGTTGTTACCCATCCACGCTTCGAGCGCTTTGATTTTGTCGTAGGTGGTTGGGGCGTCGGCGGTGATGCGAGCCGCGAGGTCGGCGACCTTGTCGGTGGCGTTGTCTTCGAGATACCCCTCGGCCTCGGCGGGGATACCCAGCTTGAGCGGATCGGCCTTGCGGAGCAGTTCGGGGGTTACATACGGGCGTTCGCTCACCACGGTGTACTGCGACCCGGCCGCCAAGTCGATAGGGGCACGGACCGAACCGTCGGCGTAGGAGCGGCGAAACACGTCGACCGGATGATCGATCTGCAAGATGTCGGGCGCCCCGAACACCACGTCGGAGCCGTCGCCCTCGAGGGTGAAGATCTGGGTGAGTACTTCGCCGTTGTTGCGCGGATACCCAAAGGTCGTTTTGCCACCGGTATCGGCCCGCACTTGCTCGACCCGGTCGTCTGATCGCGACCAGTACCGGCCATCCCACTGGTCGAAGGTTTGACCCCGCCAGAAGCTCGGCTGCTCGGTGCGCACCCGCATAACGATCTCGTCGCCAAGGTCGCCTCGGTTACCGGTATCCATCTGGTCGGTGAACCCCCAGTACGGCTGGGCACCGTCGCCTTCGCCCCCGAACAGCGACCCGCCGGTCGGCGTTGGCGGACCAAAGAGCGACATGACCGGGCTCACGAGTCCGGCGATTACCGCAACGGCGGCCGCCGCCTTGGCGAAGTCGATCGTTTGTTGGCGAGCGTCGAGGCGGGTGCGGCTGGCGGGTGAGATCAACAGTTCGACCAACGTTTGGCGACCGGCGAACACCACCACCAAGGCAAGCACGATCCCCCACTTGAGCGGCCAGGAGTCCCCGGAGCTCATCGGGCCGCTGATGAAGGCGAACAACCAGGCCGCACAGGCCATGCTCATCGCCAACCGGAAGACCTTGGCCGAACCAGCGCTCAGCAGCATGCCGGCCACCGCACCGACCGACGCAAACTTGAGCGACGACGGCATGAACTGGGTGACCCACAGGGTCGGCGCCGCCGCCAGCACCTTGAACCCGAACGCGACCGCGAGGTCGTCGGGTTTCCACGAACCTGGGTTGGCTGGCTTGGATGATTTGGATGATTTGGATGACTTGGATGATTTGGTGGTCATGGCGACATCCACCGGTCGCCGGTCGGCGTTATGGCGAACACGGGTTGATCAGATGTAGCGGTTTGGCTTTCGCGGACTTTGCCTCGCAGGTCGCCACCGGGAACTGCGGCCGCAAGCAGGTAGGCGAGGTGGGTTTCGTTCCGTACGACCTCGGAGGTAACCGCCGACTCGCCGACCACATACATCAGGCGCATCTTGCCTCGCCGCAGGGGTGCTTTTCGTTCCGCTGGCTCGGACATCTCTTGGTTGAGGATCAGCCGAACGGTTTGGCCGGCTCGCATCGCCCCTTTGGCAAACGCCGCTGCCCGGGCGACCGCGTCTTCGTTCAATTCGTCGAGTTCGGCGAGTTGCACGCGAGATTTGGTTGTCCGGCGGGACTTGACGTTCTTTGGTTCTCGCAGGGCCAGCATCAGGACCACTTCGGTTTCGACCGGGTCGAACCCTTCGAGCTCTCGAACCATCAACTCGCCGGTGCGAGCCGTGGCTTTCCACGCCACAGCGGTTTGTTGGTCGCCCCGGCGGTACGGACGCACCGACCGGGTGATGTTCTCCTCGGCGGCCTGCGGCAGGAGCACCGCCGCTGGATCGAAATCGACATCGGCTTCGGGCTGCTCGTCGTCTTGGTCTTTGGGGGCTTCGGGAAAATCGGAGCGTTCACCGTCTCGCGGGCCAACCGCAAAGGCGAGTGGCGTGAGGAAGCGGCGCTGGCAAACCACCAACCCGAGCGGGCCAATCACCTCGGCGATGCCCGCTGCGTCGGTGTGCACCGACCGGTGGCGGTACTGGGCGACGATTGGTGCGCCCGAACCAGCGCGGGTGCTGTTCGATCCGCCCATCGACGAAACCAGCTGCATCACCGCTCCGGGCGGCGAAGCTTCGACCACCGCAAACCGGTGCGGCCGGGCGACGGTGAGCACCTTTGATTCCGGGGCTCGAAGGCGAAGCTTGGGGTCGCGCATCGACACGACCGAAACGAGGGCGTCGACGACCAGTGCGAGCATGCTGGCCACGGCGATTCCGAGGAAGAACGGGATGCCGGTCGTTTGCCAGGCACCGAGCACCACAAACGAAAGCATGGGCAGCCACGCGCCAACGCTCGACGCAAACATCAGCTTTCGCCCGCTCCAAAGGGTGGTCATCGTGGTTGAGGGTGAACCGGCTAGGCGGTCGGTGCCGGGACGGCCGAGATGACCTCGTGCACCCAGGCCGCAGCCACGGGCAGCGGATCGTTGGGGCGGGCTCGGTGGGCGAGCACATACGGTGCGGCTTCAAGCAGGTCGGCGGGCGTGACATACGAACGGTCGCGCAACGCGGCGATGCCTCGGCCTACCGACACGAGCGATTCGCTTGCTCGGGTGCTGAGCACCTGGTTGCCGGAGCGGGCAGTGCCGCCGGTTGCTCGAACGGCGGTCACCAGGTCGAGGGCGTAGTCGACCACCGGTTCGGCAACGTGGAAGCCCGCCACCGCGGTTCGGAGTTGGGAAATGGTGTCGGCGGACGCAACGGGCTGTAGCGACTCGATCGCTGCCCGGCCGCCGTTGCCCAGCAGCAACGACCGCTCGACCTCTCGGCTGGGGAGGCCGAGCGAGATCGCTACCGCGAATCGGTCGCGTTGGCCTTCCACGAGCGGGAAGGTTCCGGCATGGTCGAGCGGATTCTGGGTGGCGACCACAAAGAACGGTTGGGGAAGCCGGTAGGTGCGGCCATCGACGGTGGCTTGGCCCTCGGCCATTGCTTCCAGCAGCGCCGATTGCGCCCGGGGAGTCGAACGGTTGAGTTCGTCGAACAACAACACGTTGCTAAAGACCGGACCGTGGTGAAACTCCCACTCACGCGATTCGGCGTTGAAAGTGTTCACGCCAACGATGTCTGACGGCAGCAGATCGGGCGATCCCTGAATCCGACCAAACCGACCGGCAATCAACCGGCTCAGGGCGTTGGCCAGCACGGTTTTGCCGACGCCGGGTTCGTCTTCGAGCATCAGGTGGCCACCGGCCAACAGTGCGGCGACCGAAAGTTCGACCTGACGGGTTTTGCCAAGGACCACGGTTTCGACGGCGTCGACCAGCAGGCGCGGTAGTGAAGTTGGTGATGCTTGTGGGGCCGCAGTCTGGGCGACGGGCTCTGAGGTGAGAGTCATACCCGTTGGTATCGACGCTCTGGGCCAAACGGTTTAGGGAGATTTAGGAGATGTCGATCGGCTCTTTGGGCAGGTCACCCGCGGCGATTGGGGCCAAGAACTCCCGCATTCGAGGAGGTAACACCGGCACGTCGGAGGCCAGGAGTTCGTCGACATCCCACCACTTCGCCCCTTTGAACGCCATCGCTTCGAAGAACTCGAGTCCCTGCGGGTTGTATTCGCCACCATCGCACCAGGCGACGTGGATGCGTTCGTCGGAGTCGAAGAAGATTCCGGCAAAGGTGAACTGCACCTGTTGGGTCCAGATACACGGCCCCATCTCAAAGTCGGAAATGCCGGTTTCCTCATAGATTTCGCGGGCGGCCGCCTGCTCGCTCGACTCCCCCGGGTCCATGCCACCGCCAGGAATTTCCCACCAATCGGATTTGCTGCGATCGGCCGGGTCGGAGGCGTTGACCAGGAATATCCGGTTTTCGCGGTCGAGGAGCACTACTCGGGCGGCTGGCCGTTTTCTACGCATTGGTGCCGATAGTAGCCAGGCACAACAGAGATATAGGCCAAACGACTCAGAAACGGCGACGGGCTGCCGACTACAGAGGTATGAAAATCCTGCGGGCAAAAACTGTTGACGTCGTCGAAACCCCGGCCGAGCCGAGCACGGCCCACCGCGACAAGCTGTTGGGCGACTGGGACGAAGTTGGCCAGCTCCAACTCGACTACTTGCGCGCCGTTGGCCTTGAACGCACCGACAAACTGCTCGATATTGGCTGTGGACCTTTGCGAGGCGGCGTGAAGTTCATCGACTACCTGCTGGCCGACAACTACTACGGCATCGACGCCAACATCGACTACCTCCGCGCCGGCACCGAGATCGAACTCCCCCAAGCTGGCGTGGCCCGCAAGCTGCCCGAGGCCAACATCCGCCTCGACGACCGGTTTGGGTTCTCGAAGTATGGGGTCGAGTTCGACATGGCGATCGCCCATGGCCTCTTTAGCGAACTCTCGCTCAACGATATTCGCCTGTGCCTCTATGAAGCCGCCCGAGTTCTTGGCCCGCACAAGCGGTTGTTTGCCACCATCCACGACGCCCCCTCAATGTCGTTGCCCGCCGACCGGGTGAAGCGTCGCGGGGCAATCGGTACCTCCGACAAAGCTTCGGGCAAGGTCACCACCTCGGCCTCGAAGCCGTACCACTACTCGCTCGACGACCTGACCTGGGCAGCCAACGGTTTGGGTTGGAAGCTTGAGCCGGTGGGCGAATGGGGACACCCGAGCGGTGAACATTTGGTGGCGTTCCGTCGCACCCACGCGGTGCTACGTAGCCCACGAATCCCGGGCGACACCGATGGCCTCAAGACCACCACCGCGGTCGTGAACCCGAAGGTAAACCGCATTGGAAACATCGGGAACCGGGTTCGCCGGTTCTCGAATCGGTAACCCGGTTAGCCGGTTAGCCGAGGATTCGGTTGAGGTACGGATTTCGGAACGTGCCGTTCGGGTCGAGCTGAGCCACCAGTTCACCAAAGGCATCCCACTGCGGATACACCTCGGCCAGGTCGGCGGCTTTCCGGTAGTGCATTTTGCCCCAGTGGGGTCGCCCACCATGGCGCTTCATGATCGACTCCACGCCGTGGAAGTACCGCTCGTAGGCCATCCCGCGGAAGTTATGTACCGCAATGAAGACACTGTCGCGTCCCGAGGCCATCGACATCGGTATGTCGTCGCCGCCCAACACCCGAACTTCGATGGGGAAGTTGATCGGTTCGTCGTCGCTGACGATGTCGATCAAGGCCCGCACCTCGGCAAAGGCCGACTTCCATGCTTCGCGAGGTACGGCGTACTCCATTTCGATGAACTTCACTCGACGCGGGGTAGCAAATACTTCCCAGCTGGGTGCGGTGTATTCCTTGCGGCCAAACCCTTTCGCTAGACCGGCCGCCATCTTGGGGATGAGATCGGGCCGAGCCTTGCCGACTCGGCACATGGCCCCAAAGCCCACGTTTTCGGTGAGCTCGGTTGCCAATCGTTCACTCACTCGTTTGAGCTTTGAGGCCTGGGCGGGCCCGGTTGCTCGACGGGTGTTGCGCTTCACGAGAGCCTTATCGGTGTGGGGCATCCAGAAGAACTCGGCGTGGTCGGTTACCTCGGACCATTCGTCGAACCCTTCGAGCACCGCGTCGAGCGCTAACGGTTCCTCGACCGCATGCATCCAAAACGCCGGAACACACTCGAGAGTGATGGTCGACAACAGCCCGGCGGCCCCCAGGCCTACCCGTCCGACTCGCAGTTGCTCGGCGTCGAACTCGACCACCTCGCCTTCGCCCGAGATCGCCCGGATTGCGGTTATGGCCGACGCTATGCCGTGAAACCCGAGCCCCGTGCCGTGGGTACCGGTAGAGGTTGCTCCGGCCACGGTTTGTACGTCGATGTCGCCCAGGTTCGGCAACGCCAGCCCGGCCTCGGCCAACTGTTGGGCAAGCGAATGCAACGTAATGCCGGCCTGCACCGTGACCCGGTTCCCCGAGATCTCGAGCACCCGGTTGTACGCCGACAGATCGATCAGCACGCCGCTGGTCATGGCGATGGCGGTAAAGCTGTGCCCCGATCCAACCGCCTTGACGCTGTGGCCCACCGCCGCTGCACCCTCGACCAGGTTGGCCAGCTCGGTTTCGGTGGTGGGTTGGGTCGCCCGCAACGGGCTTGCTAGCTGGTTGCCGGCCCAGTTGGTGAAGGTGGTCCGGTCGTGACTGAGGCCGTTCACCCGTTCAACCCGCTCACCAGTGCCGCAGATCGATGGCGTACTCGTCGATCACCGTGTCGCCTTTGACCACGTGCATCGACCGGTGTTTGGCGACGGTGGGGTCGACGTGCGCGGGCCACAATCGCACCAGGTCGCCGACTTCCCAGGTGGTGCCTTCGTCGGGGATGAGGGTGGTGTGCTCGTCGGAGCAAAAGAACACCGTTGCGCCGTCGACGGTGGGGTTGCCGTGGTCCATACCCAGGGCCTTGAGCCCGCCATCGACCACCAAAAAGTTGCCGGCCGCATTCACCGAGATCACCCGGGTGAGCACCGACAGCGCCCGTCGGAAGGGCAGCCCGACCTTGGCGTAGTGGGTATCCATCAACATGTACGACCCGGCCTGGATCTCGGTGGCGACCTCGTTGATATCGAAGGTGCCGGTTCCGCCCGCCGACACAATGTCGCCGCCCACCATCTCGTGTGCTTGGGCTAACACGGCCATCGACTTGGCGACTTCGGCTCGTTGTTTGTCGCGATCGACCAGGTCCATCAGGTGGCCCTCGTAACCCATGACCCCGCGCACCTCGAGTCCGGCGGCCCGGGCCGCATCGGCCAGACGACCGGCATAGCGAACATCGCACCCGCAGCGAGGTAGACCAACATTCACGTCGATCAGGACCTTCTTTACTCCCCCATCGATCGCCGCTCGCAGCGTGGCATCGGAGTCGACCGCCACCGTGATTTGGGCTTGGTCGCTCAGCGCCCCCAATCGCCGGGCGTCGAGCACTTCGTTGGCCAACAAGAGATCGTGACCCAACCCAGCGGCGGCCATGCCCTCCATCTCGAGAATGGTCGCACAACAGAACAATTGGTGGCCGGCGTCGACGAGCCGAGCTGCCAGCGCAGTCGACTTGAACGCTTTGACATGGGGCCGCAGGCGCTCGCCCGGAAGGACAGCGCTCATGGCACTGATGTTGTCGGCCAACGCCGCTTCGTCGACCAGCAAGGCCGGGGTGGTTAGTTCGGCAACATTCACGGGCCAAACAGTATCTTTCGCCCGCACCAACATCACTTCCGACTGACCGATGTTTGGGCCCGCGGTCCGGGACCAACAAACGGGGGCGGCGGTTTTTCGCCCACCCGATACGGAAAGGTGTGATTGGATCGCCGCTCAAAACCGGCCTGATGCTTCTCGTCGTCGAGGGCCACGATTATTGGGTCGACGCTTCGCCGCCCTTTGCGACCGTTGTGGAACCGACATCGACAATTGCCATTGCGTTCGGAGGTATGGCCCAGGTCAGTCCATGACCGACAGTGGTCGATCTCGCAGAACCGGGCCGGAACATTGCACCCGGGCTCGACACAAGTTTGATCGCGCAACATCACCGCTTCGCGCAGTCCGCCGACGAAGTAGCGAGCCTTTTGCCCGAAATCGAGGATGTGGCCGGCGGGATCGAACACGACCCGGCGTACAAAGCCGGCCAGCATCGACTCGAGGGCATCGCGAGGCGACACCGGTACCCCAGCTTCGGTCCGACATACCCCGTTGGCGGGATACAGCGCTGGCAGTCCCATGAACTCGCGGTTGGTGGCCACAAACGTGTCGTAGTCCATCATGATGTTGACGCACGGCAACGCGGTGAGTGGCCCGTCGCCCAAGCTGGCCGACCGTTGAGCCATAAGCACCAGCACGGCAACCGACCGCTCGTCGGCGGTGCGACCGAGTTCGTCGGGGCCGGGGTCGCGCCCCAAACGCTCGCGAGCTTCGGTGACATCGAGGTCGTACAGGTGACGACGGAGCCGCTCGAACTCGTTGGCAAAGGTTTCGCCGGCCACGGTTGGCAACCAACCGTCGAGGCGAACCATGCCGTCGAACGACGGCGATACCCGAACCTTTTGTTTGGCGTCTTGGCGACGGTCGCGGCCATCGCCCTGGGTGACGTCG